>NZ_JBLYED010000004.1:0-361229 GCF_048515765.1 Pseudomonas sp. H11T01 | reverse complement strand
ACTCGGGTTGGTCTCAATACTGGATACGATAAACCGGCTTAATCGCATAACCTGAACCGCCGTATACGGAACCGTACGTACGGTGGTGTGAGAGGACGGCGGTTGTGAGACCGCCTCCTACTCGATTGCGCCAGGCATGGCGCGTTGCGCGCAAGCGCAACCAGCTTGGCTGTGGTGGCCACGCTGCAGGTTTGCCACTGTGTTACCGAGCGTCGAGAGGCGCCGGGAGGAGCGTGCAGAAGTCAGCCGAGGCCGTAGTAAGTGGCGGTTAACCGCGTCACCAAGGGCCGAACAGGTTATACCGCCGGTAGGCGCCAGAGTCTCGTTGAATACCGAAATGCAGAAAGTTCTCCCAGAGAAGGCAGATCACCGAGGATTTGCGGCAGCACTTCGTAGCGATGCAGCGTGCCCAACAGGTTGGCGGCATAGAGGTCGAGGGTCTGTCGGTTCTGCCCCGTCAGTTCGCTACGGTAATAACGCTCGGCCAGGTGCTTCAGTGGCCACAGCAACGACGCCAGGCATTGCGCCATTGAGGTCTGCGCAGTCATGGGGGTCGAACGCCTGTGGGTACGGGCGCATTATGCGTGGCCGTGACCGAGAACGCTCACGGGAACAGATCAGCCTCTAGCAAAAGTTTGCCTGCCTGGTCCTTGGTCGAGAGCTGTGGCGCTTCACTGAGCTGCCAGTCGATGGCCAGCGTCGGGTCATTCCAGCGAATGCAGCGCTCGGCCGATGGCGTGTAGTAGTCGGTGGTTTTGTAGAGAAATTCCGCGAAATCGCTCAGCACCACGAAACCGTGGGCGAAGCCTTCCGGGACCCAGAGCTGGCGATGGTTTTCAGCCGACAAACGCACCGCAACCCAACGGCCGAAATGCGGCGAGCTGCGGCGGATGTCCACTGCGACGTCGAGTACTTCACCGGCAGTGACCCGCACCAGTTTTCCCTGAGTATTTTCAAGCTGGTAGTGCAAACCGCGCAGCACACCTTTTTGCGAGCGGGAATGATTGTCCTGTACAAATTGTGTGTTCAGGCCGGTCGCCTTCTCGAAAGCCTTGGCATTGAAGCTTTCATAGAAGAAGCCGCGCTCGTCACCAAATACCTTGGGTTCGATGATCAGAACACCGGGCAGGTCGGTGGTGGCTACATTCATTGGTTTTCTCCAGCGATAGTGAACGGGTAATGGCCGTGGCCGGTATTGCCCAAAAAGCGGGCATATTAGAGCAATGTCTCGATCAGGCAATCAGATCTTTGAAGTCAGTGAAACCCAGGCGTTCGCCTTGATAGCTGCCGTCCTGGACCTGTTGGCACCACTCCAGGTTGTCCAAGTACCACTGCACGGTTTTGCGCAGTCCGCTTTCGAACGTCTCTTCGGGAACCCAGCCCGGTTCGCGCTCGATTTTGCTGGCATCGATAGCGTAACGCAGGTCGTGGCCCGGGCGATCCCTGACAAAGGTGATTAGCTCGGAAAATTGCCCGACGCCGGCCGAGCGCTGCGGAGCCAGCTCTTGTAGCAGTTTGCAAATGCTCTGCACCACGTCGATGTTTCGTTGCTCGTTATGAGGGGAGTCATGCGAAAGCGATTTTTGTCCCATTAAATTATGACTATCATATTGATCAAGGATTATGCCTATAATAAAAACGTCTCTTGAGGTGTCCTGAATCCAGGCGCTCAATATCCCCTCGACGCATCTCCCAGGAGTGCAGCTATGAACTCTGTCCAATCCAAAGGTACAGCCCTCATCACTGGCGCATCGTCCGGTATCGGTGCGATCTACGCTGAGCGGCTGGCGGCGCGTGGTTATGACGTGTTGTTGGTTGCTCGCGATGTACAGCGACTGGAAGCGGCCGCAAGCAGATTGCGCGTCGAGCACGGTGTGCAGGTTGAAGTGTTGAAGGCGGATCTGACGCTCAAGGCGGATCTGCTGAACGTCGAGCAGCGCTTGCGCAGCGATTCAAGCATCAGTCTGTTGTTGAACAATGCCGGTATCGCTGCCGATGGATTGTTGGCCAGCGCAGATATGGATCTAATGGAGCGGATGATTCAGCTCAATGTGGTGGCCGTCACGCGTTTGGCTTCTGCTGCTGCCCAGAATTTTTCGGCTGCCGGGCGTGGTTCGATTATTAATCTGGCGTCGGTAGTGGCGCTGTTTCCGGAGGGATTCAATGCGACCTACAGCGCGACCAAGGCTTACGTCTTGAGTTTGACCCAGTCCTTGAACGCTGAGTTGAGTGGGTCGGGCGTGCAAGTACAAGCCGTATTGCCGGGCGCGACCCGAACGGAAATCTGGGAGCGCTCGGGGATCGATGCCAATGCTATCCCGGCAGAGATGGTGATGGACGCGGGGGAAATGGTCGACGCGGCATTGGCCGGCTTTGATCAAGGCGAGTTGATTACGATTCCTTCGTTGCCTGATGCAGCAGATTGGCACGCCTTTGTTGCGGCGCGCCATGCGTTGGGGCCGAACTTGTCGAAGAGCAGTGCAGCAGCTCGTTACAAGTGAGGACCGTTGTTCAATGAAGCGATTTGAGGTGTTTAGCGTATGAACGGTCGTCGAGTTGTCGTGACGGGCATGGGCCTGGTTTCTCCGCTGGGTTGCGGTGTCGAGCGAGTCTGGGAACGTTTGCTGGCCGGTCGTTCGGGGCTACGGCGGCTGCCGGAGGAGGTGGTTGCTGATCTGGCAGCCAAAGTTGGCGGCGTGGTTCCAAACTTGGCGGAGGATGCCGAAGCAGGTTTTGATCCGGATTGGGCGACGTCGCCCAAAGAGCAGAAGAAAATGGATCGCTTCATTATGTTCGCCATGGCGGCGGCGAAAGAGGCCCTGGAGCAGGCGAACTGGTCCACCACTGACTCTCAGGCTCAGGAGCGCACGGCGACGATCATTGGATCGGGCGTCGGTGGTTTTGGGGCGATTGCCGATGCGGTGAGAACGACTGACAGCCGTGGTCCGCGGCGTTTGTCGCCGTTCACGATTCCGTCGTTTTTGGTCAACCTTGCGGCGGGTCATGTGTCGATCCAGCACGGTTTCAAAGGTCCGTTGGGTGCGCCGGTAACCGCCTGTGCCGCCGGGGTGCAAGCCATTGGTGATGCCGCGCGATTGATTCGTTGCGGCGAAGCCGATATTGCGGTGTGTGGCGGCGCGGAGGCGGCCATTGATCGCGTCAGCCTTGCCGGGTTTGCGGCAGCCAGAGCCTTGTCCAGTGGTTATAACGATACCCCCGAGCGCGCTTCGCGACCGTTCGACAGTGGGCGCGATGGCTTTGTCATGGGGGAGGGCGCGGGGATTCTAGTGATTGAGTCGCTGGAACATGCGCTGGCCCGAGGCGCTCAACCGCTGGTGGAACTGGTGGGTTACGGCACCAGTGCCGATGCCTATCACCTGACCGCCGGTCCCGAGGATGGCAGCGGCGCGCGGCGTTCCATGGCGCTGGCATTGGCGCAGGCCGGCATCAGCGCGGCACAGGTGCAGCACCTGAACGCTCACGCTACCTCTACGCCGGTAGGTGATTTGGGCGAGATCGCCGCTATCAAGTCGTTATTCGGAAACCACGAAGAGGTCGCGGTGACCGCAACCAAGTCTGCCACCGGGCATCTTTTGGGTGCTGCTGGCGGGATCGAGGCGATCTTCACGATTCTGGCGATCCGCGATCAAATCGCTCCGGCCACCCTCAACTTCGACAACCCGGATGCAGCGGCGCAAGGGCTGGACATCGTGCATGGCCAGGCACGGTCGATGCCGATCGAGTATGCGTTGTCCAATGGCTTCGGCTTTGGTGGGGTCAATGCCAGTGTGTTGTTCAAGCGTTGGCAGGCGTAAGCCTTAGTCATTTGGAGAATTGGCACGAATAGTGGTTATTCGTTACCTGACGATTGTTGAACAATCATGAGGGACGATAACCATGAGCACCGGACTTTCCCTGGCCGATCACATCACATTGGAGATGCGGACCGACATTATCGGTGGTCGGCTGTTACCGGGTATGGCCTTGATCGAAAGCGATCTGGTGACGGCCTACAACGCTTCGCGTAATACCATTCGCGAAGCGCTGCATCGCTTGGGGCAGGAAGGGCTGACCCGCTATGTGCGCAACAAAGGTGTGGTGGTGCGGCGCCTCGGCGTCGACGAAGTGCGCGACCTGTTTCAGGTCCGGCGCACTCTTGAGTTACAGGCCATCGCCACCAGCAAACCACTGCGCGAGTACCAGTCCGATCGCATGCTCGAGGCCATCGAAGCCACAGAGCTTGCCCGCGAACGCGAGGACTGGCGGGCAGTCGGTACCCACAGCCTGTGTTTTCACCAGCATATCGTCGGGCTGATGCGCAGCCCGTTGTTCGATGAGTTCTTCACCAACATCGTCGCTCAGATGCGTCTGGTGTTTTCCGCTGCGCCAGACGAGGAACACTTTCAAGCGCCTTGGCTGGAACGCGATCGACAGATTCATGACTTGCTTGCCGAAGGCGAAAAAGTGGCTGCTCAGGAGGCGATGAGTCTTTACCTCGACGACTCCGAGCAGCTGTTACTCGACATGCTCAGCCATCCCTCCCGCCACTGATCGAGGTTGTTCATCATGTACAAAGACTATCCTGCGGCTTACCAGGTCAGCAAAGGCTCGGCCTTGCACGTGGACAAGGCCTTTTATGAGCGGATCCGCGACACAAAGGACGCCCGCACGCTGATCGAACAGTTCGAAGTACCGATCCGCACGGGCCGCGCATGGAACGTCCCGGCCGGGCATGTTTTTCGCGTGACCACCCCGGTCGGGCCGCAAGTAGGGGATTTCAATGTCTGGAATGCCAACGATCCGCGCGAACGTTTGTGGGCAGCGCGTACCCGTCAATTGCAGGGCGCCCATGTCAGCACCCATGATCGGCTCTGGTCGAACCTGCCGTTTCTCCGGCCTTTGGTGACCATCACCGATGACAGCCTGGCGGGTTACGGTATCGATGAACATGGCGGTCGGCTGCACGATCTGCTGGGCACCCGCTGCGATCCCTATGTGAACAAAATGCTCACCGGTGAAGACTTCCACCATCACTGCCATTCGAACCTGACCCGCGCCGTGTTGCCCCATGGCCTGACCGAGTTTGACGTGCATGATGTGCTGAACATCTTTCAGTGCACCGGTCTCAACCATGACGACATGTACTTCATGAAAGCCTGTCCGGCACAGAAGGGTGACTATCTGGAGTTTTTTGCCGAAATCGATGTGCTCTGTGCCTTGTCCACGTGCCCTGGAGGCGATTTGTCGCTGGCGATGTGGGGGCCGGATGCGCAGGATCCGCTGAGCGTTTGCCGTCCGTTGGGCGTGGAGATCTATCGGCTTGAGGATTCACTGCTCCAAGGCTGGAGCCAACCAGAGCGCGCGGCCTACAAGGGGCTGCACGGGTTGCACATCGCCAAGGCCGAATGGGAGAAATAGAAGCACAAAGCCCCCTCATTCGTTGCGAATGAGGGGGCTTTGGAAATCAACGATCCCGCGCATCCTTGGCGTCCGCTTCCGCGTTACGTTCAGCCACGCGTTTACGTTGCTCGTCGGTCAGCTCGACCTTGTTCGCAGTGTCGCGCAGTATCATCAAACCGCCGACAATCGAGCCGATAGCAACAATCAGAATCAACCAGGCATACCAGGGCATAGGGCTCTCCTTCAGGCAGGCCACTGGGCGAAGGGTTTCGCGCAATGACCGTGCATATACCACTTTGAGTAACAGCGTTTCTCTGTGGTTCCATTGTAGGCCTGATACGTCTGGATAGCGCTTTATCAGTGTTTACAGCCCGGTCAGCATCGCATCGGCCGGTGCATCGGCGCGCAGTTGTGCGGTGAGCAGGAAATACACAAAGCCGACCACCATGAAGCCGAGGAAGATCACCCCGATCAAGGTGTTGAACCAGGCCATCGCGACCAGACACACGACCGCCAGAAACAGTGCGATGGCTGGGACCAGCGGATAGCCCGGCGCGCGGAACGTGCGCTCCAGCAATGGCTCGGTTTTGCGCAGTTTGAACAGGCTGAGCATGCTCATGATGTACATCACGATGGCGCCGAACACTGCCATGGTGATCATTGCCGCGGTGAGGGTCATGCCGCCGAGGTTGATCAAGCCATCGCTGTAAATGGCTGCGATGCCGATCAACCCGCCGACAATGATTGCCCGGTGCGGCGTCTGGAAACGCGACAGTTTGGCCAACGATGCCGGGAGATAACCGGCGCGGGCGAGGGCGAAGAACTGCCGCGAATAGCCAAGGATGATGCCGTGGAAACTCGCCACCAGGCCAAACAGACCAATCCATACCAGCATGTGCAGCCAGCCGGAGCTTTCGCCGACCACCGCTTTCATCGCTTGTGGAAGCGGATCGTTGATGTTCGCCAGGGTGCGCCAGTCGCCCACGCCGCCAGCGAAGAACATCACGCCCATGGCCAGCAACACCAGGGTCAGAATACCGCTGATGTAGGCCTTGGGAATGGTGCGTTTCGGGTCCTTGGCTTCTTCGGCGGCCATGGCCGCGCCTTCGATGGCAAGGAAGAACCAGATGGCAAACGGAATGGCCGCAAACATCCCCGCAATGGCGGGTGCGCCGAAGGTATCGGCACCCGCCCAGCCGTTGAGGGCGAAGTTGCTGAAGCTGAAGGCCGGTGCCACCACGCCCATGAACACCAGCAGTTCGGCCACGGCCAGCACGCAGACCACCAGTTCGAACGTCGCAGCCAGTTTGACCCCGAGAATGTTCAGGCCCATGAACACGATGTAGGCACCGACCGCTGCGTGTTTCGGGTCGAGGGCGGGAAATTGCACATTCAGATAGGCACCGATGGCCAGGGCAATCGCCGGCGGGGCGAAGACGAATTCGATCAGCGTCGCCAGCCCGGCAATCAGCCCGCCTTTTTCACCGAACGCTCGACGGCTGTAGGCGAACGGACCGCCTGCGTGAGGGATGGCGGTAGTCAGTTCGGTAAAGCTGAAGATGAAGCAGGTGTACATCGTCGCGACCATCAGCGAGGTCACCAAAAAGCCCAGCGTCCCGGCCACGCCCCAGCCATAACTCCAGCCGAAATACTCACCGGAAATCACCAGCCCGACGGCGATTCCCCATAAATGCAACGTGCCCAAGGTGGGCTTGAGTTGTGTGTTCATGCATTGCTCCCTGAACGGTTTGAAAGTGCTCGGGGAGGAGATGTGCAGTGGGCATGCCATTTCGCGAAAGCACGTCGTAAAGGGTAGAAAGCTGTCGTATCGAGGATGTTCGCCGCTGAATGTCACCTGTTTGTGCGCTACATGAGGGCGTGGCTGGATGTTATGACGTCATCGCGAGCAAGCCCGCTCCCACACTGAATCGGGGAAAACCTGCGAAATTGCACTTGTCACAAATCTAATGTGGGAGCGGGCTTGCTCGCGATGGGGGCCAGCCCGGTCACCACTGAAACAAGGCCTGTAGCCCCACTCTTTACACATTCTTTATGCCGCGCCTCACCCCTCGGTCTCGTTCCTTTACAGCCTCCTTGCAGACAATGGCTCTACACGCGGCAATCGCCGTACGACGGAGAAACTCCATGAGCGTTCTGGACGCAGGGTCACTGCTGCTGGCAGTGGGGCTGTTCATTTATCTACTGGTTGCGCTATTGCGCGCGGATCGGAACTAGGAGCGGCTATGCACAGTTATGACTATTGGCTGATCCTCGCCTTCTTCGCCCTGGTGCTGATACCGGCGCCATTTCTGGGACGGTTCTACTACAAGGTGATGGAAGGCCAGCGCACGTGGCTGACGCCGATCCTCGGACCGGTGGAGCGCGGCTGCTATCGCGTGGCCGGGGTCGATCCGCAAGCCGAACAGAGCTGGCAGAAATACACCCTGGCCTTGCTCGCCTTCAACCTCGCGGGCTTTTTGCTGTTGTTCGCGATCCTGTTGTTTCAGGACTACTTGCCGCTCAACCCGCAAAACCTGCCGGGTCAGGAGTGGACGCTGGCGTTCAACACCGCCATCAGTTTCATGACCAACACCAACTGGCAGTCCTACAGCGGTGAAGCTTCCCTGAGCTACCTCAGTCAGATGGTCGGCCTGACCGTGCAGAACTTCGTCAGCGCCGCCACCGGTCTCGCTGTGTTGGTCGCTTTGTGTCGTGGCATCGGTCGCCGTTCGGCGCAAACGTTGGGTAACTTCTGGGTCGACATGACCCGCGCCACCCTCTATGGCCTGTTGCCGTTGTGCTTGCTGCTGGCGCTGTTTCTGGTCTGGCAGGGTGTGCCGCAAACCTTCGCTCATTACGTGAATGCGCTGACCATGCAAGGCGTGGATCAGGTTATTCCACTGGGTCCTGCGGCCAGCCAGATTGCGATCAAGCAACTGGGCACCAACGGCGGTGGCTTCTTCGGCGTCAACTCGGCCCATCCGTTCGAGAACCCGACGGCCTGGAGCAACCTGTTTGAAGTTTCGTCGATCATCCTGATCCCGGTGGCACTGGTGTTCACCTTTGGCCATTACGTCAAAGACCTGCGCCAGAGCCGGGCGATCATCGCCTGCATGCTGGCGCTGTTCCTGATCGGTGGCGCCACTTCGCTGTGGGCCGAGTACCAGCCGAACCCAACTCTGGACAACGTTGCGGTCGAACAAACCGCGCCGCTGGAAGGCAAGGAGTCGCGCTTCGGGACCACTGCCACCGTGCTCTGGTCGGTGACCACTACGGCGGCGTCCAACGGCTCAGTCAATGCGATGCATGACAGCCTCAACCCGCTGACCGGCATGGTCGCGCTGGTCAACATGATGGTTGGCGAAGTGATCTTCGGCGGCGTCGGTGCCGGGCTCTACGGCATGTTGCTCAACGTGCTGATCGCGGTGTTCCTCGCCGGTTTGATGATCGGCCGCACTCCGGAATACCTCGGCAAGAAACTCCAGGCCAAGGAAGTGCAGCTGCTGGTGGTGACCTTGCTGGTGATGCCAGTGGGCGTTCTGGTGCTCGGTGCTATTGCTGCAAGTTTGCCCGGCCCTGTGGCGGCGGTGAGTAACCCAGGTCCTCACGGATTCAGTCAGTTGCTTTACGCCTACACCTCAGCCAGCGCCAACAACGGCTCTGCTTTCGGTGGCTTTAGCGCTAACACCCCGTTCCATAACTTGATGCTCGGTCTTGGCATGTTGATTGGCCGCTTCGGTTACATCCTCCCGGTACTGGCCTTGGCCGGCAGCCTGGCGATGAAGAAAACCGCGCCGATCGGCCAGAACAGTTTCCCGACCCATGGCCCGCTATTCGTGACCTTGTTGACCGTAACCATTCTGCTGGTGGGTGGCCTGACCTTCCTGCCGACCCTGGCGCTGGGGCCTATCGCCGAACACCTGGGCATGGCCGCTTTTGGACTGAAGAGCTGAGGGGATTGATGATGAATATGCCTGTTCCTGTAGTAAAAACAGCCGCTGCGGTTAAAGCGCCTGAACAACCGAAAACCGCGATCTCGGCCCTGTGGCGTCCGGCGTTGGTACAAGCCTTCGTCAAACTCGACCCTCGGCAACTGCAACGCGCACCGGTGATGCTGGTCGTCGAATTGACGGCGATCCTCACCACCGTCCTGTGTTTCGTCCCTGACGCTGCGGTGCCGACATACGTTGCAGCGCAAATCGCCCTGTGGCTGTGGTTTACCGTGTTGTTCGCCAACTTCGCTGAAGCCCTGGCCGAGGGCCGTGGCAAGGCGCGCGCCGACAGCTTGAAAGCGGGCAGTGAAGGGCTGAGTGCGCGGAAGAAAAAAGCGGACGCGACCTATCAAGTGGTGCCAGCCACCAGTCTGCGCAAAGGCGATATCGTCCGCGTCGAAGCCGGGGAGATGATCCCGGGTGACGGCGAGGTGATCGAAGGCATCGCGGCGGTCAACGAGGCGGCGATTACCGGTGAATCCGCGCCGGTGATTCGCGAGTCCGGCGGCGACCGCTCGGCCGTCACCGGCAACACCCGGCTGGTGTCCGACTGGCTGCTGGTGCGTATCACCGCCAACCCCGGTGAGTCGACCCTCGATCGCATGATCGCTTTGGTGGAAGGCGCCAAACGGCAGAAAACCCCGAATGAAGTGGCGCTGGATATTCTGCTGATCGGCCTGACTCTGATCTTCCTGCTGGTGGTCGTGACCCTGCAGCCGTTCGCCCACTTCGCCAATGGCAGCCTGCCGCTGGTGTTTCTGGTGGCGTTATTGGTGACCCTGATTCCGACCACCATCGGCGGCCTGCTGTCGGCTATCGGTATCGCCGGGATGGATCGTTTGGTGCGTCTCAACGTGATCGCCAAATCCGGTCGCGCCGTGGAAGCAGCGGGGGACGTGCATGTTTTGTTGTTGGACAAGACCGGCACCATCACCTTCGGTAACCGTCGTTGCACCGCGATTTATCCCGCTCCCGGCGTCAGCGCCAAGGAGCTGGCCGAAGGCGCGTTGCTCGCATCGCTGGCTGATGACACGGCGGAGGGCAAGTCCATCGTCGAATACCTGCGCGGACTTTATCCACAGCCTGAACCGACCACCGATGTGCTGACTGCGGTGCCATTCAGTGCCGAGACCCGCTTGTCCGGTGTCGACTATCAAGGTCGGATTTACCGCAAGGGTGCAGTGGATTCGCTGCTGACGTTCGTTGGTTTGCAACGCCGCGATGTGCAGCCGGCCCTGTCCCGGGAAATCGACAAGATTGCCCAGAGCGGCGGTACGCCATTGCTGGTCTGTGCCGAGGGCAAGCTGCTGGGTGCGATTCACCTCAAGGACGTGGTCAAGCCCGGTATTCGCGAGCGTTTCGCGGAGCTGCGCAAGCTGGGTATCCGCACCGTGATGGTGACCGGCGACAACCCGCTGACCGCCGCCGCGATTGCCGCTGAAGCGGGCGTCGATGACGTGCTGGCCGAAGCCACTCCAGAGAAAAAGCTGGCGCGAATCCGTCATGAACAGAATGACGGCCGCTTGGTGGCGATGTGCGGCGACGGCGCCAACGACGCTCCGGCGCTGGCCCAGGCGGACGTCGGCATGGCGATGAACGACGGTACCCAGGCCGCGCGCGAAGCCGCCAACATGGTCGACCTCGACAGCGATCCGACCAAGTTGCTGGACGTGGTGCAGATCGGCAAAGAGCTGCTGGTGACCCGTGGTGCGTTGACGACCTTTTCCATCGCCAACGACGTGGCCAAGTACTTCGCGATTCTGCCTGCGCTGTTCGCCTCGATTTATCCACAGCTTGGCGTGCTCAACGTGATGCACCTGAGCAGCCCGCAGAGCGCGATCCTCTCGGCGATTGTCTTCAACGCCTTGATCATCGTGGTGCTGATCCCGCTGGCCTTGCGCGGTGTGCGAGTGCAGGCGGCTAGCGCTGCGGCGTTGTTGCGACGCAATCTGCTGATCTACGGCCTGGGCGGGATTCTGGTGCCGTTTGTGGGCATCAAGGCGATCGACATGCTGCTGACGGCGTTGCATTTGGTTTGACCCTGAGATCGCCCCCTCACCCTAACCCTCTCCCCAGAGGGGCGAGGGGGACTGATCGCGGTGTTTTTTGGAAGTACTGCGACCTGAAACTTCGAGTCGAACTCCGGTTTTGAAAAGTACAAAGATCGGCTCCCTTTCCCCCTCTCCCCTCTGGGGAGAGGGCTGGGGTGAGGGGTGGATTCCCCTGACACACCACAATTTCTCCGAATCGAGGATTCTGAAATGTCCACTCTATTACGTCCGGCCTTGAGCCTGATTATTCTGATGACCCTGATTACCGGTGTGGCCTATCCACTGGTGGTGACCGGTGTGGCCCAGGTGGCGTTCCCGGATCAGGCCAATGGCAGCCTGGTGCGCGATGCCGATGGCAAGGTTCGCGGCTCGGCATTGATTGCCCAGGATTTCACCGGTGACGCCTGGTTCCATCCGCGGCCATCGGCGGGTGCCTTCGCCACGGTATCGAGCAGCGCCAGCAACCTGTCGCCAAGCAACCCAGCGCTGGCCACTCGCGTGATTGACGATGCCAACAAGTTGTGGGTGCCGGGGCAGGGGGCGGTTCCGCTGGCACTGCTCACGACCTCCGGCAGCGGCCTTGATCCACACTTGCCACCCGCAGCGATTGCCTATCAACTGGCGCGGGTTGCGGCGGCCCGCAACCTGCCGGTTTCGACCGTGCGGCAATTGGTGGAGGCGTATATCGAACAGCCCTTGGTTGGTCCGCCGGTGGTGAATGTGTTGGCCTTGAACACCGCGCTGGAGAAGTTGTAGATCTGCGTTGTAGCTATTCGCGGGCAAGCCCGCTCCCACAGGTTAATGTAGCGTTCTTGTGGGAGCGGGCTTGCCCGCGAAGACGGCCGAATAATCACCACATCAATACCTGAAAAGAGATGCCCCAGCATGAGTGACTCCGGCCGCGCCGACGCGCTGTTAGCAGATTTACCCCGCGACGGTCGTGGTCGGCTTAAGGTCTTCCTCGGCGCCGCCCCCGGTGTCGGCAAGACCTACGCGATGCTTCAGGCGGCCCACACCCAACTGCGTCAGGGCGTGAAAGTCCTCGTCGGTGTGGTGGAAACCCACGGTCGTGCGGAAACCGAAGCGCTGCTCGGCGGTTTGCCGCAGCTGTCGTTGGTCCGTTCCGAATACCGCGGTGTGATGCTTGAAGAAATGGACCTCGACGGCCTGCTCAAGGCCAAGCCAAAACTGGTACTGGTCGATGAACTGGCCCACAGCAATGCGCCTGGCAGTCGTCATGCCAAGCGCTGGCAGGACATTCAGGAACTGTTGGCGGCCGGGATCGATGTGTTCACCACGGTCAACGTCCAGCACCTTGAAAGCCTCAACGATCAGATCCGCGGCATCACCGGCGTGCAGGTCCGCGAAACCTTGCCTGACTGGGTGTTGCAGGAAGCCTACGAACTGTTGCTGATCGATCTACCGCCCCGGGAACTGCTGGAGCGCCTGCGCGACGGCAAGGTCTATGTGCCGGAACAGGCGCGGGCGGCCATCGAAGCGTTCTTCACCCAAACCAACCTCACCGCCTTGCGCGAACTGGCAATGCAGACCGCCGCGGCCCAGGTTGATAATGACCTGACGCAAGGCTACCGGCAGTTGGGCCAGGCAGCTCCGACGGTACGCGGACGGCTATTGGTGGGTGTCGACGGCGATGCGCAGGCTGAGCGTCTGGTGCGCCACGCCAGTCGGGTTGCTCAGCGCCGGCATCTGCCCTGGAGTCTGGTGCATGTGGATAACGGCAGCGTGCGCGACGAGCAGTCGCGTTTGCGCCTGCAAAGTGCCCAGCAACTGGCCGAACGTCTGGGCGGTGAAGTGGTGCTGTTGCGTGCCGGCGAAGTCGCGAAGACCTTGATTCAACACGCCGCCGAACGCCGCGCCAGTCTGGTGCTGGTCGGTCAGTCGAGGCAGCGTTTGCGTCGTCGGCTGTTCGGCGGCGGGCTGGCCTCACGTTTGTTGCGTGATGCCCGAGGGCTGGAAATCAACGTTCTTGACAGCGACGTTGATCTGCCAGCACCACCCATGCGTTCACCGCATTCGCTGGTTTGGTTCGACTATGCGCTGGCGTTGTTAGCGACGGTACTGGCCAGCGCTTTGGCCTGGGGGGTGGCCAGTGTGTTACCGCTGCCGAACATCTCGCTGGTGTTCCTCGCCGCCGTGCTTCTGGTGGCGGTGCGCAGCAGCCTCGGCCCGGCATTGGCCTGTGCGGCGCTGTCGTTTCTGACCTATGACTTTCTGTTCATTCCACCCAATTTCTCTTTTGCCATTCAGCGCGAAGAAGACGTGCTGACGCTGTTGTTCTTCTTACTGATGGCGGCATTGACCGGCAACCTCGCCGCGAGGCAACGGCGCCAGCTGCAGGCCTTGCGCGACACCCAGGAAGAGACCAGCGAGCTGCTTGACCTGTCGCGCAAACTGACGGCGGCCACTGACCGCCAGGCGGTGATCAGCGCCGCCGCGCAGCATTTGAACGGTTGGAACGATCTGCAGCTGTGCCTGCTCAATCGCGAGGGGCAGGTCGGCTGGAAGGTTGAAGCTGGCGGCCCGCTGCAGTTTTCCGAAGCCGAGCGCGCCGCCGCCGACTGGGCCTGGCAACACGATCAGCCAGCGGGTATGGGCACCGGAACCCTGCCATTCGGACATTGGTGGTGGTGGCCATTGTCGGTGGAAGAGGGGCCGCTGGCATTATTGGGGGTGTGTACGAAAGACGGGCAGCCACTCAGTGGTCAGCGCCGCCGTTTGTTGACCGCGTTGAGTCAGCCATTGGCTCAGGCGCTGGCCCGGGCGCAATTGGCCGAGGATCTGGAGGCGGCACGCCTGCATGGCGAAACCGAGCAACTGCGCAGCGCTTTGCTGGCGTCGGTGTCCCACGATTTGCGCACGCCGCTGACCTCCATGCGCGGCAGCATCGACAGCTTGCTGGCCTTGGGCGAGGCGATTCCGTTGGAGGACCGCCGCGAGTTGCTCGAAGGCACCCGCGATGAAGCCGAGCGGCTGGATCGCTATATTCAGAACCTTCTGGACATGACCCGCCTCGGTCACGGCGCGCTGAAACTGGCGCGGGACTGGGTGTCGCCGGCTGATATCGTCGGCAGTGCACGGAATCGACTGCGCGCGGTGCTGGCACCGTTGCAAGTCAGCACCGATGTACCGAGCGAATTACCATTGCTTTACGTGCATGCAGCATTGATCGAGCAGGCGCTGGTTAATGTACTGGAAAACGCCGCACGCTTTTCGCCGCCTCAGGGGCGTCTGCAGCTGTTCGCCGGTTCAACCGACAGCGAGCTGTTTTTTGCAGTGAGCGACGAAGGGCCGGGGATTCCGGAAGCAGAGCGAGCCAAGATTTTCGATATGTTCTACACCGCCGCGCGCGGTGATCGGGGAGGGCAGGGCACGGGGCTCGGTCTGGCAATCTGTCAGGGCATGGTCGGCGCCCATGGCGGACGGATCAGCGTGGCTGACGGTATCGACGGTCGCGGAACCTGCATTACGATCCATCTACCCTTGCAGGAGCAGCCTGGACTTGAAAGTGAAGCCTGACGCTCCATGCGCTACTCTTGCGGCACTTCTTTGTATTGATCGGAAACCATGAGCCAGATCGCGACCATTTTGGTCATCGACGACGAACCGCAGATCCGCAAATTCCTGCGCATCAGCCTGGCCTCTCAAGGCTATAAAGTGCTGGAGGCCGGTACCGGCAGCGAAGGGTTGGCTCAGGCGGCGTTGAACAAACCCGACTTGCTGGTGCTCGACCTCGGCTTGCCGGACATGGACGGCCAACAGGTACTACGTGAGTTTCGCGAATGGTCGACGGTACCGGTGCTGGTGTTGTCGGTGCGCGCCAGCGAAGGACAGAAGGTCGAAGCTCTCGACGGCGGGGCCAACGACTACGTGACCAAGCCTTTCGGCATTCAGGAGTTCCTCGCCCGGGTTCGTGCTTTATTGCGTCAGGCACCGACGGGCGAAGCGCAGGAAGCGGCGCTCAAGTTTGGTCCGCTGACCGTGGACCTGGCGTATCGCCGGGTCTTGCTGGACGACGTCGAAGTCGCGTTGACCCGCAAGGAATACGCGGTGCTGGCGCAACTGGCGCGGCATCCCGGGCGGGTCATCACTCAGCAGCAATTGCTCAAGGACATCTGGGGCCCGACCCATACCGAAGACAGCCATTACCTGCGGATTGTGGTCGGTCATTTACGCCAAAAACTGGTGGATGACCCGACTCAGCCGAGGTTTATCGTGACCGAGGCGGGAGTTGGGTATCGGTTGTTGAGTAGCGATAATTTTTAACGGATCAAACCTGCGGCAGCTCCTACGGTTTTGTGTTCGCGAACGCGGTCGGCGTAGCCTGCGATTTGATCTTCAATTCTGCTCATTCTCATACCGATCCAGCGTATCGCGGGCGATTTCCCGGCCTAGGGCGATCAGCTCCGGCGCTTTGTAAAACTCGAAAAACCGGCAGACCCGCTTCGGCACGTTGATCAGGATATCCGGCGGGTAGCCGGCGATCTTGTATTGCGCCAGGGAGGTCTGCATCACTTCGAAACTCTGGTTGATCAGGTCCAGCAATGAGGCCGGGCCAACGTTGTCGATGATGAACGAACCGGTGGCCGACCTCGGCGCACCTTCTGCTTCGGCTTCCGGGGCGGCGGACGGTTGCTGGGCTTCGGGCTCGGCGGACTCGATCCACGGATTGCCGATGTCGGCGGCCTCCGCGCGCAAGGCTTCCTGTTCGAGCAACAGCAACTGTTCGGCCTGTTTGCGGCGAAACGGCAAACGCGAACCCAGGGAGTTGATCAGGTTGTCGAACCGGCTCTTGAATGCGGCGGGGCGCTGGATCACCGGTAATTGATAGTGCCTTTGGTTGGTCGAGTTGAGGTTGACCGCAATGATCAGGTCACAGTGGCTCGACACGACCGGCACGATCGGTAGGGGGTTGAGCAGGCCGCCGTCCACCAGCATCCGATTGCCCTGCATCACCGGGGTGAACAGGCTGGGAATCGCTGCCGAGGCGCGCATTGCCTGGTGCAGACAGCCTTCCTGGAACCAGATTTCCTGTTGGTTGGTCAGGTCCGTGGCAACCGCCGTGTAGGGGATGCGCAGGTCTTCTATATTGATCTCACCGACGATCTTGCGGATCTGCCCGAAGATCTTTTCCCCACGAATCGCTCCGAGACGGAAACTGACGTCCACCAGGCGCAACACGTCGAGGTAGTCCAGACTTTCAATCCAGTCCCGATAGTCGTTGAGTTTGCCTGCGGCATAGATCCCGCCGACCACTGCCCCCATGGAACAACCGGCGATGCAGGCGATGTCATAACCGCGTCTTTCGATTTCTTCGATTACCCCGATGTGGGCATAACCCCTGGCGCCCCCTGAACCCAGCACCAATGCGACACGCTTCTTCATGACCCGCCCCTTCGTAAAACGTGAGTCAACAATGCGCCCATCAAGGGCCTTGCTTCAATCGTCGTTGCTAATGGGAGTATAGGGCAGGTCGTTTTTTCGACATTCAGTGAAGGCAGGCGAGTATTCTCACCCCAGCTATATTCTTCAGGGTACGGCAGGCACTTTTTACGGTGCCGACCGTCTACCGTGCACGATTGTTTTTCTTGTTGAGGTGTCATTGATGAAAGCCTGGATCTGTCTGCCTTTGATTGCGTTGGCTCTGGCCGGTTGTGCAGGGAAAACCGCGTACCGTGACAGTTGCGGTAGCGAGCTTGACGCGGCCTGGCATGAGCTGGACCTGGCCAAGGTCGAAGGTTTCGCGGGCACCGTCAGTTACTCCAAAGCGCTGTCCTTGTTGACCGGGGCCAAGACCCAGCAGCAGTTCGAGGCGTACGAAGGCTGCACGAAAAAAGCCGAGAAGGCCCGTTTCTATATCCGTGAGTCGCGCGCTGGTCGTTGATCGAAGGGCTTGATGATGTAGCGCAATGCTTGAGGCCGTGTTTGCCTGCAGCATGGCGGCAGGCTTGAGGTCATTGCGTCACAACATTGATTCTTCGATTCGGGAGTAAGCGATGTCTGCCTTGGTTGATCGGTTGGTGGCTCAGGTGTTGAGCCTGGACGTTCGTTTGCTGGCCTGCCAGGCGCGGCTGAGTGCGACGACCGATGATGAAGCGCTGCACGATCTGCGCACCACGGTTCGCCGTTTGCGCAGTCTGCTGCGACCCCTTCGAGGTTTACCCGGTGTCGAGCAATTGGAAGCGGCGGCCGCTGCGGTCGGAACCTTGACCACTCCCTTGCGCGATCGGGAAGTACTGGCCGCTTACCTGCACAGCCATGGTCAGCATGAGGCGGCCGAGCGTCGCTCAGTGCAAATGTCCAAAGCGTATCCCGTCGTGGCGACCAGCCCGGAGCTGGCGCGACTGTTTCTCATACTCGACGCGTTTCCGCGCTTTTTGCGGGCCTCCCAGCGTCAACGTTTACTCAAAGGCTTACGTCAGCGCATCGAAAAGCGTCTGGTCAAACAGTGGAACGCTCTGGATAAGACGTTGCACGATCCCGCCCATGACCGGCATCGCTTGCGTCTGTTGATCAAGCGAGTGCGATATGCAATCGAAGCTTATCCCGAACTGGATCGCTTGCCCAAGCAGGCGATGCCTCGACTGAAAGCTGCTCAAGAGGCGCTCGGTAACTGGCATGATTGCTGGCAATGGCTGGCCAAGGCTGAACAGGAGCCTGACTTGCTGCCGTGTGTAGCAGTGTGGCGAGTGACCATGGCCCAGGCTGAAGGCCGCGCAGATCGCGTGCTGGATAAGTTGAGCAAGGCTTGCTTCAAATCCTGAGCACACCGCAGATCGCTCTTCGTAGCAGCTGCCGAAGGCTGCGTTCGGCTTATCTGTCCGCATTTTTGGCCGGAATAAGTGCTGTGCAGTCATCGTGTGGTGGTTAAGATCCTTGAGTGTTTTTCCTGGCTTGAGGTGTTCATGCGCTTTTCTGATTTGGTCGATGCCGCCTGCAGCCATCCGCTGGAACTGTCTATCCCGGCGGAGTGGGCTCAGGGGCGTGCGAGTTTTGGTGGGCTGGTGGCGGCTTTACAGTACGAAGCCATGCGCGCCAAAGTTCCTGCTGATCGCCCGGTGCGTTCGCTGGCGATTACCTTTGTCGGCCCGGCCGAACCTGATGTGCCTATCCGCTTTGAAGTGGATGTCCTGCGTGAAGGCAAGGCCGTCAGCCAGGTGTTGGGCCGGGCCATGCAGAACGGGCAAGTGGTGACCCTGGTCCAGGGCAGCTTTGGTGCGTCTCGTCCCTCGGAAGTCGACGTCGCGGCCGAACCGGCACCCGAAATGAAACACTGGGATGAGTGCCAGGAACTGCCTTACATCAAAGGCGTGACCCCCGAATTCATGCGTCACCTGGCGATGCGCTGGGGTGTCGGCGGTTTGCCGTTCACCGGCAACAAGTCGCGGGAGATGGGCGGTTGGGTGCGTTTACATGGGGATGTGAAGGAGGAGCCGCTGACCGAGGCGCATATCCTGGCGCTGGTGGATGCCTGGCCTCCAGCCCTGTTGCCGCACCTGAGCAAACCGGCGGCGGGCAGCACCCTGACCTGGACCATCGAATTCGTCCAGCCATTGCTGGCGCTGAACACTCTGGACTGGTGCAAATACCGCGTGCTGATCGAGCATGCCCGTGACGGTTATGGTCACGCGGCCGCAGCGTTGTGGAGCCCTGAAGGCCACTTGATTGCCATGAGTCGACAGACCGTTACAATCTTCGGTTAAACCCGATCAGTGCCGGTGGCGCTCACGCCAGGCCCGCCACCAGCCGCCGCTCAAGAAAAACCGCGGAAAGGTCAGGAACTGTTCGACCAACAAGCGTTGCACCGCATCTTTGCGATCACTGAACGGCTCGGACGCTTGCGCCTCCAGGCGGTGACCGTGACGTTGCAGGCCTAACGCTGCGAGCAAGCCAACGACACCGATGGCGAAGTTCAGAAAACTCATGCCGAACACACCCGAAACAATCAGCAAAAACGCCAGAATAAACAGCGGCACGGCAATCAGGTGCAACACCAGATTGGTCGGATTGCGATGGTTGCCGGGGTACTCGCGCCATTGCCAGGCGGGGAGATTGGGGTGACGTTTGCCCATGTGGGTAATCCTCGATCCGTGTGAAACACATAGATAAAGAATAGGTCGGGCAAACGGCTTCGGCGAATCAAGGCTGGCTATGGGGGTGATAGCTAGCACGGCCTTTGAATTGCCCGCAAAGGCGTCCTTACAGCTTGAGCTGCCCGATCGCCTTGCTCAACTCGCCGGCCAACGTCGCCAGTTCGTTACTGGTGGTGGCCGAGTCGATGGTCTGCTGCACGGTGTTCTCGGTCACGTCGCGAATGCTCACCACCGCACGATTCATCTCCTCAGCCACCTGACTTTGCTGCTCGGCAGCCACGGCGATTTGTGTATTGCTTTCGCGCATCTGCGCCACGGCGCTGGTGATTTCTGCCAGTGCCGCGCCGGCCTCCTGCGCCTGCTGCACGCAATCGTCCGCCTTGAACGAGCTTTCCTGCATGAAGTCCACGGCATCCCGGGTCCCGGCTTGCAGAGTGCAGACCATCGTGGTGATCTCATCGGTAGAGGTCTGTACCCGTTTGGCCAGGTTGCGGACTTCATCGGCGACCACCGCAAAACCACGGCCCATTTCACCCGCCCGAGCGGCCTCGATCGCGGCGTTAAGCGCCAGCAGATTGGTCTGCTCGGCGATGCTGTGAATCACGCTGACCACACTGTTGATCTTCTGGCTGTCTTCGGCCAATCGCTGAATCATCTCGGCGGTTTGTTGTACGCCGCTGGAAAGCCCGGCAATTGATTTCTGCACGCGGCTGACCACTTCCTGCCCGCTGCCGGCCAGGGTGTCGGCGGTCTGTGACAAGTCGCGGGTCGCTCCGGCGTGCTGGGCGATGTGGTAAACCGTGGCCGACATCTCGTTGATCGCGGTCGCGGCTTGATCGGTCTCGCTTTGCTGACCCAACATGCCGTGGCGCACGTCGTTCATGCTTGACGCCAGCCGCGCAGCACCGACATCCAGTTGTTTGGCGGTGTGTGCGACGGTGTTGACCACCCGTTGATAACCGGCCTGCATGGCGTTGAAGGCGCTGGCCATCTGCCCGACTTCATCGGTGCACGCCAACGGCACGCGGGCCGACAAATCGCCGGTCTTTTCCACATGCAACATCACGTCTTTCAAGGTGTTGAGCTGGCTGAGCAAAAAGCGGATCAGCAACTGCGAGGCGCCAAGCATTGCCAGCATCAGGATGAACACCGCCACCGCGTAGTTGGGCAAACGCTCGCCGAACACCTGGCTCAGGCTCGGGCCATAGGCGAGTACGGCGAACTGTTGACCGTCCGCACGCGACACAACCTCGGCGCCCATCAACGGGTTGTCACCGAACAGCGGCATCGAGTTGAGCTCGACCCAGCCGCTGGCGCCGCTCAGTTCAGGCAACAGCTGTTTGTTCAGGGATGGAGTTTGGTCAGGGCTGAAGATCAGCAGGTGGTCTACCTTGGGCAAGGCTTGCCCGGCCGGCCAGGTATTGAGCAAGTGTGCCTGAGCTTGGGCCGAAACTTGTGAGGCCTGGCTGCGGGCCTGTTGTTCGAGTTGTACGGCGTACAGCACCAACAGCAGGGTCGTGATGAAAGCGACTGCGTTGACCGCCCAGAATTTGTATTTGAGCGAGATATTGCTAAGCCAGGCACCCATGGAGGTCTTCTCTGATAGCGGAAACAGTTTTGGCAAGGTGCCATTATTGTGCCGCTATTCAGAAGGAGGGTTGTTGATGTGGGTCAAACGATCATCAGCAAACTATCAGGCCCGATAAGCCCGCATAAACAACGCCACCACTTCCTGCACATGCGCCTCTGCCGCTTCACCACTTAGGGGCTCGCCGCAGCCATAGAGCAGACGAAAATTCGCCGCGCCCTTGAGCAGGCAGAAAAAATGCTCGGCGGCGTTCAGCGGTTTATCGATGCTCAAGGCGCCGACCTGATCGATCTTCGTCAGTAACCGTTCCATGCCGTGCAGCATGCGTTGCGGTCCGGCTTCGAAGAATATCTGCGAGAGCTTCGGGTCCTGGCTGCCCAAGGCCATGATCAAGCGGTGCAGGTTCACCGATTCGTCGCTGTTGATCAGCAGGTGAAAGCCGCGCGCAATGTTCAACAGCACATTCTCGATCGGTATGCCGTCCGGCAGCTCGAAGAACAGTGTCGGCAGTTGCTCCTCGCACTTGGCCACCACGGCGGCGGAGAACAGCGTCTCCTTGTCGTTGAAATGGCTGTACACCGTCAGCTTCGACACACCTGCTGCAGACGCAACGGCATCCATGCTGGTGCTGGCGTAGCCATTGCTCAGAAACAGATTTTTCGCCGCATCGAGGATGGCCTGACGCTTTGCCAGGTCCTTGGGGCGTCCAGGACCGTTGGGTGCAGAAAGAGTGTTCGACATTATTCGCTTTTAATACTGGACTGGTGAGTTTGCTATTAATAACATACTGGTCAGTATAATTATTCCAAGCACCATAAGCGAAAGGTCCTTCACCATGTTCCGCTATGCCTTGCCCCTCGCGTTACCAGTCAGTCTGGCTTTTTTGCTGTCTGCGTGCGGTCACGAAGAGCCGGCGCAAATCGCTGTGCGTCCGGCTATGGTGGTTCAGCCAGAGCCTTCGGTTCAGGCGATGGACAGCTTTCCCGGTGAAGTTCGCGCACGGTATGAGCCGGATCTGGCGTTCCGCATCGGTGGCAAAGTCAGCCGACGACTGGTCGAAGAGGGGGAGCGGGTCAAGGCCAACCAGCCGCTGGCGGAGCTCGATCCCCAGGACGTGCGTCTGCAACTGGAAGCGACTCGAGCCCAGGTGGCCGCGGCCGAGGCCAATCTGAACATGGTGCACGCCGAGCGTGACCGCTACAAAACCTTGATGGACCGGCAGATGGTCAGCCGCTCGCAGTATGACAATGCAGAAAACCTGTATCGCTCAGGCGTTGCACGGCTCAAGCAGATCAAGGCCGAGTTTGATGTTTCCAACAATCAGGCCAGCTACGCAGTCCTGCGCGCGCCGCAGGATGGTGTGGTGGCCAAGCGCGCGGTCGAGGTCGGGCAAGTGGTGTCGGCCGGGCAGACGGTGTTCACCTTGGCCACCGATGGCGAGCGGGAAGTGCTGATCAGCTTGCCAGAACAAAGCGTTGGCCGTTTCAAGGTCGCTCAGGAGGTTTCGGTAGAGCTGTGGACGCAACCGGATCAGCGATTCGCCGGACGCATTCGCGAGCTGTCGCCGGCCGCCGATCCAAAATCCCGAACCTTTGCCGCCCGTATCACCTTCACCGCCGGTAAAGTCCCGGCAGAACTGGGCCAGAGCGCTCGGGTGTTCATTCAGACCGCAGGGGTCGTGCCACTGTCGGTACCGCTTTCGGCGCTCACCGCAGAAAACGGTGCAACCTACGTCTGGGTCGTCGGCGCCAACAACACGCTCAAACGCGCTCCAGTGCGCGTCGGTGCATTTGGCGAAAAAACCGTGCCGGTCCTTGAAGGCCTGAGCGCCAATGATTGGGTGGTGGCTGCGGGTGTGCACGTGCTTCACGAGGGCCAGCAAGTGCGCCCGGTGGATCGCTCCAATCGCGTGGTCAATCTGGCGGTCAAGGAGTAGTCCCCGATGGGTTTCAATCTTTCCGAATGGGCGCTGCGCAATCGCCAGATCGTACTGTTCCTGATGCTATTGCTGGCTGTTGTTGGCGCGCTGTCCTACACCAAACTGGGCCAAAGCGAAGACCCGCCGTTCACCTTCAAGGCCATGGTGATTCGCACCAACTGGCCGGGGGCAACGGCTCAGGAAGTATCGCGGCAAGTCACCGAGCGCATTGAAAAGAAGCTCATGGAAACCGGCGAGTACGAGCGGATTGTCTCGTTCTCCCGCCCCGGCGAATCCCAGGTGACCTTCATGGCCCGGGACTCGATGCATTCCGCGCAGATTCCCGAGTTGTGGTATCAGGTCCGCAAGAAGATCAGCGACATCCGCCAGACCTTGCCACCGGGTATTCAGGGGCCGTTTTTCAACGATGAATTCGGCACCACCTTCGGCAATATCTACGCGCTGACCGGCAGCGGTTTCGACTACGCGGTGCTCAAGGACTACGCCGACCGCGTTCAGATCCAGCTGCAACGGGTCAAGGATATTGGCAAGGTCGATCTGCTAGGTCTGCAGGACGAGAAGATCTGGATCGAGCTGTCCAACGTCAAACTGGCGACTCTCGGATTGCCGCTGTCGGCGGTACAGCAAGCCCTTGAAGAACAGAACGCGGTATCCACTGCGGGCTTCTTCGAGACCTCTAGCGAGCGCTTGCAATTGCGGGTCTCGGGGAATTTTCAGACCGTCGAAGAGATCAAGAGCTTCCCGATCCGGGTCGGTGATCGCACGTTCCGCATCTCCGATGTCGCCGATGTTCACCGCGGCTTCAACGACCCTCCGGCACCGCGCATGCGCTTTATGGGCGAAGACGCCATCGGTCTCGCCGTGGCGATGAAGGACGGCGGTGACATTCTGGTATTGGGCAAGGCACTGGAAGTCGAATTCGCCCGTATTCAGAAGAACCTCCCGGCCGGCATGGAACTGCGCAAAGTCTCCGATCAGCCGGCAGCGGTGAAAACCAGCGTCGGTGAATTTGTTCAGGTGCTGGTCGAAGCGCTGGCGATTGTGCTGCTGGTGAGTTTCTTCTCCCTAGGAGTGCGCACCGGCATGGTGGTAGCCCTGGCGATTCCGCTGGTGCTGGCGATGACCTTCGCCGCCATGTATTACCTGGGGATCGGCCTGCACAAGATTTCCCTCGGCGCGCTGGTACTGGCGTTAGGTTTGCTGGTGGACGACGCGATCATTGCCGTGGAAATGATGGCGATCAAAATGGAGCAGGGCTACGACCGGCTCAAGGCCGCCAGCTATGCCTGGACCAGCACTGCGTTTCCGATGCTCACCGGTACGTTGATCACCGCCGCAGGCTTCCTGCCGATTGCCACCGCGCAGTCCGGCACGGGTGAATACACCCGTTCGATCTTCCAGGTGGTGACCATCGCGTTGCTGGCGTCGTGGATTGCGGCCGTGGTGTTCGTGCCTTATCTCGGCGAAAAACTGTTGCCGGACCTGGCGAAGATTCATGCCGCCAAACATGGTACGGGTGACGGTCAACCGGACCCTTATGGCACGCCGTTTTATCAACGGGTACGGCGTCTGGTGGAGTGGTGCGTGCGGCGGCGCAAAACCGTCATCGGCCTGACCATCGTGCTGTTCGTGGCGTCGGTGGTGTTATTTCGCTTCGTACCGCAACAGTTCTTCCCGGCCTCCGGACGACTGGAACTGATGGTCGACCTCAAACTGGCCGAAGGCGCCTCGCTGAGCAACACTGCCGATCAGGTCAAGCGTCTGGAAGGGCTGCTTAAAGACCACGCCGGCATTGACAACTATGTGGCCTATGTCGGTACCGGGTCACCGCGTTTCTATCTGCCATTGGATCAGCAACTGCCGGCGGCGAGTTTTGCGCAGTTTGTCGTGCTGGCCAAGACCATTGAAGACCGCGAGAGCCTGCGCACCTGGCTGATCGAAACCCTCAACGAGCAATTCCCGGCGCTGCGTTCGCGGGTCACACGACTGGAGAACGGCCCGCCGGTTGGCTACCCCGTGCAGTTCCGGGTCACCGGCGAACACATCGAAGAAGTCCGTGCACTGGCGCGCAAAGTAGCGGCCAAGGTTCGGGAGAACCCTCATGTAGTCAACGTGCATCTGGACTGGGAAGAACCGAGCAAAGTCGTCTATTTGAACGTTGATCAAGACCGCGCCCGAGCGTTGGGCGTGAGCACGGCGAACCTGTCGAAGTTCCTGCAAAGCTCGCTCACAGGTTCCAGTGTCAGCCAGTACCGCGAAGACAATGAGTTGATTGAGATTCTGCTGCGCGGCACGTTGCATGAGCGCACTGAGCTGACCTTGCTGCCGAGCCTCGCGGTGCCGACCGACAACGGTAAAAGCGTGGCCCTGTCGCAGATAGGGACTCTGGAATATGGCTTTGAAGAAGGCATTATCTGGCACCGTAACCGTTTGCCGAACGTGACAGTGCGCGCGGACATTTACGGTCAGGAACAACCGGTGAGCCTGGTCCAGCAGATCCTGCCGACCCTGGAACCGATTCGTGCCGAGCTGCCTGACGGTTACTTGCTGGATGTCGGCGGTACGGTCGAAGACTCGGCCCGTGGGCAGAACTCGGTCAAGGCCGGTGTGCCGCTGTTCATTGTGGTCGTGCTGACCTTGCTGATGCTGCAACTGCGCAGCTTCTCACGCACGGCGATGGTGTTTCTCACTGCGCCACTGGGGCTGATTGGCGTCACGTTGTTCCTGCTGGTGTTCCGCCAGCCGTTCGGCTTCGTGGCGATGCTCGGGACCATCGCGCTGTCCGGGATGATCATGCGTAACTCGGTGATCCTGGTGGACCAGATCGAGCAGGACATCGCTGCCGGACTAAAACCATGGCAAGCCATCATCGAGGCCACGGTGCGACGTTTCCGGCCAATCGTATTGACTGCGCTGGCCGCCGTATTGGCGATGATTCCGCTGTCACGCAGCGTGTTCTTCGGGCCAATGGCTGTGGCGATTATGGGCGGGTTGATTGTCGCGACAGCGCTGACGCTGCTGTTCCTGCCTGCGCTGTATGCGGCGTGGTTCAGGGTGAAGAAAGAGCAGGCGTGATAAAACGGCACAGATGTGACCGTTCCCACGCTCCCGCGTGGGAATGCATCCCGTGACGCTCTGCGTCACATCCAGAGCGATTGCTGCGCGTCCATGGCGGTATTCCCACGCAGAGCGTGGGAACGAGCACTGTCTCAATTTTCATAAATATTGAGACAGTGCTGTGTTTGTGCTGTACTCAGAGCTCAGTTTTTTGCTTTTTTGAGACAGCAATGATCAAAAGTCCTCCCGCAAACCCGGACAGCGTTTTCGATCTGTTGGGCAAATCTCCCTATAAGGAGAAGTTGCCCGACTATCTGGCGTTGCTTAAACCGTTGGATGACCAAGGGCGTTATCTGCCGTTCGACGAATTGCGTTATCGCTGGGCGCCGGGCCTTGATTCAACCTTGTGTTGGGCGCTCGTCAAGAAAGCCCGCACTGCTCAATATTCCAGCCTTCTGCCATTGGGGGAACCCACTCAATGGGGCAAGTTCATCCTCACGCCGCTCGCACAGAAGACCCTCTCGACCGTTGACCGCCAGGCGACCACCGCAGCTTTTGAGTACATGACCAGCAAGATCGGTGAGCGAGCGCATTTCAATTATCTACTCAATGATTTGATCGAAGACGAGGCCATCAGCAGCAGCCAGCTCGAGGGCGCAGCCACCACCACGCAGGTGGCCAAAGATATGCTCAAGCGCAACCGGCTGCCGCGCACCCCCGATGAACGGATGGTTATCGGCAACTATAAAATGATGATCTTTGCCTGGGACAAACGCCATGAGCCGCTGAGTATCGAGTTGATAACGCAGCTCCACCGGGTCGGTGTCGAGGGCATCGATGATGGCCAGTACTCACCGGGCGCTTTCAGGCTTAATGACGAAGTTGTCGTCCAGGACGGTATAGGCAACACGGTCCATACGCCGCCACCGGCAGCGGGAATCCAGGCCAGGCTCCATGCGCTGTCGAACTGGATCAATCAATCCCACAACGACCCTACGCATGACGACTACCTTCATCCGCTGATCAAGGGCATTGCCCTGCATTTTGCCCTCGGTTACGAACACCCTTTTCGTGATGGTAATGGTCGTGTGGCGCGAGCGTTGTTTTATTGGTTTATGTTCAAGAATGACTTCTCGGCGTTCCGCTACATCGCCATCAGCCTCTTGTTGCGCAATGCGCCGGTGAAATATGGCCGGTCCTATTTGCATACCGAAACGGACGACCTGGATCTGACTTATTTCATCGATTACCAGTGCTCGGTGATCGTCCGTGCGGTGACCGGGTTCACCGCGGCTTATCAGAAAAGTCTGGCGTACGCTGAGGGCTTTGATCGATGGCTGGAAGAGTCCGGGCTTTTCAAGCAACTGAGCGAAAAGCAACGGACCGTGTTTCAGGTGGCCAAGAGCGGCATGGCCAAGGAGTTCACGGCAGTGAATGTGAAAGAAAATCTGAGTTGCTCGTACAACACGGCGTCGGCCACGTTGAATGGATTGGTAGAGCTGAAGGTTTTCGAGAAAAGAAAGCAGGGCCGTGAGTGGGTTTTCTTTCTGCGCGACACCCAGGACATCAAAAAAGCCTGGGCATAGGAGCAGGCGAAGGCCGCCAGCTCCTGCGGGCCGCGTAATCGTCTACAACGAACCAAACACCTTCTTCGCCAGGCTGGTCGCCGCTGCCGCCGGGTTCTGGCGGATGCTTTCTTCCTGTTTGCCAATCATTTCGAACAGGCCGTTCAGCGCCTGCTCTGTGACATAACCTTCGATATTGGCATCTTTCGCGTCCAGCACGCCGAGGGTCGCGGCTTGGGCGGCGAAGGAGTTGTATTGCTTGGCCAGGCCGACCTTATCGGTTGCTTGCTTGACGATCGGCAGGAACTTGACGCGAATCTGCTCGCGGCTGGATTTGTTCAGGTATTGGGTCGCCGAATCGTTGCCGCCACTGAGAATGGCTTTGGCATCGTCCACGCTCATCTTCTTCACCGCATCCACAAGCAACGTCTGAGCTTGCGGCACTGCGGCTTCGGCTGCTTTGTTCATGCTGGCTTCCAGCTCATCAACCTGGGCGCCCATGCCGAATTGCTTCATCTTTTTGGCAACCTTGCCCAGTTGGCCCGGCAACTCGATCTTCACCTCTGGATTGTTGCTGAAACCGCCTGGAGTACCCAGTTGTTTCACGGCGATTTGCGCACCTTGGGTCAAGGCATCCTTGAGCCCGCCGGTGGCGTCCTTTTGCGAAAGATCGCTGAGGGACAAAGCCAGCGCACTGGCAGAAATCAACAAGCCCGCACACAAGCTGGCGAAGCGAATGGAAGGACGGAGCATGGCAGCTTCCTTAATCAAGAGAGGGGATTAACGTACCGCGTTGACGCGGATTTTCAACGGCTGCGGATTTTTGCCGTCAAGTTGTACGCCGTGATGTTCGGTGGAAATGAACACTAGCTTGCCGTCCACTTCGATGCGCGCGCTGACCGAGTAGCGATGGCCGGGTTTAACCTGACTGGGGTCATAGCTGAGGTGAAAAGGCAGTGGCACCTGGCCTTTGATCGGCCCGCTTTGTTCGTCCAGTACGATGGCTGGGGCGTCGGCGAGGGAAACGTCCTGCAGGCTGACGCTCAGGGTCGCGGTTGGCGGCAGGGCGATGCGTTGCAGGTAGAACACTTCGCCGTCGAGGCTAGCCTTTGGCGCAGTTTGAATGGTTTGGCAGGCACCGAGTAAAGCGGCTAGACCCAGTAGTGCGAGTTTTTGCATGAGATAAATCCCTATCGTTGACGCCTGAAGAAGACTGGCGCCAACGACAATTTAACGGATTTTCCCGAGAAAAGTGTTGGCAGATTGACTAAAGAAACGCTGACGAGAGTTCAGCCTACTGCGCGGAAGTGACTGCTGAGCCAAATGAAACAGTGGGTTGTGCAGGCTTCAATACATAGAGACTGCGCAGAGGATGGGCGCCATCTTCGCCTTTGTCCTTGCCGCGGCTGATTGAACCGGTCAGTTTGTAGCGTTGGCCAGGTTTTACTTTGTCAGTGTCATAGCGAACGTAAAACGGTCGAGGTGAGCCTTGCAGAAATTTGCTTTCATTAAGTAAGTCTCCCGGAGCCCCGGTCTCGGAAATTTCTGTGAGTTTCAGAGTGATAACAGAATCGGCCGGATACGGGTATCTGAACATGGCAAGATTCTCTACGGTCAGGGTACCTGGCGAATCGAGGTAGATGGTTTTCTGTTCCCGCACACTATTGTCGGTTGCGTCGGTATCTTTCCAATAAATATTGAATAAGTGTTCCGAACAGCTGAACAATGAAGCGCCGTCCCGTGCCAGTTCGAGACTCATCGAATAACGTGCCAGACCTGTCGGATTGACGACGTCGAAGGACATCGTTTCAAGTGCATTGGCTAATTGATTCGTTCCCCATGCAACGATAGAAACCGGATTTTCAGCTGATGTGATATCTCGGATAACCAGATTGGCACTCATGCCTTCCCACGAAATAACCTCTTGCGGGTAGACAAAGTTGAGGGTGAGGGTTTTTACCTTGTCCATGGTTTGTACAGTTTCGCTGCTCATGGTGATTTCCTTATCATTAACGTTGAAAAGCCAACGTACTGAGTAGCGTAGTCAGAGATTTAGGTAGAAATTCCTTCAAGGAAGCATCCTTGCTTCTTTGCCGAATTATCTGACGCTTCAGCCGTTATCTATCCGATGTTTTCTGGCTGATCGGCCGCATCTTCACTGCGATGCAACGCCACCTGACGAATCGACAAGCGAATCTCCGCCGGTAATACACGCTTGGCCGCGCCTTCGGCCAGTTCGCCGAGCAGTGTGTGATAGCTCAGTTTGCCGGCTTCATCGCGACGCAATACGTCGAGATCCAGCAGTGTTTGAATGAAGTGACGGAACAGGCTTTTGTCGAAGAATTCCGGCGCGTTCAGGCCATGCAGGATCGACAGGCGCTGGGCCATGACGGTGCAGAGGTCTTCCAGTTCTTCAGCGCTGATGCTGTTCTGGCCGCTGTTGAGCAGCAGCGAGATGGCCATGTAGAAACGCTGCAGGGTTTGCGCGATGCTTTTGGACAATAAGGTCAGCAGCACAAAATGCCGCGAACTCGGTGCCGGGCGCAGGTAGACCTCTTTCTCGAAGCGCAGCAGGCCTTGTTCGACGAAGGCTTCCAGCCATTGATCGATCACCGCATCCAGTTCGTCCAGCGACCAACGGATAAACAGCTCCGATTGCAGGTACGGATACAGAGCGCGGGCGTAGCGCAGGATCTGTTCGCGACTCATGCGCGAGCTGCTCTGGAAGAAGCTCGCCAGCAGCGCCGGCAGGGCAAAGATGTGCAGCACGTTGTTGCGGTAGTAGGTCATCAGAACGGCGTTCTGCTCGTCCAGATAAAGGATCTTGCCCAAGGCATCGCTCTGCTCGGACAGCAGGTCCATGTCTTTCACATGCTCGATCAGCGCGCGGCCGTCACCTTCCGGCAGCGTGGTGTGGGGCGAGTAGGGCACGCGGCGCAACAACGCCAGATACAGGTCAAGGACCCGCGCCATGGCCCGATCATCCAGCGCCAGACGACTGGTGGAGAGCAAGGCCAGTGCCACCAGGTTGACCGGGTTGATCGCTGCTGCTTCGTTCAGGTGCTGAGCCACACGCTCGCCGAGGCGGTTGGTGGTTTCGTTCAGCCATGCCGGGCGGAACTGCGGACCCAGTTCCTGGGAGCGCCAATCTGGCTGTTCCTGGTCGAGGAATTCCGCCAGCTTGATCGGCTCGCCAAAGTTGACCGCGACTTGGCCGAAACGCTGTTTGAGGGCGCCGATGACCTTGAAGATGTCAAAGATCGATTCTTTTTTCTTGGTCGCTCCGCGCAACTCGCCGAGGTAGGTCCGGCCTTCGAGAACGCGCTCATAGCCGATGTACACGGGGATGAAGACAATTGGCATCCGCGATGAGCGCAGAAAGCTGCGCAGGGTGATCGCCAGCATCCCGGTCTTGGGTTGCAGCATGCGTCCGGTGCGCGAGCGGCCGCCTTCGACGAAGTACTCCACCGGGAAGCCTTTGGTGAACAAAGTGTGCAGGTATTCGTTGAACACCGAGGTGTAGAGCGGGTTGCCCTTGAAGGTACGGCGCATGAAAAACGCCCCGCCACGGCGCAGCAGACTGCCGATTACCGGCATGTTGAGGTTGATCCCGGCGGCGACGTGCGGCGGGGTCAGGCCGTTGCGAAACAGCAGATAGGACAGCAGCAGATAGTCGATATGGCTGCGATGGCACGGCACATAGATCACTTCGTGACCTTGGGCGACGGCCTGCACACCTTCGATGTGGTTGACCTTGATGCCGTCGTAGATCTTGTTCCAGAACCAGCTCAGCACCACTTCGAGAAAACGGATCGCGGTGAAGGTGTAGTCCGAAGCGATTTCATTGCCGTAGCGCAGCGCCTGAGCCTTGGCCTTCTCCGGGGAGATGTTTTCGCGTTCGGCTTCTTCAAGGATCGCCTGTTTGACCAGCGGCTGATTCAGCAGGCCCTTGACCAGATTGCGCCGGTGGGAAATGTCCGGACCGATCACCGCCGCTTTCAGGTTGCGGAAATGCACCCGCAGAATCCGCTGGGCCATGCGTACAGTGCGCTCGTGGCCTTTGTTGTGTTCGATCAGTTCACGCAGATGAATAGGCGCCGAGAACTGCACGCGGGTCTTGCGCCCCAGAATCATGATGCTCAGCAGGCGACGCAGACGCCCGGTGACGGCCCAACTGTCGGCGAACAGCAGCTTCCACGGGCTCGATTCGCTGTCCGGGGATTGGCCCCAGAACACGCTGACCGGGATGATTTGTGCGTCGTCAACCGCGTTCTGGCTCAAGGCGCTGACCAGTCGGGTCAACGTTGGCGGCGCGCCGCGTTTGTCCTGGCGGCCAAGCCAATCGGGCTCCGGCGTCAGGTAGAAGAACGCGGCAGGTTCCAGCAGATTGCCCACCGACACCGGCAACACCGGGCGTGGCAGACCGGCTTTGCCGCACTCGGTGTCGAGCACGGCCAGATCGGTCAGCGATGGGTTTTGCAGGACGTAGAACACCGGACGACTGCGGTCGAGTTTGAGGGTGAAGGACGACTGGTTGATCGTCTCCGAGCGAACCCAGAGGTACAACAGTCGGCGCAAGGCGCCAAACACTAGACGGCGGAACGGGGAGCGGGTCATACGGCTTCTGCGTTAGTTAAAAAAACCGAGCAGATGCTCGGGCCCGGTAGTGTGCCGTATTCACCGAAAATCGGCAAAAAAGCGGGGAAGTAAACTTGAGTTGAGGGTTTTTATGCCGGTCTTGCATTCAGCCCTGTTCAGAGCAGTATCCAGATCCGGTGTTACAGGCATAAAAAATCCGGAATCTTTATCGGATTCCGGATTTTTCGGTGACGTGTAGTGCGTTGGAAACTTCGGCGGTTACAGCAAAAACTTCGCGAAATTCACGCCAGTACCGGCCGGGCGCACGTCTTCAAGGAAGGCGTCCTTGTCGGCACTCAACTCCAGGCTCACGGTAGGCTTGCGTTTGCCTTGGTTGCGCACCACCAGGCCTTCCATCTTCTCACGCAGAAACACGGTTGGCACTTTCAGGTGCAGCAACTGGTCGGTGCTCGGGGTGTGCAGCAACAAGTGAATCCACTCGTACTGACCGATGGCCAGGCGGCTGACGGGGATATCGAACCACCAGATGTTCTTGTTGCGGTTCAGTTCAGTGAAATGGCAGTTATTGACGCCCAGCACGGCGCCGCCGAGTTCCTGGTTTCTGCGGGCAATGGCCTGCGCTTTATCGAGTTTCATAACATTCCTACGGGTTGGATCTTCAGCGCCATGGCCTGAATACGTTGCGCATTCTCGGGGGTTGAGGGGTAAACATAAAGCCAAACCTGCACGCGGCGATGAAATGACGCCGTGAAAATAAATGAAACTCTGCGTACTGGGGCCGGGTCAATCTTTACGTACGGACACTGATACCCCTTTTTCTACCGGGAGAAACACCATGAGTAGCACTGGCGATAAGATCAAAGGCACCGCGAACGAAGTGGCGGGTAGTGTAAAACAGGGCGTGGGTAAAGCCACGGGCAACGACAGGCTGCGGGCCGAAGGCAAAGCTCAGGAATTGAAGGGCGATGCGCAAAAGGCTAAAGGCCAGGTCAAAGATGCGATCAAGAAAACGATTGATAAAGCCTGACGTGGACGTCGGTTTGATTGCAGCTGAACGGCCATCCGCGGATGGCCGTTTTTGTGTCGGTCATTGGCGTTTAAACAACGAAATTGTTTCAACGTGGTCAACTAAGCTACTTTGATGAAAGAAAACGGTCCCTGAGTCGCCACCGACTTCAACCCTTTTGCGGCGAAGGAGACGCTATGATTTTTCCGGATTTGAAAGGTTTGCCCCTGCACCGTGTTTTGACGCGAACGGTCACCGAATTCATCGATGACGAGATGTCGACTTATGCTTCGGCGCTTGCCTACCAGATGTTGTTCTCGCTGTTTCCCTTCCTGCTGTTTCTCATCGCCCTGATCGGCTTCCTGCACCTGCCGGACTTCTTCTCCTGGCTGCGTCTTCAATCGGAACTGGTGTTACCGCCCCAGGCCCTCGAACAAGTAAACCCGGTGATCGACCAGCTCCAGCAATCCAAGGGTGGGCTGCTCTCGGCGGGTATCGTGATTGCACTGTGGACCGCGTCCGCTGGCGTGCGGCTGATGATGAGCGCCATGAACGCCGCTTACGATGTGGTCGAAAGGCGCCCGATCTGGAAGCGCTTTCCACTGTCGATTTTCTACACCGTCGGCATCGCCGGGATGCTCCTGGCTGCCGCCGCCTTGATGGTCCTGGGGCCGCAAGTGATGGAATGGCTGGCAGGGCAGATCGGCATGGAGGATTTTATCGTCACCGTCTGGACCGTTGTGCGCTGGCCATTGATCGTGGTGCTGCTGATGGTCGCCGTGGCATTGATCTATTACGTCATGCCGGATGTGAAGCAGGAGTTCCGCCTTATTACCGCGGGCTCAGTGCTGGCAGTGGTGGTGTGGATCCTCGCCTCACTGGGTTTCGGTTATTACGTGAAAGCCTTCGCCGATTACAACGCTATGTATGGCAGTATCGGCGCGATCATCGTATTGCTGCTGTATTTCTATATTTCTGCGGCGGCATTGTTGCTTGGCGCGGAAATGAATGCAGTGATCGACCATATGTCGGCTCAAGGCAAGCATCCTGGCGAAAAGGACCTCGACGAGCACGACGACAAACACCACGTTTCGGGACTGGGACGGGATCACTCGCTCAACCCGACCATTGATGAAGTCTGAACATGATCCGTGAAATTCTGAAAATGGGCGATGAGCGCCTGCTGCGCATTGCCCCGCCGGTACCGTCCGAAATGTTCGACAGCCCGGAACTCTGGCAGTTGATCGATGACATGTTCCAGACCATGGAGCATGTGGGGGGTGTGGGCCTGGCCGCGCCGCAGGTGGGCGTCGACCTGCAATTGGTGATCTTCGGCTTCGAGCACAGTGAACGCTATCCGGACGCGGAAGCCGTTCCGCAGACGATTCTGATCAACCCGCTGATCACGCCGTTGAATCCGATTCTGGAAGAGGGCTTCGAAGGTTGTCTGTCGGTGCCGGGGTTGCGCGGTGCCGTGGAGCGTTATCAGCAGATTCGCTATGAAGGTTTCGATCCCAAGGGCCAACCCATCGTGCGCATCGCTTCAGGTTTCCATGCCCGCGTCGTGCAACATGAATGCGATCACTTGATCGGCCGGTTGTATCCGTCGCGGATCAGCGACTTCAGCAAGTTTGGTTTTATCGACGTGATGTTTCCGGATATGGATCCTGCAGCGGACGATTGAGTCGATTAATCGCGAACCAACGGTTCTATACCCATGGCAATCAAGGGTTTAGTGCGAGCGTAGCGAGCCAGACGATCTGTCAGGGACTGCGGCAGCTGCGGGTCGATGGAAAACCCCACTCCCTCGTAGAACGTTTGCAGGTCCGGGTGGCAGAACAGCCAGACCGGTCCATTGATAGGCGCAACGGCACGCTCGACCAACTGCGTGCCAATCCTTTGGCCCCGGCAGGCCGGATCGACAAACAACCCCGTCAACCAATGCCCTTGAGCAACTGGCGACAGGCACAATCCGGCAACGATCCCTTCTCGTTTGGCTACCCACAATTGCCCCTCGCTGGCAGCGCGCATCGGCGAATTGTGCAGGCGATAGAACTTATTGAGCAGGGGGCGTAGAGGCTCGGCAAGCGGGCTGAAATGAAGGTCTGGCATGGTTGAGAGGATTTCTATGGCAGGTGATGAAGGGCAAAAAATTATAAATCGCTGAAATAAAACTCTGCCGCGCAATAGGTGTTATACCTCATGTTACATCCCGTATGAGTGGAGCGTGCATCATGGCCAAAGGCATGGATTCAAAGAAAGCTGCAAAGAAAAAACCGGCAAAAACCGCCGATGAAAAACGCGCAGACAAGAAAGCCAAAAAGGTCGGCGTGTTCGGTCACTGAGTCGTCTTTCACGGAGCCCGGCAATCGGGCTCCGCTTTCATTTCTAAGTTTTCACTTCCAAGTAAGTACCAATCGATCTGCAAGATTTCCCTGAGTTATTGCACAGAGAGGGATGACGTCGACGTTCGTCTGTCGGCGGTTCCCTGCTTTGAGCGATGCCATGTCCAATTATCTTGATCAAGCCCAACGTGAAGAAATCGAAGTCCTGAAACGGAGCCTCACCGGTCGCACGGAGTGGCCGACCTGGCTGTTACTGATCGGTGTCTATGGCGCCTGGTTTGGCGTGCTGCTGGCCAGTCCGTGGCTCGGGTTATGGCTGAGTACTGCGCTGCTGATCCCCATCGTGGTGCTGTGGATGTCGGTGCAGCACGAGCTGTTGCACGGACATCCGACGCGCCTTACTTGGCTGAACAAGATCCTGGGTTATGCGCCGTTTGCGGTCTGGTATCCCTACACGCTGTATCGCGATAGCCATTTGCTGCATCACCGTGACGAAGACCTGACCTTGCCCGGTCGCGACCCTGAAAGCCGCTACCTGAGCCGCCACCAATGGCAGGGCAGCTCGTTGCTTGAACAAGGCCTGCACTGGCTGAACAAGACGGTGTTCGGCCGTCTGCTATTGGGTGCGCCACTGGCTTTGCTGGGGTTGGCGAAGGACGAGTTGCAGCGCTTGCGTCGAGGCGAACGACAGGCGTGGCGGATGTGGCTGACCCACGGCGCGCTGACGTTATTGATGCTGGGTTTCATCGCTCGCTACAGTCTGGTGCCGGTCTGGCATTACCTATTACTGATCAGCGTGCCGGCGTTGTCGGTGGCGATGATCCGCTCCTACTATGAACATCGCCCACACGCTCAAGCCGAGCAACGCACGGTGATCAACGAAGCGGCGTGGCCCTGGACCTGGTTGTTTCTCAATTTGAACCTGCATTTGGTGCATCACGACTTGCCGGGGTTGCCCTGGTACTACTTGCCTCGTGTGTACCGTGCCCGCCGTGAGCAGTGGCTCAGGCGCAGTGGCGAATTTTTGGTGCAAGGCTATGGTGAGTTGTTTCGTCGACATGGGCTGACGGCGGTGGACAGCCCAGAGCATCCGTTTAGTTGAGAAAACAATAATGACGTCACGCTATGCAGAACTATTGATGTACGTCGCACCCGAACAGGTACGGCAGGCCAACGAACAATGGCTGACGCGTATCCTCGAACGGCTCGACGTCAACCGTCGCAGCGCCGAGGGTCTGGCATTGATGCAGCTCTGGCTCGCCCCGCAACTGCTGCTGACCCAGACCTGTGGTTATCCGCTGATGACAGCCTTGCGCGGACAGGTCCGGGTGATCGGCCGACCTCGCTATGAGCTACCCGACAGCTCTGGCGGCAACCATTGCAGCCTGCTGCTGACCCGTACCGATGAACCCCGCCGGACTCTGGCGGCGCTGTTTGACAGTCGTGGCGTAATCAATGGCGAGGACTCCAACAGCGGGATGAACCTGTTGCGCCACCGGCTCGCACCGCTGCAACAGGACGGTCGGTTTTTCTCCAGTGTCTCCATCAGCGGCAGCCACCGCGAGAGCCTGCGCTGGTTGCGTGAAGACAAGGCGGATCTCGCGGCTATCGACAGCGTCACCTTTGCCTACCTGGCGCGTTATGCCGAGGAGGAAGTCGCCGGTTTGCGAGTGGTGGCGCGCAGTGCGTTCAGCCCGACCTTGCCGTATATCGGTGCCGCTGGGTTGTCTGATGAGCAGTCTGAGCGGATTCGTGGGGCGATGAACCTGACGTTGCAGGCATTGCCTGAGGTGGGTGAGACCCTTGGGCTGAGGGAGGTTTTGCCGGCCTCTGAACGCGATTACCAAATCCTTCTTGATTATCAACAAGAGGCCGAGGAGCTTGGTTTTGGTCGATTGCGCTGAAGGCTTGGCGCCAGTCAGTTAATCATTGGGTTTGCCAAAAGATCTTGCTTGGCGCGTAATTCCAAAAATACATATAAAAATGCTTTTTAAGTATTATTAAAGAATAAGTCTCCTTGCTAGGATCGCGTCACCGGAACACCGGACATACAGCGCAACCATTTCTATTGGAGCCTCCATGTCCGGCGCCGACACTTCTCACAGCGAATACGTGGGCGGATTGTTCCGCAGTCATTACCCATGGCTGTGCGCACGATTGCGCCGCCATCTGGATTCCAGCGCCAATGCAGAAGACATTGCCGCCGACACCTTCGTCCAACTGCTGAGCAACCCGGGGCTGATCCCTATCCATCAGCCGCGGGCGCTGCTGACCACCATTGCCCAGCGCTTGATGTACCAGCTCTGGCGCCGCCGCGATCTGGAACACAGTCACCTCGCAGCCTTGCAGCAAGACGAAGAATTCCAAGGGGCGTCACCTCAGGCTCTGGCGCAAGTACTCGAAACCCTGCACGGCATCGACCGTCAGCTCAAACGCTTGCCGGTCAAGGTCCGGGCGACTTTCCTGCTGGCCAGGGTCAATGGCCTGACCTATCCCGAAGTCGCCGAGGAGCTTGGGATTTCCCAACGTTCGGTGAGTGATTACATGGTCCGCTCAAGCGCTGTCTGTGCGCCGTGGAATGCCGCGAACCACCCTGGTGCCAACCCACCATTACTCCGACAACCCCCCATTCAGAGGTCCGCATGAGATCGATCAAAACCCTGCTCGGCAGCTCGCTGCTGGCGCTAAGCCTCCTGGCACAACAGGCACCCGCCGCCGAGAAATCTGCGCCGATCCACTTCGGCGACATCACCTGGGAAAGCGGCAGCCTGATCACCGAGATCCTGCGTTTGATCGTCGAGAAAGGTTACGGCTACCCGACCGACACGATGCCGGGCAGCACCGTCAGCCTCGAAGCGGCGCTGGCCAAGAACGACATCCAGGTGATCGGTGAAGAGTGGGCCGGGCGCAGTCCGGCCTGGATAAAGGCGCAATCGGAGGGCAAGGTGTTTGGCCTCGGTGACACGGTCAAAGGCGCAACGGAAGGCTGGTGGGTTCCGGAATATGTGATCAAGGGCGACCCGGAGCGTGGCATCAAGCCTTTGGCTCCGGAGCTGAAGTCTGTCGCCGATCTGGCGCGCTACAAGGATGTGTTCCGTGATCCCGAAGATCCGACCCGCGGGCGGTTCCTCAACAGCCCGACCGGCTGGACCTCGGAAATCGTCAACAGCCAGAAACTCAAGGCTTATGAGCTGACTGATAGCTTCGTCAACTTCCGCACCGGCTCCGGTGCGGCGCTGGATGCAGAGGTCGCCTCATCGATCCGTCGCGGCAAACCGGTGCTGTTCTACTACTGGTCACCGACGCCGTTGCTGGGTCGGTTCAAACTGGTAAAACTCGAAGAGCCGGCGTTCGATGCCCAGGCCTGGAAAACCTTGGCCGATGCCAACAACCCGCATCCCAAGGGCACTCGCTCGATGCCCGCGAGCCTGGCCATTGGCGTCTCCGCACCGTTCAAAGCGCAATACCCGGATCTGGTGGCGTTCTTCGAGAAAGTCGACTTGCCGATCAATCTGCTGAACCAGACCCTCGGCCAAATGAGCGAAAAACGCCAGCAACCGAGACAGGTTGCCGAAGCGTTTCTGAAGGATCAGCCGCAGGTGTGGCAGGGTTGGGTGCCTGCTGAGGTGGCGACGCGGGTGAGTGGGAGTTTGTAGAGGGATTCGATTATTTGCCTGATGTTTCAAGGGCGCCTGAGACATCGCATTCGCGGGCAAGCCCGCTCCCACAAGCATTGTGTAGCCCCAGTGGGAGCGGGCTTGCCCGCGAATGAACTAAAGACTTACGCCATCTCCGCAACCAACGCCGCTTTAACCGTCGCACGCTCGCCGATCCGCGCCTGAAAGCGCTCCAGAGCCGGCCATTGCCCCAGATCGATGGCAAACAACGGCGTCCAGCGCAATACGCTGAACAGATAGGCATCGGCAATACTGAACTGCTCACCCATCAGGTAATCCTGCTGCTCCAGTGTCCGGGTCAGTATCGCGAAGCGCTTGAACAGTTTCTCTCGGAAAATCGCCTTCACGTCATCGGGAATCGAGCTGTTGAACAGTAGCCCCAATCCACCATGAATCTCACTGGAGACGAAGTTCAGCCATTCCTGCAAACGCGCTCTTTCCCAGGTTCCGTTAGCCGGTGCCAGACCTGCTTGCGGCTTGAGATCGGCGAGGTATTGCAGGATGGCCGGGCCTTCGGTCAGCACCTGTGCGTTATCCAGCTGTAAGGCCGCGACATAACCTTTGGGATTGATGGCGAGAAAGTCGGCGCCATCGAGGGTCTTCTTGGTGGTGTTGTCGACACGGATCAGTTCGAACGCAAGATCCAGTTCACGCAGGACAATGTGCGGCGCCAACGAGCAGGCTTGAGGGGCGAAATACAACTTCATGGAGAGGACTCTTCTGGACGGTTTTGATCAGTGTCATAGTCGTCGCCATCATCCGTAAAATTACTCTTTCAGAACGTACCCATAAGGACAGCTACTGCCATGATGAACCTGATGCATTGGCGCATGCTGGTGGCGGTGGCGGATGCCGGCAATATCACTCGCGCCGCCGAGCGCGTCGGCATGACCCAGTCCGGCGCCAGCCAGGCACTGGGGTTGCTCGAAGACATGCTCGGCGTGCAGCTGTTCACCCGGGAAAACCGCCAGACTCTACCGACCGCAATCGGCCTGCAAGTGATCGAGCAGGCGCGGTTGATGCTCGGGGCGCTGGAGACCATTCGCACCACCGTCGATGCCGCGAAAGACATTCAACGCGGCACGATCCGTCTGGCGAGTTTCCCTATGGTGCTGGCCACCTTCCTGCCGCCGCTGCTGCGCCAATTCAATCAGCTTTATCCCGGTATTCAGGTGGTGGCGCTGGAGGTCAGCGATGACGAAGTCGAAAACCTGCTCAGTGCCGGCCTGATTGATGTGGGCGTCGTGTTGAATCCGCCTGCCGAGCGCAGCGCAGGTTTGTTGGGGCGCGATAACTGGGTGGCAGTACTGCCGATAGGTCATCCGCTGGCCCGGCGCCCAAACGAGGCCAGTGTGTCGCTGGCAGAGTTGAGCGCACAGCCTTTCGTTCTGGCCACCGGTGGTTGTTCGGTCAATGCGCGTAGCCTGGCGGCGGACGCCGGTCTTGCGTTGCTCGACGTCCGGGTTGAGGTTCGCGAGTGGAGTAGTGCTTTCACGCTGGTTCGGGAAAATGTCGGTGTGACGGTGGTGCCGGAAATGACCCTGCCAACTGATCGCAAAGGACTGCGCATCGTCCCGCTGACCACGCCGATTCATCGGGAGTTCGCGCTGGTGGTGCCACAGGGCAGGGTACCGTCAGCGGCGGTGCAAGCGTTGTTGGAAATGCTGCGCCCGGCTTAGCGGTTTATGATATCGGCAGCCAAAAAGAGCAATGCCAGCCAGTTAAGGGTATGTGTAGGAGCGTTCGCTTAACTTACCGGCATTGGTCAAAAAGGGTTCTCTTCCAGGCATTGCAGCCTGATAGAGAAACCCTCTTCAGTGCTTGCTTGAGGCGATTAAAGAGCAGCCAGAAACGTCTCAGGAACTTGTTTTCCGGTGGCGCTGTTCTCTTTATCGGCCTGGGCCAGTTTCATTTTGTCTTCAACGCGTTGGGCAATTTCCTTGCCGATCGCCAGTTGTTTTTCAGGCGACATGTTTTTCACGTCGTCTTCGGTAATACCCATCTCTTTCAGAATACTGTCGCGCATCCGCCGTTCGGGCGTTTTGCTCATGTAATCCTTGAAGTCGGTAAGCGCTGTACTGTCCGTGGCGGTGCTTGCATTCGGTGTGTTGGTGGCCGGCGCAGTGGCTTGCAGCAACACGCGGGTTTTGGCGAACGCGGCGTCGACGTTGTCGTTCACCGTGTTGCTGGATTGTTGCGTTGTCGTAGAGGCCTGATTGCTTGCGGTATTTTGCACGTTCTGCATCAAACCGCTGTAAAGCGCGCTGGCGGCAGCCGTGGTCGGGTCCATATCGGACCGCTGAGTAGGCTGCACTGTCGGGGCTTTCTGTGCGTTGACCAACATGATTCGAGCACCTGAATAATGACTATTGGCAGGTACGGGGCAATTTGCATGCCGGTGTAGCCATGCCCAGATTTTGCGGGGGATGACAGCATCATGCCCGTCAAGGCGCGCCGCCCAGCGGACAAACCTTGCCGCTTTCGACCGCGTTCTTCCTGCCTCAAATCGACATCCGGGTGACCTCGTCCAGACGCAAGGCGACGCCTTAAAATCGTCGCCTTGCCCTGCTGCTTACCAATCCAGCGAATAACTCACACTCAATGTGCGACCTTCAGCATTGGCAAACGGCGCCCGGGCGTTGGCCTGGGCAAACAGATTTTGGTAGTTGCGATCGGTGAGGTTGTAGATCCCGCCTTCGAGACGCCCGACCGGCAGTTCCACCGAACCGAGCAGGTCCACCAGGGTGTAGCCCTCGATGTCGCGGCCGTTGTTGTCCTTGAAAGCGGCGTCGTAGCTGCTCAGGCGCATGCCCTGCAGGCGCAGGCTGTAGTCGTCCTCGGTAAAGCCGACGAACAGGGTGGTTTTGGCCGGTGAAATGCGGGTGGCTGGCAGGTCGATCCATTTACCGTCCTGCTCGGTTTCGCCTTTGGCCCACGCATAGGTGCCGCCCACCGACCAGTGATCGGTCGGGCGATACGTCAGGCTGTTTTCAATGCCGCGTACCCGCTCCTTTTGGTTGATCAGGCGCAGTACACGATCATTGGCGTCGTAGAACTGAGTCACGTCCGAAGTGTTTTCATACACGGTGACGTCGGCCTGCCATTTATCCCAGTTGCCGCGCCAGCCCAGCTCGTAGCTGTCGACTTTGATCGCTTGGGCGTTGAGGGTCTGAATATCGAAGCGACTGTTGACGTCCCGCAGGAAGCGTTGGATGTCGGGCAGCGAGAAACCTTGGCTGTAATTGGCGAAGATGTCCTGGTTTTCGCTCAGGTGATAGACCGCCCCCAGGTTGTAGAGGGTCGCATCATATTTGAGGGTATCGCCGGGCAAGACCGCGCGGTTCCCGGTCTGGACGATTTCACCATAGGCGATGCTGTCGGCAACTTCGCTTTCGATCCATTCGCGCCGTACGCCACCGCGCAAGGTCCAGTCGCCGATGTCCCAGGACATTTGCCCGAACAGTGCCTTGGTGGCCGTTTCGATGTCCGGGCCCATTTCATAGGTGGTGCCGGTCTTGGTGTAGTTCAGGCCATTGACCGTGTACTGGTCGCCTCGCTGACGGGAGCGCTCATGGTCGTAGTCGGCACCCCAGACCAGGTTGCCGGTGGCAGCGCCAATGGACGGCAGCGGGGTGTCGATGGCTGCGCGCAGGCCATACACGTCTTGCACGCTGTTGTTGTCCGAGACGCCGGCCTTGCCGCGTGACAGGTCGGGAAAGAACAGCGCATCTGCACGACGCCAGTAGCTTTCGACTTGCAGGCCCTGGCCGTAGAAATCCTTGTCGACGTAGTTGAGGTTGACCGCCTGGTTATGGGTGTAGGGCTGATCGTCGAGCTTCAAGCCCTTTACTGCGACGGCGTCGTTGGTATTTTTCGGATCCTTGGTGTAACCGGTGTCCTGCTGGTCTTTGTAGTCTTGCAGCGACAGGCTGATTTTTTTGTCGGCATCCAGCTCATAACCGAACCGACCTTGCAGGTCATAGGTTTCGGTGTCCATGTTGCTGCCCTGGGACGTGTCCTGAGGAATGCGGTTGCCGTTGCCGTCGAACTGGTCGTTGCGTTGGGTCATGTCGGCCGAGACATACCAGTCCAGTGCGTCCTGACGACCTGTCGCACTTTGGAACGCCTCGTAGGCGAAGCCTTTGCGGTTGAGGTTGTTGCCGCTGGTCATCCCCAGTTTGCTGCTGAACGCGATGTCCTGGCCCTGGTTGCGCTTGGTAATGATGTTGATGATGCCGCCCGATGCGCCGGCACCGTAGATGCTGCTCGCGCCGGATACTACTTCGATGCGCTCGATGCTGGCGGGCGAGATGCTGTTCAGCTGGCGGAAGTTGTCGCGGGTAGCGTTTTGCGACACTCCGTCGATCAATACCAGAATGTTGCGCCCACGCAAGGTCTGACCGAAGTTGCTCATGCCACCAGTGGACGGTGCGATCCCCGGCACCAGTTGCCCAAGGATGTCGGACACTCGACGACCGGCGCCGCTCTGTTCACGGATCTGGTGTTCGTCGATGACTTGTACCGAGCCTGGAATCGAGGCGATGCTCGCTTCGTTGCGGGTTGCCGAGACGACGGTGGCTTGCAGGTTCAGAGAGGCCGGTTGCTCGGTTTCTTCGGCCCAGGTCGGGGCACTGAAGGAGCCAATCAGCGGGATCAGCAGGGATAGCTTGGTTCGGGTCATGGTGCGGTCTTTTTTTAGTTTTGATGAGTGTTGGTAGAGAAAACAGTGGGCTGCATCGCGGTTGAGGCTCTTACCCAGCGGATGCCCAACGCGGCCAAGGCGTAGGTCAGGGCCACCAGCCAGAAGCTATGGTCCAGCCCGACCAGCCCCATACCGATGCCGCCCAGGACGGCACCCAGCAGTGCGCCGGCTTTCGCCGCGCTGTTGCCCAGGCCCAGGGCAAAACCCTGTTGGGTGGGGCAAACGGTATTGGCGATCAGGGCATAGGCCACTGGCAGCAAGGCACCTTGCCAAAGGCCCCACAACAGTCGGGTGGCGAGAAAACCGATCCATTCGTTGGCCAGTGCGGTTGCGGCGAGGGTCAACGCACACAACCACGCCACGCCCTCAATGACGCGCAGGGTGTAGGCCGGTTGCCAGCGATCGAACAGCCGTCCCCACAGTGGCGCGGAAATGGCCAGGGTCGCGGCGCTGGCGGCATAGGTCGCGCCAATCAGCCAGCCGGGCGCTTGCAGTACATCGGCGACATACAGCGCATAGAAGGGTTGAGGCATCATTTTTGCGGCCTGGATCAGCACGATCACCAGCAGAATTCCGCCCATCCAGCCTTTCGGTAAGGCCGTGCTGGCGGGTGTTTTTTTCTGTGCTGACCGCGCTGTATCTGCGGGCAGAAAGAAGCTGCCCAGTGCACACAGCAGGCAAATCAGCGTGGCGCCATAGCAGAGCAGGGCAAACCCGGAGACGTCCATCAACCAACCGCCCAATACCGGCCCCACCAGCGAGCCGACGGCCGTTGCCGATTGCAGGCGCGCCAGGGTTCGCCCGCGCTCCGAGCTGTCACAGCAGGCCAGGGCGTATGCCTGAGCGGCGGCCAGAAAGCCGGCCAGGGCGCCTTGCATCACCCGGATCGCTACCAGCAACCATGGGTCGAGCGTAATGGCCGCAAGCCCTTGGCACAGTGCCAACGCCAGCAATGCCCGAACGATCATCGGCTTGTGCCCGGTGCGGTCGCCGAGGCGACCCCACAACGGCGTCAAGAGCATGGCCGCAAGCATCGGGCCGGCATAGACCATGGCTGACAGCAGTGCGGTGTAGTGGGCCTGTTCGGGACCGAGCAGATGTTGAATCTGCAAGGGCCAGAACGGACCGCTCATTTCCATGGCACCCATGGAAATGAACTGGATCAGCACCAACAGCCGTAAAGCGCTGCCTTTAGCTGCCATGGGCGTTAACGCGCAGTGGGTTGCTGAGACGGCCGACGATATCGGCATGGCTGTCGAGCAAGCGCATGCGCATAAACGACTTGGCCGGCCAGTCCTGCACGAGCAAGGCGTGACGCTCGGTTTCCCAGCGCTGCGGTTCGACGCGTTCGCGCAATGCGTCAAAGCAATCACTGACCTGCGCCGCCAGTTCATCCCACAGGAGATTTTCCGGCACGTTCCAATGACGAGCGCAGAGCAGGGCCAGTTCGCCCAAGTGGCACATGAACGTGGTGTGCAGGAGTTTGTCGCGGACAAAACCGGACTCGTCGTAGAGCGTCATCTTCGGATCGTGCAGCTCAATATCGAGGCCATGGGCATGCAGGGTTTTGCGATCAATGCGAATGTCGCCGAAGTCGCGCGCCAGCAGGCGATTCAATTGCCCATCGGCGCCCATCACCATAAAGCTGTTTTGCTGGTGAGCTTCGAAGGCCACGCCATACATCAGGTAGATGCCGAGCAGGCTCGGTACGGCAATCGACAGATAATCACGGAAGAATGCCTGCATGGCTTCGCTGTCATCGCGCCCTTGTGCCAGTTTCACCCACTGACGAAGCAAGGGCTGCTGATGCTCATCCATCGCGAACAGGCTGCCGACCGGCACGGCCATTTCACCAGTGTTCAACAGGCTCAGCGGGTTGTCCCGGTAAAGCACGGCGGCATGCCGTGAACGTTCGTCGTCCACCGGTTGTGGCGCGTAATGCACGCCGATGCGTTCCGGCACGATGTTCAGTAAGCGCTGGATCTGCGGCTCTTGATCGAGAATTTGCAGCAACAGATGACTGATGCGCGGCCCCATCCGCGCCGAGCGCGGCGAGACGGTGCGTTGCACGCTGGTCAGACGCAATGCCACCGGGAGTTTGACCATCGGCGCGGTGCGGCTGGCATCTGGCACAACGGTGCGAAACGACATGGTGGGATGAGCGGTGAACGCGACGATATCGGTCACGATCAGCAGGTTGTCGGCGATCTCATTGGTGAATAACCGTGGTAATTCCTCATGGGCCTGCCAAGGGTGCGCGGGGAGCGGGAGGTAATCCGCTGCATCCAGCCCACGGCTTTGCAATTGCGCATGCAGTTGTTCGGCGGCTTGCGGGAAGTTGCCTTGCCACCAGTCCCAATAATCCGGCGTACCTGTCAGCGATTCGACGTGGGCGTATTGACGGTGCAGGGCACACAACACAATGGGAAATTTCGCCTCGAACTCTGGCGAAAAGGCGATGACCTGAGAGGCACTGAGGCCCAGTTTTGTCTTGTAATTCGGGTGCCAGGGATGACCCAGTGTGCCCCACTGTTCCAGCAGCGAGGTCGGGTTCTCCAGCACGCAGCTGTTTTTGAGCCAGGCCAGTAGATTGTCGTCACAGGCCGAGTCAATCCGGTCTTTCAGCTGGAGGGTCCAGCCGTGATGGAAGGCCAGGCAAAGCGTGTCATTGCTGAAGCTGTCATCAAGCTCCAGGGCCAGACGTTCCAGTACTTCGCTCGACGCAGCCGGGTTGAGCCGGGTGCTGAGCAGGGCCAGCAATTCAGAAGGCAGCTGGATTTTATGAGGCAGGTTTGCGGAACTGTGCAGCGTAATGCTGCCACGCACGTCCCAGCTGTTCATCCGTCCTCCCGACAAATGTTCGAAACAAAGATGGGCGCCATTCTCGAGCGGTAACCAGCAGTGGCTGTGCTCGTCGTATTCACAGTCGTCGGGGTTGATCAGACCTTCGCGGAACAGCGCCTGGATCAGACGTTGGAAGCTGCGTTGCGCTGCGGGCTCCAGGGCATTGCTCAAATGATCGAGCGTGATTCGATGGGATCTGAAGGCTGGGGTGTTGAGGGCCTCACTCCAGCGCGAGAGTAATTGCTGCTGTTTTTCAATATGCGCGAGTGTCAATTCCGACTCCTTGGGACACTGTTTCGATACAAAGCGCGCAGAGAATACCTTTTGAAAACGCTAGTGCCAATGATAGCGTTTCCCATTTGTATTGTAGGAAAGGCCCTAGGACGGGCCTTTTGAGCTTCAGATGCCTGTAATGCTTAGGCGGTGAAGGGGTGAAGCCGGCTTTTCGGTGACCTGAAAATTTTTTCAGCCTATGGTCTTATGAGTACTCAATCGGCAAATCAAACATCTGAAACGCATCGTCAATCGGTTGATAACCCAGCACCCGAGTGGTTTCGCTCAGGTCCAGTCGCTTGAAGCGATTGTTGGAAATGCCGTGGGCAATCAGGTGACTCACCCCTTCGACTTCTACCGAGCGTTGCAGCAATTGCACCGCGTCCCTTGGGCTGAGCCAGGCGCTCAGGTCACGGGCATTGGTCAGTTCGTGGCGCTCCGGGAACTCGAAAGCACCGATGCGCAGGGCAATGGTCGAGAGGTCGTGTTTGGCCGAATAAAAAGCGCACAAGGCTTCGCCATAACATTTGCTCACGCCATATAGGTTGGCCGGCATCACTTGCATGCCCGGTGTGATCTGTCGATCCACCGGGTAGCCTTCGATGGTTTGCGCGCTGCTGGCGAAGATCAACCGTTTACAGCCCGCCGCGACGGCAGCCTCGAACAGGTAGGTGGTGGCGAGGATATTGTTGGGCAGCAGTTCATCGAACGAGGCCGTTGCGTGAGGAATGCCGGCCAGGTGAACGATCACATCGATGCCTTCGAGGACTGAGCTCAAGGCCTGTTTGTCGGTCAGGTCCAGTCGCAGGAAACGATGGGGGCCGATGGCGAAATCAGGGTCGACACGATCCGTGAGGATGAAGTGATAGCGGTCCTTCGACGCGTCGAAGAATGTTTTACCGATCCTGCCGCAGGCGCCTGTCAGCAGTACGTTGAGTCCTTTCATGGGTTGCCTCTTTTTAGGGGTGTTGGCATGGTTGAACGGCTGTGTGCTCAAGGCAGGCCGTTGCGACCGTGCTCCCTGAAGCCTGAGCGCTCGCTGAGTTTTTCGTAATAGGCCACGACCGCCGGATAGTCGGGGCGCTCCATTGGCGTCATCAGCCAACGGTTGACCGACAAACCGATGACGATATCGGCCAGCGTAAAGTCAGGGCCGGCCACATAGGCACCGGTTACGGCCAGTTGCTGCTCGAGAATGCCCATTTTTTCGTTCCACCCGCGCACGCCGGCAGCGATTCGCTGTGGATCCTGGAAGTCCGGGTTCTGCCGCACCAGCGCAACGAAAGCGTAACTCCAAGACGGATTGAGTTCGGTGGCTTGCCAATCCATCCATTGCTCGACGCGTGCCCGGGATACGGGTTCGGTTGGCAAGAGGTCGGTATTTCGCTGCTTGCCGACGAGGTATCGGCAGATGGTGTTGGACTCCCAAAGCACCCCGGCCTCGTCGATGATGACCGGCACTTGGGCATTGGGATTGAGCCTGAGAAACTCTGGCGTGTGGGTCGAGGCAAAGCCACTGCCCCAGTCTTCACGCTCGTAGGCCAGACCCAGTTCATGACAGGTCCACAAGACTTTTCGGACGTTGATTGAAGAGGCTTTACCTAGAATTCTGAGTGAGTTTCCCATTGAGCTTCCCTGGCTGTGGTGATTTAACCCAAGGAATCTAGCAGTGTTCGGGGGATTGGGCGCCTGACAATTAACAACGGGTGCCGTTTTGATCTTGCTTGCTACCAGAGGATGACATTAGCTGCATGAGTGTCTAAATTTCTGAGCCCATGCCACCCGTCTATCTTGGGCATGGCCTCAATGGAGTGCGGCGCAATTGAACAAGGGAATGTTGAAATACGGGTATCTGGCGGGCTTGATAACGCCAGTCTGGCTGGTCATTGGTGTCGCTATCGCTGGCAGTCTGTACCCGGGCTATAGCCATCTCAATCAGGCGATGAGTGAGCTGGGAGCACTGGGTGCACCCACCCATGAGCTTTCGCCGCTGATCAACAATTTTCCGCTGGGTGTGTTGTTTGTCGTTTTCGGCATCGCCGTATTTGCGGTGTTCAAAGGCTCGGCGCTTGCGCGGTCAAGCGGTGTGTTGATCGTGCTGCATGGCGTCGCCAGCCTGTGCACCGGTTACTTTTCCTGCGATGTGGGTTGTGGTCTTGAGCATCCTTCGGACAGTCAGAACCTGCATAACCTCTCGGGTATGGTGATGTTTCTCACATTGCTGCTCGCAAGTACGCTCTGGATCTATTTGGCGACACGCGTACTGGGCTTGAAATGGTTCGCCTGGTTCTCGCTGGCCTGCACGTTGGTCGCGCTGCTGGTATTGCCGTTGATGGGACAGGCAGTTGCAGCAGGGGAAGGGTTTGGTCTGTATCAGCGGATCAACTATGGCGCTTCAATCTTGTGGGTGGGCGTATTCGCTTGGGTACTGAAACCCATGTCCAGCACCCACTGACCTTGATAATAAGCGGAGGAGTGTAGGCTCCCGCCATTCCGATTTGCGCCCGACTGACTGACCCTACTCTGAGTCACCCGGATCGAGGGAGCCAGGGTCAAGCAATATTGGGTGGTATTTTCCCCCAAGTTTCGCAGCTTCGACTTTCTACTCCCATACTGACTTTACAACCGCAGAGACTCATTGAGCGGCTGGAAGCACTTACAATCCGTTTTGTTTTGCCCTGCGTGTCGGAAGGTTCATCGGGTACCACCCAGTTGCACTTCGTTAGTCGAGCTAATCAGGTCTTCGACCATTGTTGACCGATTCGCCTTTCGCGTGGCCAATCCAAGTATGGCCTTGGGCCAATCAAGCCGAAGCGGTCTGTAGTGCAGGCCATCGCGCTGAATTCGCTGCATCGATGCGGGTACCACGGCGATACCCATCCCCGCAGATACCAGGTTAACAGCGGACGATAGCTGGGGCGCCTGCTGACGGATGGTCGGATTGAAGCCACATTGCCGGCATGCGGCCACGATATCCGCACTCAGACCATAACCGGATTTGCGCGAATACAGGATGAAGTTCTCCTGCCGTAAATCAACAAGCGACAGACGCTTGCGTGACGTTAAGGGGTGGCCGTCAGGCAGGACAACAATAAGTGGTTCTTCGGATAAGGTGATGAAGTCAATGTCGCCGCCCATAGCAAAGGGAGGCCTGACAAACGCGGCGTCAATTTCTCCACGGACGAGCCTGGAAATAAGTGATTCACTATCGTTCTCCTCAAGGTTTACCTCCACCTTGGGGTGCTGTCGCTGGTAACGGCTGATCAAACCGGTGACGGTATCGTTGAACGAAGCGGATTCGGTGAATCCCAGGTTCAACGAGCCGACCTCTCCTCGTGCAGCGCGCCGCGCGTTTTTTTGGGCTTCCTCGGCACGCGCAAGAATATCTTGCGCCGATACCAGGAATACCCTACCAGCATCACTGAGTATGACGCCGCGTCCTACCCGGTGAAAAAGCGGCGTACCGATTTCATCCTCCAAATCACGTATCTGCTGTCCAAGTGGAGGCTGGGCGATCCCAAGTTGCTCGGCTGCTCGTGTGAAGTTCTCTGCTTGGGCCGTGACGACGAAATAACGTAGATGCCTGAGTTCCAATTAGGACTCCAAAGATACTAATTTTGTATTTTCTAAATATTAGACATTTTATTTGTCTGCCGCCATGCTTCTTCTGCGCCAAAGATACGGTCAGTGGTTCGGTCAGAACGTTTACGGTTCGAGAATTGGGGATAGCAGCGCCATGGCACCGCAATTGACGAGTTTCGAGGAACGCGAAAAAATCGCTCAGACCAACCGGTATCTTGCGCTGGATTTGTTATAAGTCCTGCCATGAATGCGGACTGCAGGAGCTGAGTTAAATCAAGACGTAAAACCAAATCCGCGGAACATAGGAAAGCAACATGGATGTGCAACTCATTACGGCGGCCGGTTTGGTGGCTGTGACAATCGCGCTATGGGCAACACGTAAACTTCCGGAGTACTTGACTGCACTTTTGTTCTTCGCGTTCGCTATGATTCTCCATGTTGCGCCCGCTTCCTTGATCTTCTCTGGGTTTACCTCAGCCGCATTCTGGCTCGTTATCAGCGGCTATGTCATTGGAATCGCTATCCGCAAGACGGGATTGGCTGCTCGATGTGCGAGGGTGCTCGCGGTCCATCTTTCCGGATCATATCCACACATGGTCTTTGGCATTGTTGGCCTCACTTACGCGCTTGCCTTTGTTATGCCTTCTAACATGGGACGTATTGCGCTTCTGATGCCTATTGTCCTGGCGTTTGCTGATCGAGTGGGGTTTAGGGAGAAAAGTCCCGGGCGTACGGGTCTTTCGCTCGCTGTCGGCTTTGGAACCTTCCAGCTTTCGGCATCCATTCTGCCTGCGAATGTTCCAAATCTTGTCATGGCGGGGGCGATCGATACCACGTACGGGCTGCAATTATCCTATCTGCCTTATCTGATACTGCACGCGCCCGTGCTTGGCATTCTGAAGGGACTAGCACTATGTGCATGCATTGTCTGGTTGTTTCCAGATAAAGCGGAAAAAAGTATAGAGCTGGAACCAACTCTCCCTTTGAGTCCGGAGGAGAAGAGGTTGGGAGTTCTCCTTTTGATAACATTGGGGCTCTGGCTTACCGACTCCTTGCACGGTATTTCCCCTGCATGGGTCGGTCTCGTGGCAGCTTGCCTATGCCTCCTTCCCCGAATCGGCTTTGTATCCAGTGAAGAGTTTGGTCAAGAGGTAAATCATCGGACAGCAGTCTATGTCGCAGCAATCCTCGGACTCGCCGCACTTGTAGGGCAAAGCGGACTCGGAACATTAATAGGCAATGAAGTACTCACCCTCGCACCGTTGGATCCGGCCTCGCCGTTGCGCAGCTACGCCTCAATCGTAGGTCTTTCAACGCTGCTCAACTTTGTGGTTACAGCGAACGGAGTGCCAGCGCTTTTTACCCCCCTGGCACAGTCGTTAGCCACCGCATCCGGGTTGCCATTACTGAGTGTTCTGATGATTCAGGTCATCGGGTTTTCAACACCGCTTCTGCCTTACCAGGCATCGCCGATTGTTCTCGCTATTGAAATGGGACGAATCCCTTTCGTGGCAGCGTTACGATTGAGTCTTGCGCTTGCATTCATCACGTTTGTTGTATTGGTTCCCATCAATTACGGATGGTTCGTCTTTCTGGGTTGGTTACCATGATCCTGAAGCGGCAGACACGGCCAATTCATTAAACCGTGTCGCCACACAGACCACTAAGTACTCTCGCGCACCATTAATTCGAAACCCATGTCCTGCACCGGTTTGGCCACGGTGTTGCCAGCCATCAGGGTCAACATCTGCTCGGCAGCGCGACGGCCGATAGCCTCTCGCGGCGTGCTGATGCTGCTCAGGCGCGGCACCATGTGAGCCGAGGCGGGCAGGTCGTTGAAGCCGAGGACTGCCACTTGCTGCGGGATCTTGATGCCGCAGCGCATGGCTTCGAGCAGGGCGCCGTGGGCCAGGTCGTCGTTGCCGAAGAAGATCGCGTCGACCTGCGGATGGCTGGCCATCAATTGCAGAAATAACTCGCCACCCAGACCGACCGACGACGGACGCGGGGTCAAAATTTCCAGGTCGGGGTCATACAAACCGGCTTTTTGCAGCGCCCGGCGGAATCCTTCGCCACGCAGTAGGGTGCGTTGATCGAGTTGCGCGCCGATGTAGGCCAGCCGCCTGCGACCGCGCGAAATCAAATGTTCGGCGGCAGTCTCGCCAGCGGCCAGTTGCGAGAAACCGACGCAGTTCAGTCCGGCACCGGGGTCCAGGTCCATCATGTAGACGCAAGGAATGTTGCTGGCCTCGACCATCCGTCGGGCGCTTTCGGTGCGGTCAAATCCGGTCAGCAACAGGCCGCGCGGCTGGTAGGCCATGTAATTGCGCAGCAGGTTTTCTTCTTCGTCGCGCGAGTAGTGATAGTTGCCGATCAGCACTTCGAAGCCTTTGGGCCGCAACACGGTGTGAATGGCTTCGAGGGTTTCGATGAACAGCAGGTTGGACAGCGACGGCACCAAAACCACCACCGAATGGCTCTGGGCCGAGGCCAGCGCGCGGGCGGCGGAGTTGACCACGTAGTTCAGTTCGAGGGCGGCCTGCTGGACTTTCTCCACCAGTTCGGTGGCAACGCTGCTGATGCCGCGCAGCGCTCTGGAAGCTGTGATCGGACTGACACCCGCCAGACGCGCGACTTCGTTAAGGGTAGGGCGTCCCGTGGTGCGGGTATTTTTATCGTTTTTAGAGGAGGTCATCGGACGGCTTGCCAAACAAAATTCAAGGCACTAAGGTAGCGCTGTCTCGATGCGGCTGCAAATGCTTGAGTGTGGCTTGCCTGATCCCACTCGTCGGCGTCGAAACAGCACATGCTGCAACCCATAAAAATGACAAGAAGGCGCCGGCGGAATCTATTTTTGCACTAGAGTTTTATTTAGCAAAGGTAGCGCTGTCTGCGTGCTGAGGTGTTACATGAATCAACCTATCACCGCCCTGGTCATCATGGGCGTCGCCGGCTGCGGCAAAACGTGCGTCAGCGAAGCCTTGTGCCGAATCAGCGGCGCCACCGCCATCGAAGGCGACACTTTCCACCCTGCCGCCAATATCGAAAAGATGAGCGCGGGCATCCCCCTGAACGACGACGACCGTGCCGGCTGGCTCGACAGCCTGTGCGATGAGCTGCGCCGCGTCGATGCCAGTGGCCAGCGTCCTGTGCTGACCTGCTCGGCCCTCAAACACAGTTACCGTGAACGCCTTCGCCGCGCCTTGCCGGGGTTGGGTTTCGTATTTCTTGAACTGACTCCGCAGGTTGCTGCTGAGCGAGTCGCCCATCGTCCGGGCCATTTCATGCCTTCGACGTTGATCGACAGCCAGTTTGCCACCCTCGAATCGCCGGTCGGTGAGCCACTGACCCTGGCCCTCGACGCGTCCACTCACAGTGTTGAACGCCTCGCTGAGCTGGCCAATGCCTGGTGGCTTGAACATGGGCTAAAACTTGCGGTGTGAGTTTTGCTCCAAGAGATAGCGCTGTCCCATTAGCAGACGGTTTTAAGCCGCTTTATAAAAACAACAAACAGGAGTTACCCCCATGTTTGGCATGTCCCAAGAGACCTATCTGCTCGTCGATGCAGTGGTCACTATTATCGGTTTGATCGTGTTGATCACCCGGTTCAAGCTGCATCCGTTCATTGCGTTGATCATCGCTGCCGCTTTCCTCGGGCTGACCTCGGGCATGCCAGTGGACAAAATCATCAAGGCCTTCCAGGACGGCTTCGGTGGCGTTCTTGGTTTCGTTGGCATCATCCTGGCGCTGGGCACGATGCTTGGCAAAATGATGGCCGAGTCGGGCGGAGCGGATCAGATCGCCCGCACCCTGATCCAGGCGTTCGGCAAAGAGCGTGTGCAATGGGCAATGATGTGCGCAGCCTTCCTGGTTGGCATTCCGTTGTTCTTCGAAATCGGCTTCGTGCTGCTGATCCCGCTGGTGTTCATCGTCGCCCGGACTACCGGCGTGTCGATGATCAAAATCGGTATCCCGCTGCTCGCCGGTCTGTCCGCAGTTCACGGTCTGGTCCCGCCACACCCGGGTCCGTTGCTGGCCATCGGTGTATTCGGTGCCGACATCGGCAAAACCATTTTTTACGGTCTGATCGTCGCGCTGCCAACGGCCATCATTGCCGGTCCCCTGTACGGTTCGTTCATCTCCAAATACATCCCGGGTCATCCGAATCAGGAGCTGGTGGATCAACTGGCCCATGAACCGGAAGCCTCCACGCTGCCAAGTTTCGGCATCACCCTGATCACTGTGCTGTTGCCGGTGTTCCTGATGTTGCTCAAGACCTTCGCTGATGTGGCGTTGCCTGAAGGTCATGGCGTGCGCAACTGGATGGACATGATCGGCCACCCGATCGCTGCCTTGCTGCTGGCCCTGCTGCTGTCGCTGTACACCTTCGGCTACAAGCGCGGTTTTGATTCGAAGAAAATCCTCAAGCTGCTCGACTCCAGCCTCGCGCCAACGGCTGCGATCATCTTGATCATCGGTGCCGGCGGTGGCTTCAAGCAGATGCTGGTGACCAGCGGTGTGGGTGATGTGATCGGCCATATGGCGGTGAATGCGCAGATCTCACCGATTCTGCTGGCATGGCTGGTGGCTGCGGTGATCCGCATCGCCACCGGTTCGGCGACGGTCGCAACCATTACCGGTGCGGGCATTGTGGTGCCGGTGGTGGGGATGATTCCGGGGGTTAACCGTGAGTTGCTGGTGCTGGCAACGGGCGCAGGTTCGTTGGTTCTGTCTCACGTCAACGATGCGGGTTTCTGGCTGGTGAAGCAGTACTTCAACATGACCATCGCCGAAACCTTCAAGACCTGGACCGCGATGGAAACCATCCTGTCCGTCGTCGCACTGATCTTCATCATGCTGCTGTCGTTGGTGGTCTAAGGCGAGCGAATAACCTTGTAGCCGCCCAGTCACAAATAAAAAAACCGCAGCGATGCGGTTTTTTTGTGGCCGATTAACTGGCGGGTTTACGACGTCCCAAGTGCTCGCGTCTCGATCACGCCAAGCACATCACTGATGTCCTGGACCATCAGCCGGGCGACGTTGGCCACGGTGCTGATGTCGCGTTCATCGGTGTCGCGCAGGGCGGTGCAGGCCATCAAGGTCAGGTAACTGAGGACGGTGTGCAAACGTTCGCTGACGCAAGCATGTAGGTCGACCAGAGGCGCGTGGCTGTCGATCACCAGAACCGGAGAGTCGGTGGCGATTTGGGTCAGGGGAATGAAGCGGTGGGGCGGGAGCTGCGTGTGCATTTTTGGGGGCTTCCTTAAGCTAATAAGAAGGACTGCCACTATTTGCTGCGAAACAAATGGGTGGCAGCTGCGCGCGGGTTCGCAGACCGAGAAAAATTCACACCAAACTCGGCAGACCCGAAGGTCTCCCACGCACAGCCGCCATAAAACGAAACGCAGACGGAGTTCGTCTGTGCTGTCATTTGACGGATGTTGTGTAAATTTTTGCAAGGGCTGCGAAACCCTGTCGCTGACCGAGGTCAGCTGACGGGGCGAACTATAAGGGGGGCCTTGCGCAGGTGCAACCCGGGCGCTGTAGGAACGGCCGACTTTGTGAGTAAGAGCCGAAGGCCAATCTCCAAAGCACACAGGTCCAGTGTGGGAGGGGCCGGATGCGGTGTTCTGATCCGAAATCCACCCCTCTCCCTAAACCCTCTCCCCAGAGGGGCGAGGGGACTGATCTTGAGTGTCTGCCGAACTGCTGCGACCTGTGAAACCGAGTCGATTATGGATTCAACCTAGTACTTTCAGGTCGCAGTACATCCTCAGAAACTCACATTCTGCTCCCTCGCCCCTTTGGGGAGAGGGTTGGGGTGAGGGGTGGTTTTTGAGGCAGGTGATCAACTGGCGCCAGTCTTCTGCACCAGCCCATCCGCCCTGAACATTCCGCGAATCCCGCGCACGGCCTGACGAATCCGGTCCTGGTTCTCGATCAGTGCAAAGCGCACATGGTCATCACCGTATTCACCGAAACCCACCCCCGGCGACACACACACCTTGGCCTCCGCCAGCAGCTTCTTGGCGAATTCCAGCGAGCCGAGGTGCGCGTAGGCTTCCGGAATCTTGGCCCAGACGTACATCGCGGCTTTAGGGTTTTCGACCATCCAGCCCAATTCATGCAGGCCTTTGACCAGCACGTTGCGACGTTGGCAGTATTGCTCGGCGATGTCTTTCACACACTGCTGATCACCTTCCAGCGCTGCAATGGCCGCGACCTGCAGCGGGGTGAACGTGCCGTAGTCGTGGTAACTCTTGATCCGCGCCAGAGCGCTGACCAGTTCGGCGTTACCCACCATGAAGCCAATGCGCCAGCCGGCCATGTTGTAGCTCTTGGACAAGGTGAAAAACTCCACCGCAATGTCCTTGGCGCCTGGTACTTGCATGATCGACGGGGCTTTCCAGCCGTCGAAGACGATGTCGGCGTAGGCCAGGTCGTGGACCACCAACACGTCATATTGCTTGGCCAGGGCGATAACCCGCTCGAAGAAATCCAGCTCCACGCATTGCGCGGTCGGGTTGGACGGGAAGCCGAGAATCATCATTTTCGGTTTGGGGATCGAGCCACGAATCGCCCGTTCCAGTTCGGCGAAGAAGTCCACGCCCGGTATCAGCGGCACCGAACGCACCTGGGCGCCGGCAATCACCGCACCGTAAATGTGGATCGGGTAGCTTGGGTTCGGCACCAGCACCGTGTCGCCCTGATCGAGGGTGGCGAGCATCAAGTGCGCCAGGCCTTCCTTGGAGCCGATGGTGACAATGGCTTCGCTTTCCGGGTCAATGTCGACCTCGTAGCGATCCTTGTACCAATTGGAAATCGCCCGGCGCAGGCGCGGAATACCCTTGGACGTTGAGTAACCGTGGGTGTCTTCACGCTGGGCAACGGTGACGAGTTTTTCGACGATATGTGGCGGCGTGGCGCCGTCGGGGTTGCCCATGCTGAAGTCGATGATGTCTTCGCCACGACGACGGGCGGCCATCTTCAGCTCGGCAGTGATGTTGAATACGTAAGGGGGGAGTCGATCAATGCGCGCAAAGCGGCGCGGCGAACCTGTGTCTGCCATGGGTGCCTCTGGTACGTAAGCGCCCGGAACCGTCCGAGCGACGTTGGCCACTGCGGTGGCCTGTGGCGCAAGATAAGGGCTGGGGCGGCAGATTGTCCAGAGCGTGTAATCAAATATTTCGATGGCCGTTTGCGACGACATTCGGCACATTTACGAGCGCCGCATTTTTCTGCGATACAACCCGTACGCGCTTTGGGTTAAAACGCTGCGTTTAATGCTCGCCGACTACTCACCGCTTTCGATGGAATGAACGATGGAATTTACAAGTGGCTTCTTGCTGAGCCTTTCGCTGTGCCTGGATATCGGCGTGGCCAATATCGCGATGATCACCCTCGCCATGCAACGCGGTTATTTTCAGGGTTTTGCCCTCGGGCTTGGGACCTGCGTGGGTGATTTGATTTACGCACTGCTGGCATTGGCCGGCATGACGGTGTTACTGCAATACGAGACGGTGCGTTGGGTGCTGTGGATCGGCGGATCGACACTGCTGCTGTACTTCGCCGCGAAGATGATTTATTCGGCGATCTACCATCAGGCGGCCCTGGCCGAGGCGGGCGAAGTCAGTGGCGGCTCCCATCGGCGCGAGTTTTTCCGTGGGATTTTTCTGGCGATGTCCTCGCCAAGCGCCATCCTCTGGTTCGCTGCGGTGGGCGGCACGCTCATTGCTCGCTCCGGCGGCGGGAGCCTGCTCAGCTCCGGGTTGTTTCTGGCGGGATTCTTTTGCGCCGGACTGATTTGGTGTGGTGGCTTGTGCCTGGCGGCGACCCAGGGTGGCAAGTTGTTGGGCGACAAACTGTTGCGATACTCCTACATGGCATCTGCAGCGATCTTCTGCTATTTCGCGGTCTACGTGATCGTTTCGGGTTACAACGAGTTCGTCGGCTCGACCGGGGTCACACAACTTCCCGGCCTCTGACTGGGCGAATCGGGTTTGGCTTCTATACTCCCAGCCGAACCCACCTTTTTGTTCCAGGAGTTGAGTCATGGATGAACAAATACGCGTCGAAAGGGCTGAACCGCGTTTCGAACACGGTCATTTCCTGCTGATTGCAGGGCTCGGCGGGCGGTTTACTGCCGAGACAACTCAAGGCATCCCGCAGCTTTGGGAAAAATTCATTCCGCATATCGGCAAGGTCCCGGGCCAAAAAGACGACGTGACCTACGGCATTTGTTGCAACCCGGATGGCAAGGGCGGTTTTGAATACATCGCCGGAGTTGAAATCAGCAAGCTCGATGATTTGCCTGAGCAATACCGCTGGATTGAAGTACAGCCGCAGCACTATGCAGTGTTCGAGCACAAAGGCTCGTTGGCTACCTTGCCCCAGACCTTTCAATACATCTGGAAAACCTGGTTGCCCAAGTCCGGCCATGAAGCCGCGGATGCACCGGAGTTCGAGCGTTACAGCGCGGACTTCAATCCGCACACAGGGGAAGGTGTTCTGGAGATTTGGCTGCCGCTCAAGTCCGACTGATTCAGCTTCACAACCAGCTGCGGGCAGAAAGGAGCGCTGCCCGCGATCAAGACGATCTGAAGTTCCAGACCAGCTCGACGATGCGCTCCGCCATGATGATGTAAAACAAACACACCAGCACTTGAAAGGCGACGTGATAGCGCAGCTTCGAGAGCTTTTTCAGTCCATCGCAGATGTTCAACAGCATCAGGATCGTGGCCAGGCAGATCATCCCCCAACCGGCCAGATGAGAAACGAACAAGCCCAGGAGCAGCCGCGAGTCGCCGCGTAAAGCATCGTTGCCCGCAGCGAATAGCAGTGCGCACATCAGAAAATTTCTGAGATTGTCGAAGACATCTTTGGTGATGCCTTCATCGAGTTGCGACCAGAATTTTGTCAGGAACCGCCGCATCAAAGATCCCCTGTCCTTAGCTGTTGTTAAAATCACCGGCCGTTGCGCCTGTCGTCTTCACCTTACAAGGTAGCTGTTGTCTCCTATGAAATCGTCAAACACTGTTATCCGCCTGGTCACGCCCGCTGATCTGGACCGCTGTTTCGCCATCGAATCGGTTGCCTATGAAGGCGATGAAGCCGCAACCCGGGAAAAAATCGCCACGCGCATCGCCACCTGGCCTGAGGGTTTTATCGTGGCTGAAACCGATGGCGTGGTCGCAGGGTTCATCAACTCCGGCGCCGCCTGGCAGGTGGAAATGGCCGATGAAGCCTTCAAGGAACTGATCGGCCACGACCCGGACGGCCCGCACGTAGTGATCATGTCGGTGGTGGTGCATCCAGATTATCAGGGGCAAGGTCTGGCGAAACGCTTGATGAGCGAGTTCATCGAGCGCATGAGCGCAATGCAGAAGGCGAGCATCAACCTGATGTGCAAAGAGCGGCATGTGCCGTTTTATGAGCAGTTCGGTTTTATCTACCTTAAGGCTTCAGCCTCAGACCATGGCGGAATGGCCTGGCATGAAATGGTGTTGGATCTGTGATGTAACACCGATGATTGATCGTTCCCACGCGCAGCAAAGGAATGCCTCACCGGACGCTCCGCGTCCGCTTTGGATGTGACGCAGAGCGTGGGAACGATCAACAGGTCAATATCTCTTCAGAAAGCCAGCGCCAGCCTGCGCTCATAGCCGATCCGGCCTTTGTACGCTTCGCCGGTATCGACCCAGCCGTGCTTGAGGTACAGGTTGAGCGCCGCTTCATTGTGGGCGTCCACTGAGAGCATCAACCCGTTGATCTCCGGCCAGGTTTGGCGAGCGACTTGCGGCAGGGCTTGCAGGCAGGCTTTGCCATAGCCTTTGCCTTGGGCGCGGTGGTCGACTTGCAGGGCGTGCAGGGTGGCCGTGTCTTCATCGGCCCAATGGGGAAGACACGGCGGACGTTTGAGCAGCAGGAAAGCCACGGGAACTCCCTTCGCGAGCAAGGCAAAGCCTTTGACCCCGGGGTTGGGTTTGGACAGCAGGCTGTGCAAGGCGCTGTGGATATCGCCAGAGAATTCCTTTTGCTGCGGGTGGACTTCGATGGCTTCGACTTGTCGGCGCTGAACCGGGGTCAGGCTTTCGTAGGGCACAAGTTGAGTAGTCACGAGCGGTACCGACAAAGGTGAGATCCGGATTCTAACGAGTTTGCGGCGGGCAAAAGTATTTTTGTGGCAACACATCGAACGTGTCGATTTCGGTTCGTGCCATACGACTAAGGGTGTCTTCACGATTTAAACGCCGCACATTAGCGGTCGGTCGATGAACCTTCGCACCTCAATCGCAAGGAGAACCCTCATGAGCACTCACACCCCCGAAACTGAAATCCGCGCCTTGGTTCGCCAAACCGCGAATCAGCAGCCATAGTTGATCTGCTTGGTGACGGAGAATTTCATGAAATATCTATGTCTGGTCTACAGCGACGAGCATCAGCTGCACAGTCATCCCGATAGCCCGAAGGATGCCGAATGCATGGCTTACGCCGAGTCGGTTCAGGGCAGTGGCCGGATGCTCGCTGCCGAGGCTCTGGAGTCAGTGCAGACCGCCACCACGGTGCGTATGCGCAACGGCAAGCTGTCGATCACCGACGGCCCGTTCGCCGAAACCAAAGAGCAATTGGCCGGCTTCTATCTGATCGATGCCAAGGACCTCAACGAGGCCATCCAGGTCGCCGGCAACATCCCGGCGGCCCGAGTCGGCAGTGTTGAAGTACGTCCCGTACGTGAATTGAATCCCTGATAACAACCATAAGCATAAGCAGGAGATCCCCGATGAGCGCTCAACTCACTCAGCGCCAGCCCGCCGAATTCGAGTTATCCCTCAGCCGTTTGATTGATGCACCGCGCAGTAAAATTTTCCGCGCCTGGACCGATCCGCAGTTGCTTGCGCAGTGGTGGGGGCCCCATGGCATGACCACGCCGGAATGTGAGATGGACCTGTGGGTCGGTGGCCAGTTTCGCACCCTGATGCGCGCACCGGACGGCAGCGAGTATCCGACCCAGGGCATCTATCTGGAGATTGTCGCGCCACAGCGGATTGTCTTTACCGATGCTTTCAAACCGGGCTGGATTCCTTCGGGAAAACCCTTCATGACCGCTGAAGTGATCCTTGAAGATGTAGATGGCAAAACCCTCTACACCGCGCGCGCCATGCACTGGACTGAAGAGGATCTTCAGGCCCATGAGGCGATGGGTTTTCATGAGGGGTGGGGACAGAGCCTGGACCGGTTGGTAACGCTGGTGACCGAAGGCATGCCCGACTGATGCCGGGCGAGGCGAGCGGGGCGGTCAAGGCACTGGTCGAGACGGTTTATCGCACCGAGTCTCGGCGGATACTCGCGACCCTGATTCGCTTGCTCGGCGATTTCGATCTTGCCGAAGAGGCTTTGCATGAAGCCTTCTTTGTTGCGGTCGAGCGCTGGCAGCGTGACGGTGTGCCGGACAATCCGCGCACCTGGCTGGTGTCGACCGGGCGCTTCAAGGCCATTGACGGGTTGCGTCGGCGGGCGCGCTTCAGTGCATCCCAGGCGGCGTTGGTCAGCCAGATGGAAGCGCTCGAAGAGGCCGACTGGAGCGAGGAAGACGTGGAGGACGATCGGCTGCGTTTGATCTTCACCTGCTGCCACCCGGCCTTGGCGGCAGATGCTCAAGTGCCGTTGACGCTTCGGGAAATCTGCGACCTGACCACCGAAGAAATCGCCCGGGCTTTTCTCACGGCGCCGACCACCATCGCCCAACGCATTGTGCGCGCCAAGGCGAAGATTCGTGATGCGAAAATCCCCTATCAAGTGCCGTCCATGGCCGAACTGCCTGAGCGTTTGGACAGCGTATTGCGGGTGATTTATCTGGTGTTCAACGAAGGCTATTCGGCGTCGATGGGCGCGCAGCTGACCCGGGAAGACCTGACCACCGAGGCCATACGCCTTGCTCGCTTGCTGATGGAGCTGCTGCCGGAATCTGAGGTGATGGGCCTGTTGGCGCTGATGCTGCTGCATGAGTCGCGACGCCCGGCCCGGACTTCGGCTGCGGGTGAGTTGATTGTGCTGGATGAACAGGACCGTTCGTTGTGGAATGCCGAACTGATCGCTGAAGGCTGTGCTCTGGTGGAGCAGGCGCTGAGCACTCGGCGCTTTGGCCCTTATTGCCTGCAAGCCGCGATCGCCGCGGTGCATGCTGAAGCGCCAACCGCAGGGGAGACCGACTGGATTCAGATCGTCGGCCTGTATGACGTACTGCTGCGGGCGGTGCCTTCGCCGGTTATCGAGCTGAACCGCGCGGCAGCCTTGGCCAAGCGAGATGGGCCCTTGGCCGGGCTGGAATTGATCGAGGGCATTCTGGCGCGAGGTGAACTACTTGATTACCACTTGGCACATTCGGCCCGGGCAGAGTTTTGTCGGCAACTGGGACGTGTTGAGCAGGCCAGAGAGGCTTGGCAGCGGGCCCTTGAATTGACTCAACAACTGCCGGAGCGGCGGTTTATAGAGCGGCGGCTGAGGGAGTTGAAATGATCAATGTTTCTGTGTGCCTGCGGGCCTCTTCGCGGGCAAGCCCGCTCCCACAGTGTCCGAGTGGAACCGCTCTATTTGTGGCTGGCGAATAACCTGTGGGAGCGGGCTTGCCCGCGAAGCGAACACTGCAATTTTTCACGCAGGCAAAAGAAAACCCCCGATAAACCCAAATCCAGCCAGGGTCTATCGGGGGCTTCAAATAAGCGCCGTCAGGCGCTTACCCGCTCAGCTTATTGGCAAGCTTCGCAATCCGGCTCGTCGATGGCGCAGGCTTTTGGCACTGGCGCTGGACCGGCAGGGGCTGCCAGTACCGAATCGTCACCGTGGTTACCGCCGCTGGAAACAGCGTTCAGCTTGCTGGTGCTGATGGTCGACTTCTCGGTGCTGGTCGCGGCCAGGGCACGGAGGTAGTAAGTGGTTTTCAGACCACGGTACCAAGCCATGCGGTAGGTCACGTCGAGTTTTTTACCCGATGCGCCGGCGATGTACAGGTTCAGCGACTGAGCCTGGTCGATCCACTTCTGACGGCGGCTGGCGGCGTCAACGATCCACTTGGTGTCCACTTCGAAAGCAGTCGCGTAGAGCTCTTTGAGTTCTTGCGGGATGCGTTCGATCTGCTGCACGGAACCGTCGTAGTACTTCAGGTCGTTGATCATGACCGAGTCCCACAAGCCGCGGGCTTTCAGGTCGCGAACCAGGTACGGGTTGATCACGGTGAATTCGCCCGAGAGGTTCGATTTCACATACAGGTTTTGGTAGGTCGGTTCGATCGACTGCGATACGCCAGTGATGTTGGCGATGGTGGCGGTCGGTGCGATGGCCATGATGTTGGAGTTACGAATACCTTTCTGCACGCGGGCACGGACCGGCGCCCAGTCGAGGGATTCGTTCAGGTCGACATCAATGTACTTCTGGCCACGCTGTTCGATCAGGATCTGTTGCGAATCCAGCGGCAGGATGCCTTTGGACCACAGCGAACCCTGGAACGTCTCGTAAGCGCCGCGCTCATCGGCCAGGTCGCAGGAAGCCTGGATCGCGTAGTAGCTGACCGCTTCCATCGACTTGTCGGCGAACTCGACGGCAGCGTCGGAACCGTACGGGATGTGTTGCAGGTACAAAGCGTCCTGGAAGCCCATGATGCCCAGACCGACCGGACGGTGCTTGAAGTTGGAGTTCTTCGCTTGTGGCACCGAGTAGTAGTTGATGTCGATCACGTTATCGAGCATCCGTACGGCGGTGTTCACGGTGCGTTCCAGTTTGGCGGTGTCGAGCTTGCCGTTGGTGATGTGGTTCGGCAGGTTGATCGAACCCAGGTTGCAAACAGCGATCTCGTCCTTGTTGGTGTTCAAGGTGATCTCGGTGCACAGGTTCGAGCTGTGAACCACGCCAACGTGCTGCTGTGGGCTACGCAGGTTGCATGGGTCTTTGAACGTCAGCCATGGGTGGCCGGTTTCGAAGAGCATGGAAAGCATTTTGCGCCACAGGTCTTTGGCCTGGATGGTCTTGAACAGTTTGATCTTGCCCGGGTACTGGGACAGGGCTTCGTAGTACTCGTAACGCTCTTCGAAGGCCTTGCCGGTCAGGTCGTGCAGATCCGGTACTTCGGACGGCGAGAACAGGGTCCACGGGCCGTCATCGAAGACGCGCTTCATGAACAGGTCAGGGATCCAGTTGGCAGTGTTCATGTCGTGGGTACGACGACGATCATCACCGGTGTTCTTGCGCAGCTCGATGAACTCCTCGATGTCCATGTGCCAGGTTTCCAGGTAGGCGCAGACAGCGCCTTTGCGCTTACCGCCCTGGTTGACGGCTACGGCGGTGTCGTTCACTACTTTCAGGAACGGTACGACGCCTTGGGATTTGCCATTGGTGCCCTTGATGTAAGAGCCCAGTGCGCGAACAGGCGTCCAGTCGTTGCCCAGACCGCCAGCGAATTTCGACAGCATGGCGTTGTCGTGGATCGCGTGGTAGATGCCCGACAGGTCATCCGGCACGGTGGTCAGGTAGCAGCTCGACAGCTGTGGACGCAGGGTGCCGGCGTTGAACAGGGTCGGGGTCGAGGACATGTAGTCGAAGGACGACAACAGGTTGTAGAACTCGATGGCACGGTCTTCTTTGTTCTTCTCTTCGATCGCCAGGCCCATGGCCACGCGCATGAAGAAGATCTGCGGCAGTTCGAAACGGATACCGTCCTTGTGGATGAAGTAACGGTCGTACAGGGTCTGCAGGCCCAGGTAGGTGAACTGCTGATCACGCTCGTGGTTGATCGCCTTGCCGAGTTTTTCCAGGTCGAAGGTGGCCAGAACCGGGTTCAGCAATTCGAACTGGATGCCCTTGGCGATGTACGAAGGCAGGGCCTTGGCGTACAGGTCGACCATTTCGTGGTGAGTGGCGCTGTCGGCCACTTCGAGGAAGCTCAGGCCTTCGGCACGCAGGGTGTCCATCAGCAGGCGAGCGGTCACGAAGGAGTAGTTCGGCTCACGCTCAACCAGCGTACGGGCGGTCATCACCAGCGCGGTGTTGACGTCTTTGAGCGCCACGCCGTCGTAGAGGTTTTTCAGGGTTTCGCGCTGGATCAGGTCACCGTCGACTTCTGCCAGACCTTCGCAGGCCTCGGTCACGATGGTGTTCAGACGACCCATGTCGAGCGGTGCCAGGCTGCCATCGGCAAGGGCAATGCGGATTGATGGGTGAGCTTGTACCGGCTCCTCGCTGGTGGTGCGAACGGCGCGCTCTTTGGAGCGGGCGTCACGGTAGATCACGTAGTCGCGAGCGACTTTCTGTTCGCCGGCACGCATCAGGGCCAGTTCTACCTGGTCCTGGATTTCTTCAATATGGATAGTGCCGCCCGATGGCATGCGACGCTTGAAGGTCGCGGAGACTTGTTCGGTCAGGCGGGCAACGGTGTCGTGGATTCGCGACGAGGCAGCAGCGGTGCCGCCTTCAACTGCGAGGAACGCTTTGGTGATGGCGACGGTAATTTTGTCATCGGTGTAAGGAACGACAGTGCCGTTACGCTTGATCACGCGCAGTTGGCCCGGCGCGGTGGCGGACAGATCCAGATTCGAATCAGCGGCCTGCGGCACGGTGCCCTGCGGGTTCTCGCGAGTTGTGTCGGTTTGCATGGGTGTCTCCACGTTCTCTATGTTTGTTTGGGCACCATCACGGTGCCCACCGTTCCGTCCTGAAGCACTACAACCGGCAAACGCCGGGCATAACAACTTCAGGACAGTAGGAAGGAGCTCTTTCGGGCGTCGCTTCCATGCCGAAGTCTTTGGTTTCCAGCCGCAGGGCTGAAAACCGAATTCTTGACGGGTGACAGTATTCATACTGCAACACCCGTTCCGTTTTCGCCGCCAGAGGCGGGAAAACAGTAGCCATCCGCAGGCGCGGTTTGGGCTTCTGAAAAAGTGTTTAGTTCAACCAAACAGAAGCAAGAAAAGCGCTTGAGTTTCTTGTCTGATTTGTGTTTGGTTTTTTGCGCAAAACCCTACATGTAGGGTTTTTTTGCCGCCGGGCTACAAGATAATGCGTTTTGGGGGGCGATTGCAACGTGCTGCCTGTGGATAAAGCTGTGCGTAAATTGTGTATGAAACCGCCAAACGTCGTGTAGGCCGCGACCGTACCGTAATAGACCGTTTGTCACTGAATCAAGCCGCCGAAAACAGCCTTGGGCGGATTTTTGCGGGCGCGAACCCTATCACAAAAAAACGCTGTCACCGAGCGCATTTGCCTGCTTGTGTTCTTAAGGGGAGCCATTGCTACAATCGCTCCTTCTATACGCTGTCTTATCCATCCTGATCATTACAAAAAGAGGGGTGGATCCTTCCTGAATTGTGGTTTTGGCAAAAAGAGGTCACCCGTGGAGCAAGAAGCCTGGCAGGTATTGATTGTCGAGGATGACCAGCGTCTGGCTGAGTTGACCCGCGAGTACCTGGAAAGCAACGGTCTGCGGGTCGCTATCGAGGGTAACGGTGCCCTGGCAGCGGCGCGGATCATTGCCGAGCAACCGGACCTGGTGATCCTCGACCTGATGCTCCCCGGCGAAGACGGTCTGAGCATCTGCCGCAAGGTGCGCGATCGTTATGACGGGCCGATCCTGATGCTGACCGCGCGCACCGACGACATGGACCAGGTCTTGGGCCTGGACATGGGCGCCGATGATTACGTGTGCAAACCGGTGCGCCCGCGCTTGTTGCTGGCGCGGATCCAGGCGTTACTGCGGCGCAGTGAGCCGCCGCAAGCAGTGGCCCCTGAAAGGCGTCTGCAGTTCGGCCCACTGGTGGTGGATAACGCGTTACGCGAAGCCTGGCTGAATGAGAGCGGTATCGAGCTGACCAGTGCCGAGTTCGATTTGCTGTGGCTGTTGGTGGCCAATGCCGGGCGGATTCTTTCCCGCGAAGAGATTTTCACCGCGCTGCGGGGCATCGGTTACGACGGTCAGGATCGCTCCATTGATGTGCGGATCTCGCGCATTCGCCCGAAAATCGGCGATGACCCGATTCATCCACGGCTGATCAAGACCATTCGCAGCAAAGGCTACTTGTTCGTCCCCGAAGCGTGCGTAGACATGCCGCTGTGAACTCGATTTTCCTGCGTATCTATGGCGGCATGTGTGCAGCGCTGATTCTGGTGGCAGTGCTTGGCGCGCTGGCGCTGAACCTGCTCAATCAAGTGCGCAGTGAGCAGTACCGCGAGCGCTTGGCTCACGGTACGTTTTCGTTGATGGCCGACAACCTGCAACCGATGAGCGAGATCGAGCGGCGTCGGGCGCTGGTGGTGTGGGAGCGTTTGTTGGGGATTCCCCTGGCCTTGCAAACCTTCACCCAGACCAATCTTGATCTGACCCAGCGCAGTCGTGTGCAGCGGGGTCAGGCGCTGGTTGAGCAGACCGGCCCGTACGCGGCGAAGGTCTACCGTTTGGTCAGCGATAAAGAACAACTGGTCCTCACGGGCGAAGTGCAACAAATCAGCGAGCAACTGGCGCGGGCAACTATTTACCTGTTGGCCGATGAGCTGGTGCGTTACCCGGTGGCGGAGCAACCGCAACGCCTGGCGGCGCTGAAGGCGGACAAGGGCTTTGGCTTCGAGCTGCAACTGGTCACCCTCGATCAGGCGGACATGGACGAGGACCAGCGTCGCCGGGTCTCCGAAGGCGATACGGTGATGGCGCTGGGCAAGGGCGGCGATTCGATACGGGTGTTTGCCGGTATGGTCGGCACGCCCTGGGTGCTGGAAATCGGTCCGCTGTATCAGATGAATCCTTATCCGCCGCAATGGCTGGTGTTGATCGCAGCGCTTGGCTTGAGCCTGATCGGTTTGATTGTGTATTTGCTGGTGCGACAACTGGAGCGGCGTTTGAGCGGGCTGGAATCGGCCGCGACGCGGATCGCCAAGGGCAGCCTGGAAACCCGGGTGCCGGCCCGCGGTGCCGACTCGATCGGGCGCCTGGCGGCCGCCTTCAATGGCATGGCCGAGCACCTGCAGCGATTGCTGGCGATTCAGCGTGAACTGGTGCGGGCGGTGTCTCATGAGTTGCGTACACCGGTGGCGCGCTTGCGTTTTGGTCTGGAGATGATCGGTTCTGCTACTACCGACCAAGCGCGGGAAAAATACAGGGTGGGCATGGACAACGATATCCAGGACCTCGACCGGTTGGTGGACGAAATGCTCACCTACGCACGCCTGGAGCAGGGTTCGCCGGCGCTGAATTTTCAGCGGGTCGATCTGGATGCTTTGGTCAACCAGGTGATCAGCGAGTTGGCGCCGTTACGTGCCGACGTCAAGGTTCAGCGCGGTTTGTGTTTGTCCGCTGCCGACTGTGATGACGCCTGGGTCGAGGCCGAGCCGCGCTACCTGCACCGTGCGTTGCAGAATCTGCTGAGCAACGCCATGCGTCACGCCGAGTCGCAGGTGTCCATCAGCTATCAGGTCGGCCAGCAGCGTTGTCGGGTGGATGTCGAAGACGACGGCCCTGGGGTTCCGGAAAGCGCGTGGGAACGGATCTTTACGCCTTTCTTGCGTTTGGACGACAGCCGAACCCGCGCGTCTGGTGGGCATGGCCTGGGGTTGTCGATTGTGCGGCGGATCATTCACTGGCATGACGGCCGGGCGTTGATCAGCAAGAGCAAGAAGCTGGGCGGAGCGTGTTTCAGCCTGAGCTGGCCGCGGCATCAGGAGAAGAATTGAGCCAGGTCCCAGGATTCTCTATTGGCCTATAGATCGCCATCGCGAGCAGGTCGGATCGCCGCACCGTCGCTCCCACATTAGATCTTCAGTGTGTTCGCGATTTTGCGATCAACACAGGTCCACTGTGGGAGCGAGCCTGCTCGCGATAACGGCCGAACAGGCGCTAAAGATCTTCAGGCCTCAATGCTGACCAAACTCAACAACTGCCCATCCCCCACAGAAAACTGCGCATCCAGCTCACTGCCGTTGCGCCACTCGCTGGAAAGATCGGTCAGCAGGCGCAGACGGGCATGTCCACTTTCGCTCCATTCAAGCAGTTCGGCATGCTCGAAATAGAAGCGCTGCTGAACGATCGGGTAGAGCGCTTTGAACAGGCTTTCCTTCACCGAGAACGTCAGAGTCACCAACAGGGCGATGTGTTCCTGGGGGCCGGCGGCCATGCGTTGTAACTCGGGCGGGGTGAGGATTTCACCGGCCAGTCGCTGGGCGCGCTCTGTGTTGAGCAGGTTTTCCAGGTCCATCCCCAAACCGCGCCAATGCGCCTTGCGCGCAACAATGGCTGCGGCCCGGCCGGTGCTGTGGGTAATCGAACCGCAGATATGCGCTGGCCACACCGGCGCGCGATCCTCGCCAATGGCCGGGATGCAATCGAGTCCCTCAAGTTGCTGCAAGGCGGCCCGAGCGCAGAGTCGCCCGGCGAGATACTCGGCCTGACGCTTGGCCACCGAACGCTGAATACTCGCGGGTGGCTCGATAGCGCTGCGCTGGAAATCATCGGGCGCTAACAGCGACGGATCAAAGTGAGTACCCAGCAACACCGTCTCCGGCAGAGCGACAGGCAACGGCCAGTGAGCGTCGAGTGGGGTGCAGCAGGCGGGAAGGGCGGGGTGTGGATTCATACCGGGCATTTTGCCGGGTCGGGACAGCGCTGGGTAGTGACTCTGGTGTAATCCCTGTGGGAGCGGGCTTGCCCGCGAAGAACGATGACGCGCGATGCCTGAAAAACCGCGGTGTTCGCTTCGCGGGCATGCCCGCTCCCACAGGGTACGTGCGATCCATGTGGGAGCGTGGCTTGCCCGCGAAGGCCGTTATGCAGTCTTGCTGATCACCCAAAAATCTTCTTGAAGAACGCCTGCATGTCCGCCCACGAATGCTCATCGGCCGCTTTGTTGTAGCCAATATCAGGCCCGCCATGATCGCCGTGGCTCAGGCGATCGGCATCCGGGTTGCTAAAACCATGCTTGGCGCCTGCAAGGAGGACGAATTTATAGTCGGCGCCAGCCTTGTCCATTTCGGCCTTGAAGGCCTTGACGTTGTCCGGTGTGACCATGCTGTCCTTGGCGCCGTGCTCAACCAGTAATTTGGCCTTGACGCTGCCCGGTGTGGCTGGGGTGGTGGTCGCCAATGCACCGTGGAAACTCACCACGCCGGCCAGTGGCACGCCCTGGCGTGCCGCATCCAGCACGACTTTGCCGCCGAAGCAGTAACCGATGGCGGCGAGTTTGTTCGGGTCGGTCTGAGGCTGTTTTTTCAATAGATCGAGACCGGCATTGAAGCGGGCACTGGCCGCCGCGCTATCTTTTGTCGCCGCCTCCATAAAGGCCATGGCGTCCTTTGGATGCTCGGTGTTCTTGCCTTCGCCATACATGTCGATGGCCAGCGCGCTGTACCCCAGCGCGGCCAGGTCACGGGCGCGACGCTTGGCATAGTCGTTGAGCCCCCACCATTCATGAACCACGACGATACCGGGACGAGCGCCCTGAATGCTGTCGTCATAGGCGTAATAGCCGATGAGTTTGGTACCGTCCGGACTCTGATAAGGAATTTCCTGGGTCTTGATCGCCGCCTGACTCAGCCCGCTCAAGACCAGCAATGCGAAAGCAAGGAACATGCGCATGGTCAGCTCTCCTTTAAAAGACGTCCAGATAGCCTAGTCGATTTGATTCAGCTTAGGTTCAGAGCGCGTTCAGGGTGAGTTCAGGGACAGGTGGTTAACCTAGCAGCAAGTTTCGCAGAACACGTCAGTTGAACTGGGTTACCGTTATCTGCGCTGCAATGCCGGCACCGAGATGAGTGAGCGCGGTAGCAGCAGGCAGGAGTCGCTGAGCCTGACCAGAAGCGAACAAACCTGGCTGTCGGCCAACTACGCTTTCTAAAGTCTGGCCTGAATTTGACGTTGCCGTGTAAGTGATCAGGGCGCATGAAGCGCCCCTGGAGAGTCGATTTTATGAAACTGCTGGTCGTCGAAGATGAGGCGCTGCTGCGTCATCACTTGCAAACCCGACTCACGGACAGCGGTCATGTGGTCGAGGCCGTGGCCAATGCCGAGGAGGCGGTGTACCAGACTGCGCAGTTCAACCATGACCTGGCGGTGATCGATCTCGGTCTGCCGGGTATGGGCGGCCTCGACCTGATTCGCCAACTGCGCGCGCAAGGCAAGACCTTTCCTATTCTGATCCTCACCGCGCGCGGTAACTGGCAGGACAAAGTCGAAGGACTGGCTGCGGGTGCCGACGACTATGTGGTCAAACCGTTTCAGTTCGAAGAGCTGGATGCACGGCTCAATGCCTTGTTGCGCCGTTCCAGCGGGTTTACCCAGTCGACCATCACCGCCGGGCCCTTGCTGCTTGATCTGAATCGCAAGCAGGCGTCCCTCGATGAACAGCCGTTGGCCTTGACTGCTTATGAGTACCGGATCCTCGAGTACTTGATGCGCCATCACCAACAAGTGGTGGCCAAGGACCGCTTGATGGAGCAGCTCTACCCGGATGACGACGAGCGTGATCCGAATGTGATCGAAGTCTTGGTCGGGCGCTTGCGACGTAAGCTGGAAGGGTCTGCCGGGTTCAAGCCGATCGATACCGTGCGCGGCCTGGGTTACCTGTTCAACGAGCGCTGCCGGTGATTCGTTCGTTACGTCTGCGCTTGATGCTGGCGGCGACCACCTTGGCCGTGTTGTTCATGCTGGCGTTGTTGCCGGCGATGCAGGGGGCATTCAGCCTGGCGTTGCAGGATTCCATCGAGCAGCGCCTGGCCTCGGATGTGACCACGCTGATTTCTGCTGCGCGGGTCGAAAACAACCACTTGTTGATGCCGACGCAGCTGCCGGATGAGCGTTTCAATCTCACCGACAGCCGTTTGCTCGGCTATATCTATGACCGCGATGGGCATCTGGTCTGGCGCTCGAAGGCAACCCAGGAAGAAAACATAAACTACACCCCGCGTTACGACGGGCGTGGCAATGAGTTCGCACGCATTCGCGAGGCTGATGGCCAGGAGTTCTTCGTCTATGACGTCGAGGTCAAGTTGCTCGGTGGCAAAAGCGCGGCGTTCAGTATTGTCGCGCTGCAACCGGTGCGCGAGTATCAGCTGACTATGGAAGGGGTGCGGGAAAACCTCTATCTGGGTTTCGGCGCTGCACTATTGGTGTTGCTGGCGTTACTTTGGATTGGTCTGACCTGGGGCTTGCAGGCGTTGCGGCGTTTGAGTCAGGAGTTGGATCAGATCGAGGGCGGGACCCGCGAAAGCCTCAGCGAAGAGCACCCCCGTGAGCTGCTGCGATTGACCGGCTCGTTGAACCGCTTGTTGCATAGCGAACGCGAGCAGCGCACTCGTTATCGTGATTCGCTGGATGACCTGGCCCACAGCTTGAAAACCCCATTGACGGTCTTGCAAGGGGTGAGTGAGGACATGGCTCGGCGACCGCAGGATCGGGATCAGGCCTGGGTGCTGCAAAGCCAGATCGAACGCATGAGTCAGCAGATCAGCTATCAATTGCAGCGCGCGAGCCTGCGAAAAAGTGGTCTGGTTCGTCATCAGGTCCGGCTACGGCCGGTGCTGCAAAGCCTGTGCGACACACTGGACAAAGTCTATCGCGATAAGCGGGTACGGGTGTCTTTCGATCTGTCAGAGCCGTGTTATGTGCCGATCGAACAGGGCGCCTTGCTCGAGATGATGGGCAACCTGTTGGAGAACGCCTACCGTCTGTGTTTGAGCGAGGTGCGCATTAGCGTTCGCGAGACCCTGAGCAGTACTGAGTTGTGCGTGGAAGATGACGGCCCCGGCGTACCAACGGATCAACGCGCACGAATCCTGCAGCGAGGAGAGCGTCTGGACCGCCAGCATCCGGGACAGGGCATCGGCCTGGCAGTCGTCAAGGACATCATCGAAAGCTATGGCGCGAAGTTGACGCTGGATGATTCGCCGCTGGGCGGGGCGGCGTTCAGGATTCATTTTTTGGTGGTTTGAGTTTGCGTGCTATTCGGGCCGCTGGAAATTCATGTTGGTTTCGCTGGCCTCATCGCGAGCAAGCCCGCTCCCACACTAAATTGAGTTCAACCACCAAAATTGCGGTCAACACCGATCTAATGTGGGAAGGGCCGGGCGACGTTCGCTTGCTCGCGATGGCGTCACTGGCCGCAACGCAAAACCAACTTCTCCCTCAATTCTCCTGCGCACGATAGGCCCCGGGCGTCAGCCCGGTCCATTTCTTGAAGGCCCGGTGAAAGGCCGAGGGCTCGGAAAAGCCGAGTTGCTCGGCGATCTGTTGCAACGACAGATTGGCGCGCCCCAAGTGATAAATCGCGATGTCGCGTCGCAGCTGGTCCTTCAATTCCTGAAAGCTCGTCCCTTCTTCGCGCAAATGCCGACGCAATGTTTGCGGGCTGATATGCAGATGCGCAGCCACGGCTTCAAGATCAGGCCAGCGAGAGCTGTCACGGCTGAGCAGACGCCGCAATTGACTGCTTAAGCTGTCGCCGTCATCCGGTCGCGACAGCAGATCGGCCGGCGAGCGTTCGAGAAAATGCTTGAGAGTCCGCTCGTCCTGCAGCAGCGGCATGCTCAGGTAGCGACTGTGAAACAGCAGGCTGCTGTTCTCGGCCGAGAACAGCATCGGGCAAGGGAACAGCAAATCGTATTCGGCGCTGTGTTCGGGTTTGGGGTAGCTGAAGGTGGCTTGTTCCAGACGAATGCGCTGGCCGATCAGCCAACTGCCCAGTCGATGCCAGATCACCAGCAGGCATTCGCTGAGAAAGTGATCCGGGTCCCAAAGCTGCGAATCGTCCAGGCTCAAACGCGCCATTTCGCCTTCGCGGGTCAGGCTCAGACGCGGAGCGTCGGGGAATAGGCTATAAAATAATAAGCCGCGACTGAGTGCTTTCTCCAGGTTGCGGCAGTGAATCAAGGCGTGGCACATCATGGCGAAGGTGCCGCGTTTACTGGGGCCATGGCCAAACCCCAGGTATTCGTCATCCAGCGCCTGCCAAAGCAATTGCAACAGGCCAGTGAATTGCTCGGGCGCGAGGCGTGCTTTGGGCTCGTCCAGTAACTCTGCGCTGATGCCCAGATGTTGCAGCAGGCCCGAATAGTCGTAGCCCTGCCTGCGCGCTCCGCCGAGGGCGGCACGGGCGAAATGACTGGCGATGGTACGTTCGCGCATGAGAGTAGATCCGTCCACTGAGGGGCGGATGTTAGCCACGCCCCCGGAGATGGACAAGGCGGATATCCGCCAAATTGTAGGACGTTGGTCGGTCGATGGGCGGATATCCGCCACTTCGGTGAAGGGGAATGTTCCGGTTAGCGCTGCTTACCCCTGATGCCTAAAGGTCTTCAGGGGGGTATCGGGGAGATGGCACGGGCTTTGCGATAGGGATGAGAGGTCTGCCAGCGTGCAGCTCGATAAAACAAATCCCTCCGGTTCAGGAGGGTTCGCACTTTAGGTGTTGTGGGCGTCAGATGGATGATTGCCGGGCGACACACTTGAGGATCTTTGCAATGACGACTCGTCAGCCACTGTACAAATCCCTGTATCTACAGGTGATCGTAGCTATCACTATCGGTATTCTGATCGGCCATTTCTACCCTCAGGCCGGCGTGGCGCTCAAGCCGCTGGGTGACGGGTTTATCAAACTGATCAAAATGATCATCGCACCGATCATCTTCTGCACCGTCGTCAGCGGTATCGCGGGTATGCAGAGCATGAAGTCGGTCGGCAAGACCGGCGGTTACGCGCTGCTGTACTTCGAAATTGTTTCCACCATCGCTCTGCTGGTGGGCCTGGTTGTGGTCAACATCGTCCAGCCGGGTGCCGGCATGCACATCGACGTGACTACCCTGGACGCCTCCAAGGTCGCCGCCTATGTGGCTGCCGGTGCTGATCAAAGCGTCGTAGGCTTTCTCCTGAACGTCATTCCGACCACCATTGTCGGCGCCTTCGCCACTGGCGATATCCTGCAGGTGCTGATGTTTTCGGTGATCTTCGGTTTCGCCTTGCATCGTCTGGGTTCCTACGGCAAGCCAATACTGGACTTCATCGATCGCTTCGCCCACGTGATGTTCAACATCATCAACATGATCATGAAGCTCGCGCCAATTGGTGCCTTGGGCGCCATGGCCTTCACCATCGGTGCCTATGGCGTCGGCTCGCTGGTGCAACTGGGCCAGCTGATGCTCTGCTTCTACATCACCTGCGTGGTGTTCGTGCTGGTGGTGCTGGGCGGTATCGCTCGCGCTCATGGCTTCAGCGTGATCAAGGTGATCCGTTACATCCGTGAAGAGCTGCTGATCGTGCTGGGTACTTCGTCTTCGGAGTCGGTGCTGCCACGCATGCTGATCAAGATGGAACGCCTGGGTGCGCAGAAATCGGTAGTGGGTCTGGTGATCCCGACCGGTTACTCGTTTAACCTCGACGGTACTGCGATCTACCTGACCATGGCCGCGGTGTTCATCGCCCAGGCGACCGACACGCACATGGACATCACTCACCAGATTACCTTGCTGGTGGTGCTGCTGCTGTCCTCTAAAGGCGCTGCCGGTGTGACCGGTAGCGGCTTCATCGTGTTGGCAGCGACCCTGTCGGCTGTCGGCCATCTGCCGGTTGCCGGTCTGGCGCTGATCCTCGGCATTGACCGCTTCATGTCCGAAGCCCGTGCGCTGACCAACCTGGTGGGTAACGCTGTCGCCACTCTGGTGGTGGCCAAGTGGGTCAAGGAGCTGGACGTCGACAAGATGCAATCGGAGCTGACTTCCGGTGGTCGCGGTATCTCCGACACCCGTGAAGAAGACGATCTGGGCGTGGCTGAAGGCCATACTCCGACGTCCGTCAAGTAACACCGTGGTGTCATGAAAAAACCCGCTTCGGCGGGTTTTTTCATGGCTGGGGTTTGAGCGCAACTGTCAGTCCGGCTGATGCTTGCAGTGATTGCCGTGGGCCTGTCAGCTGCCTACTCTGGAGGTAATAGGTTCGGATTGTGGAGCACTCATGCAAGGTCCTCTGGCGTCACTCAAAGTACTGGATTTTTCCACCTTGCTGCCGGGGCCGTTTGCCTCGCTGTTGCTGGCGGACATGGGCGCCGAGGTCTTGCGCATCGAGTCGCCGACCCGCATGGACTTGTTGCGGGTGTTGCCGCCCCATGATCAGGGTGTATCTGCCAGCCACGCTTACCTCAATCGCAACAAGCGCAGCCTGGCGCTGGACCTCAAACAACCCGCGGCGCTGGAGGTGGTCAAGCAACTGGTGCAGGACTACGACATCGTTCTGGAGCAGTTTCGTCCAGGTGTCATGGAGCGTCTGGGGTTGAGTTACGAGGCCTTGAAGGCAATCAACCCAAAGCTGATTTACGTGTCGATCACCGGCTACGGTCAGACCGGTCCGTATAAGGATCGCGCCGGCCATGACATCAACTACCTGGCCCTGACCGGGCTTGCCAGCTACACCGGGCGCAAGGACAGCGGGCCTTTACCACTGGGGATTCAAGCGGCGGACATTGCCGGTGGGTCGCTGCACGGTGTGATAGGCCTGTTGGCGGCCGTGATTGCCCGCCAGCACAGCGGGCAAGGGCAACATCTGGACGTGAGCATGGCCGACTGTGTATTCAGTTTGAATGCCATGGCCGGTGCCGGTTACCTGGCCTGCGGTGTCGAGCCTGATTGGGAAAACCAGATGCTCAACGGCGGCAGTTTTTACGACTACTACCGCACGCGTGATGGCCGCTGGCTGTCGGTGGGCAGCCTTGAACCGGCATTTATGCAGCAGCTCTGCAGGACGTTGGGCCGCCCGGAACTGGCTGTACAAGGTTTGTCGCCCAACCCTGAACAGCAGCGGGCGCTCAAACTGGAGTTGCAGATTGAGTTCGAGAAGCATGATTTTGCCTGGCTGTGCGATCTTTTCGCCAACGTCGATGCCTGCGTCGAACCGGTGCTCAGCCTCGCCGAAGCCCTCGAACATCCACAGCTGAAAGCGCGAGAACTGGTCAGCCAGGTGCCTCGGGCCGATGGCAGTAGGCAGCCGCAGATGGCGTGCCCGTTGAAGTTTTCCGACGGATTGCCTGAGCCCCGGCATATTGGCGCGGCGCTGGGCGCGCATACCGATGAGGTGTTGGCTGAACTTGGATTTAGTGCGCGGCAGATAGAAGATTTGAGGGGGGCCAAGGTGATTGTTTAGTGCCTGTGCGGAGGCATGGCCGCCACACAGGTAGCTACTCCACCCTGGTCTCACCGGTAAACATCAGTGTCTGCCGACACCGACGACACAAATACCGTCGCCCTTGGTTGACTAATCCATGACGCTGGGCCGAAAACGGGAAGTCGCTGTCAGCACAAGGGCAGCGGTAGATGTAACGGGTGACGTTGCGGCGTTTGATCGCGTAGGTGTGACAGCGGTTGGGCGGCAGCTCGTACACCCCGCGCATGATCAATTGCCACTCTTCGCCATGGGGCTGGATGCGCTCACCGAACAGTTGGTGGGCAATCAGGTGCGCGACTTCGTGGGGCACGGTCTGTTTGAGAAAGTCTTCGCTGTTTTCCCGGTACAACTGCGGATTGAAACGCAACAGATTTTCGTGCAAATGCGCGACGCCAGCTTTCTGTCCACGCAACTTGAAGCTGACTATGGGGCGTTTGAATGTTCGTTTGAAAAAGGATTCGGCTTGTTGGAAACAGTCTTCGACGCGGGTATTGAGTTGCTCGGGCATGCTGTACGGATCTCCAGAGGTGTCGAGTATGCCGCAATCTTCGCGAATTCCGAATCGGTCAGTCGCCGAATGGTCACCCACCCATTAGAAGGCCGCCTTGCGGCGGCCTGTGTTGGCAGTTTTTTGTTTGTTATAGATGGCGTCAGTTGGTGTAGACGGGGCCGACGCCCAGGCCCCAGACGATTACGGTGAAGGCCATGATCGCGACCAGCACGACCAGCCCAACGGCCAGCACCGAACTCGAGAACAGAAAACCCTCATCCGATGGAATGTTCATGAAGGTCGGCAAGCCCACATACAGCAGGTACACCGTGTAGCAGATGGCGGCAGTCCCGACGATCATCCCCAACCACATGTGTGGATACAGCGCCGCCAGACCTCCGACAAATAGCGGCGTAGCAGTGTAGGTAGCAAATGCGACGCATCGGGCCAGACTTGGGCTGGCATCATACGTACGCGCCATCCAGTGAACGAAGGCGCCCATCACGGCTACGCCACCGAGCATGGCCAGATAGGACATGATCGTCATCCACAGTGCACTTTCCTGAGTGAGCATGACTGGAGCGCGGCTGCCGATGACCCAGCCGACCCGAGTGGTACCGATAAAGGCTGAAATTGCAGGAATTGCCGCCAGAATCAGCGTGTGAGTGAGGTACATATGGCTGATGCTTTCTTCTTCATCGCCACGGATATCTCGCCATTCTTGATCAGGGTGGGTGAAGAGCCCCACTACGTGATGGATCATGCCAGTCACTCCTTTTGTTATTACCATCGCCCCCCAACGGAGCGCCTACGGGCCAAGCGGCCTGAGTAAGTAGAGGTCTCTGTATGTGTTCGACCTTATGTCGCAGTATAGAAAGGAGTTGCTTGCAAAGGTGCGACCCTTTAGAGCAAATCGCGCTGTAAACGCGAGGCTTAATCGCTGCATCTTCTGGAATCGTGCAAATACTGCGTATGCGCCAGCCTTGCGGGGTTTGCGCATGGGCAGCCTCTTCGCCCACGCAGAGTTTTTGCGTAAAATGCCGGCTTTTCGTCAAACACCTTCGCGGATTTCAAGCGCCATGGGCACTCTTACGGTCAACCAGAACAAACTGCAGAAACGCCTTCGTCGGCAGGCCGGTGAAGCGGTCGCCGATTTCAACATGATCGAAGAGGGCGATAAGGTCATGGTCTGCCTGTCCGGTGGCAAGGACAGTTACACCCTGCTCGATGTGCTGATGCACCTGCAGAAGGTTGCACCGATCAAGTTCGACATCGTCGCGGTGAACATGGACCAGAAGCAGCCGGGCTTTCCCGAGCACGTGCTACCGGCCTATTTGAAAGCGTTGGGTGTGGAATACCACATCGTCGAAAAAGACACGTATTCGGTGGTCAAGGAGCTGATTCCTGAAGGCAAGACCACCTGCTCGTTATGCTCGCGTCTGCGCCGCGGCACCTTGTACACCTTCGCCGACGAAATCGGCGCGACCAAAATGGCCCTCGGTCATCACCGCGATGACATCGTCGAGACCTTTTTCCTCAACATGTTCTACAACGGCTCGCTCAAGGCCATGCCGCCCAAGCTGCGCGCCGATGATGGACGCAACGTGGTGATCCGGCCGCTGGCGTACTGCAACGAGAAAGACATCCAGGCTTATTCCGACTTTAAACAGTTCCCGATTATCCCGTGCAATCTCTGCGGTTCTCAGGAAAACCTGCAACGTCAGGTGGTCAAGGAAATGCTCCAGGAATGGGACCGCAAGACCCCGGGGCGAACCGAAAGCATCTTCCGCAGCTTGCAGAACGTCATTCCGTCTCAACTGGCGGACCGCAACCTGTTCGACTTCACCCACCTGCGTATCGACGAAACCGCAGCTTCGCGGTTCGTCAATGTGCTGAACCTCTAATAGATCGAGAGGCCTGCCAGGCCTCTCGATCGATCCCTCAAGGCGTCGTTACCTTGGGGATAAACGCAACGCTGCCATAGTCACGAGAGTGGAACATCCGCTCACCATTGTTAGGTTTGGTGAGAATCACCTGGTGGTCGGCGGCGAGGTAGTTCAGCGGCAACTGATCAGCCTTTTGATATTGCGCGACGATGATAGTGCGCTGCGGGTCCCAGTGCTGGCCGCTGGTTTTTTCCAGCCATGCCAGTAGCGTTGCACTGTCGCCTTCGCGTGGAAAGTCCTGGGTCTCCTGTACGTAGTAGAACGGTGCACCCTGATTCTGCAGGTACATCGGCAGTTTGTTATCGACCTCAACCATCACGATACGCCACTGATTCCAGGGCGCGCTCTTGCTGGCCTCGGCACGCACCTGAGCGCTGAACGGGACGACCCCACCACCGAGGTTGGTCCAGGGATAGATGATGCCCAGCACCACGATCAGCAGCGCTGCCGCCGCACCGAAGCCTTTCTTCCAGCCTGGACCGCTGACCTTGCCGGCAGCGCGTTTTTCGTCAATACGGCGCATGACCCACCAGGCGGCTAACAGTTGGGCGAAGGGCACCAGTGGCAACACATAGTAACTACGCCGACTGCCGCTGGCGGTGAAGAACAGGAACAGCAGGCCCAGGCTCCAGATTAGCCAGCGAGTGTTGGGTTCGGTTTGCCGCCAATTGCGTAGCGCCAGCCACAACCCGAGTATCCAGAACGGCGCCCAGGGCAAGGTATAGACCGGGAGGTAGATCAGATAGGTGTAGATGGGGCCGAATTGGTCGAACGGCTGGAAGAAGCGCACCACGTTTTCCCGGAACACTTGGCCGAGCCCGCTCTGGCCGTAAGTGGGGGCACCATAGAAGTGTGAAAGGACGAACGGCACCATGTAAAACAGGCCTGCGATCAGCAGGGCCAGGCACAGTCGCGGGTTGAGGTGGCGCTTCCAGCGATTCTCGCTGAGCACGTGCGGCAACAGCACCAACCCCGGCAAGATGAAGCCGATCAGCCCCTTGAGTAGCGAGGTCGCAGCCAGCAAAAGGAAGAACACCGTGTAGCGGCCCAGGCGGGTGTCATCCGGGCCGCGCCAGTACCACCAGACGGCCGCCAGTACACCGCAGACAGTCAGGATGTCGGCGGTAGCGACCCGTGCCCAGAAGATGAAATAGAAGGTTGTCGCCAGCATCCACCCGGCGATCAGGCCAGTACCTTTGCGAAACAGTTGCTCGCCGATCAAATAGACCAGCCAGATACTCAGCCAGGCGGCGATGACCGAAGTCAGGCGTAGCGACCAATGATCCAGGCCGCCCATCAGCCAGGCAGTAGCGGTTATCAGCCAGTAGGAAGGCAATGGTTTGTCGTAATACGGCAGGCCTTTGAGATAGGGGTCGTAGTAATCCCCCGACTGCAGCATTTGCAATGCAATGTTTGCCCAGCGGGTCTCTGCGCCCCAGAGCTCCCTGGTTCCCAACCCCAGCAGCAGGATTAATGCTGATACCCCGAGCAAAAGCACCAGCGCTTTATTTTCACTGTTCCAGAGCTTCAATTTAGTCATTCCATGAGCGAAAAATGGATCGTTGAGGGTAGAGGCGCCCAGTCGGGCGCCATGGACGATAGGCCGCCGATGCAAATCAGCGGTTCGTCCGATATTCCTCAGGAAATGGCGAAAACAATGTCATCAGGATTTACACAAAGTCATGGCTGACTTTTCGGGAAGATCAGGATCGCAATTTCGCCTTGCTGGTAACGCTTGCCATCCACGGGCAGCAGTTCGACCTCCTGCATTTCCAGCACGTTTTTGACTCGCATGACCACCCCGACTGAGCCCTGTTTACGAGCTTCGGTCATCCACTGCTGGACCTTGTCCATATCGACCCGGCGCTGGATCGAGTCAGGGTATTCGAGGCCGTATTTCAATTCGCCTATGGTGTTATACAACGCGACGTCAGGACGTTGCAGGCGCCAGGCAAGGGCAGAGGCCGCACCCAGATCGTTACTCAGCAGGGTTGAGGTTTGTTTCAGTTCGTCGATGTGCTCGTTGATGAACTGGTCGGGCATTTTGCTATGGACAATGCTATTGGGCATGCCGGCCGGTAGCAATGCCACCAGCAGCCAGATACCCAGTGCGGGAGTGGCCCACATAGTCAATGGTCTGAAGGCTTGCAGCATGTTGGCCATGATCCAGCCCATCAGCACGATGAATGTCAGCGACAGGCTCAGCATTTCTTGCTGACCGTATACCGGCTTCGCTAATTGCAGATAGATCAGCGCGAGCAACGCTCCCGTACCGATGACAAGATTGAGTAGCCCATTGATACGGATAGCGCGGCCTTGCGCTTGTGTTATCCGGTCTATCAACGTGTTGCCCATCAGCACCGCCAGCGGCAGCAGACACGGCATGATGTAAGTCGGCAGTTTGCCCCGGCTAAGGCTGAAAAACACCAGCGGCAGCACCAGCCAAAGCAGCAGGAAACCGGTGCCCGATTGTTGCTTGTTTTTCCACGCTTGCGTAAACGTAGAGGGCAGCAATGCCGCCCAAGGCAGGCTGGAGACCACTAGCATCGGCAGATAGAACCACCATGGGCGAGTGTGCTGAGCATCTTCTGCGGAGAAGCGACGAATGTGTTCATTCCAGAAGAAAAAATTCCAGAAGTCGGGTTCGTGAGCATGAATGGCCAGTACCCAAGGCAAGCTGACGATGATTGCAACGATGACCGCCAGCGGACCGTAGCGCAGCAGTTCCCCCAGGCGCCGTTGCCAGAGCATATAGGGCAGGGCGATCAACGCAGGCAGCAGCCAGGCGAGAAAACCCTTGGTCATGAAGCCCATGCCGCAGGCGAAGCCGAGTACTGCCCACGACATCAATCGGGCCCGTTGCGTGGTGCTGTCGATCGCAAACCACAGAGCAACCAGGCTCAGGTTGACCCATAAGGTGAATTGCGGATCGAGGTTGGAATACCCGGCTTGTCCGGCGATGAGGCCGAAGCTCATGTACAGCAAGGCCGAAGCGAAACTCTTGCGCGGGTCGTTCCACAGGCGTCGGGCGATCAGGTACGTCAACAGCACGCTCAGTCCGGTACTCACCGCAGAAGCGATGCGCACTCCGAACAGGTTGTCGCCGAAGATGGCTTGACCAATGGCAATCAACCAATAGCCAGCAGCAGGCTTCTCGAAATATCGAATACCCATGAAGTGCGGGGAAACCCAATCACCGCGCAGCAGCATCTCCTGGCTGATTTGCGCGTAACGGGGTTCGTCTGGAATCCACAGCCCGTGGAAGGCCAGCGGCAGTAGATAGAACAAACCGAAGGCCGATAGCAGTAATGGCAACGCCCAGCGTCTGATCATCAGAATTCGTTCTACCTCTGCATGTGTCGTTTTAGCGTTTTGCATTTAGGCTCCCTGCGCCGCTCATTGTTTTAAACATACGTGCTGCCATAGATGAAAGATCAAACTTAATCAAGGAAACTCAAACCTATAAACAAAAAAATCAGTGGATCGTCGTAAAAATTTCGTTTGGTTAGAGTAAAAGACCCTTGAAGTTTTTATCGTCAAGTGGGTGTTAGTAGTCATTCCTGCAAAGTCAATAAGCGTAGTGCACTCAGGCTGTCATTTTGCTGCAGCGACTTGATTATTGGAGGCCTAAAAATAGTAACAAATTATTTAGCGATTTTTTTGAGTGTGGGCGCCCAATCTTGCTCATTCATGACACCCAGCACATTTAGCTGGCCATCAGCTGCGACGGAAACAAACAGAGAGCTGGTGTACTCGCTTGAGCGTGCATGTTTAAAACCCAACTGACTTTCGAGGTCGCTGATGCATCCACTGTGGGTCACCAACACAAGATTGCGATGGGCAGCCTTGTGGGCCAGTGCATCATCGCGCAGGGGCTTACCGCAGCTGACCAGCCAGTCTTGAGCGGGGGCTGCATGTCCGAACATATACGAGGATGTCTGCAGCGTGCGGGTCGCCGGGCTGCTCAGCACATCGGCGTTATCCATCCCGATGGTCTTGAAGGCCTTGCCCACCTCGGCAGCGCTAATGCTGCCAATATGGGTAATGCCGTCTGCCGGGCCGAGGCAGGGATTGCTGGAGCGATCGCAACGCTCGGCATGTCTGACCAGGACGATAACGTCACCGGCCCGCCAGTGTTCATAAACACCAGCGCTGCTCATGTGGTCGCCCTCTCCCAGGTTCAATGGCGTTTTTGGCCATAACATGAATCCTGTGGCCAGAACCATACTGGCTATGGCAGCGCCAGCCCCCAGTAGCTGCTTTTTGAGTCTGGTTGTGATGACTCTTTTTGACGGCAGCCCGGCCGGGACAGAATTAACCACATTGTTCACCCGTGTGTGATTTTCGAACGAGAACTTTACAGCGCGCGAGGCCTTGAGCAGTAACTTGAACGCAAATCTAGAGCAGGTCAGGTGGGGGATTGGTGAAAGGAATGTGAAAAATTTGGAGGGGTGTTGAAGCCTTTCCAAGCCAGGCAAATTTCACTCAGGTAAGGGGCTGAGTCCTGGCTTGATGCGCATTCCTGCTCCATTGTTTTGCCGGAAAAGTTACGCTACAAGTTAGTGTGCTTAGTATCGAACTTTATGGCAGTTAGATGGGCTCACCGGCCAGGTGGCCGGGTTTGATCCCGGCTCAATGGTTTACGGTATAAGCCAGCATCGCGGATAACTGACAGAGCGGTCGTCCGCTTTCGCTATGCCAGAGGTTGAAAACCTCTTGAACCTTCGCTTGATCCCGCTTGCTGCTCGGCACTTTGTCGATGATGTTCTGGGCGTTCAGCGCAGCAACCACGTCAAATGTCGGAATGAAGGTGTCTTTACCGATCATTCTCAGGAACCTCGGCGCCGAGAGGCCACCCAGTTGGCTTCCGTGCTTGGCAAGGTACTGCCAGAGGCCAACGATATCGGTTGTGGGCCAGTCGGCGATGAAGGCGCCAAAGCTGCCATGTTCATGGGCAACATCGAGGATCATCTGGGCATTGCGCGGTACGCTTTTGAGCTTGCCCAAATGCCTGATGATGCGAGCGTCCTGCATCAGGCGTTCAAGGTGTTCAGCCCCCATCAGCACGACTTTCTCAGGATCAAATCCAAAAAAAACCTGTTCGAATGCCGGCCATTTGGCATCCACCAGGCTGTGCTTCAACCCGGCACGGAAAACCCTTAGCGCCAAGGTCGATAGATAGCGATCGGCGGTGATTTTTCTCAGTTGTTGTGCAGATTCAGGGGAGGGCAGGTGTGCCTCAAGGGCGGCCGCCGAACCGAAGCGATTGAGACAGTATTCGTTTAGCCATTTGTAGTCGTGCATGCCCTCTCCAAACTGGAAGCTCTCAGGCTTCGAAAATTGAGACATGAAGTCAGGTCGCCGAGTACGGTTGCTCAGGCGACATTCATCGATCAAGCCATCGCTTCACCTTCCCCTGCCAATTTGCGATTGAGCTGGAATCGCCAGCGCACATACAGCAGCGCGCTGCAGAACACTGCCAGGCTCGCGGCCATTTCCAGCAGACCGAACATTTGTCGATTGGGATCGTAGGCGGCCAGCGCGCCCTTGATGAAATACAAATTCACCACAAAACACATCCATGAATGCCCACGCGCGCTGCCGCTGAGCATGCCCGGCGCCAGCACAAGCAAAGGCACCAGTTCGATCAGCAGAATCACCCAGGGCCGAGCGCCATGCAGATCGGCGACGATCAGATAATAGGCGCACAACAGGCCGATCAAACCGAGAAAGCAGATCAGGCTCAGTACGCGGGCGACCCGCACACGTGGCTCCAGCCATTGGATCGAAGGCAGGATCTTGGGCTTTTTAGCCACGGTTGTTCTCCAGTTGCAGGGCGGTTTTCGCCAGGCGCAGACCCAGTGCACGGCACAGAGCGACTTCGTGTTCGTTCAGCGGACTTTTGCCGTCGGCCCCCGCGTGATGGCTGGCGCCGTAAGGGGTGCCGCCACCGCGGGTTTCCAGCAGAGCCGATTCGCTGTAGGGCAGGCCGGTGATCAGCATGCCGTGGTGCAGCAATGGCAGCATCATCGACAGCAGAGTGGTCTCCTGGCCGCCGTGCAGGCTGGCGGTGGAGGTGAAGACGCCGGCCGGTTTGCCGACCAGTGCGCCGGTCAGCCACAAATTGCTGGTGCCGTCGAGGAAGTATTTCAACGGCGCGGCCATGTTACCGAAGCGGGTCGGGCTGCCGAGGGCCAGGCCCGAGCAGTTTTTCAGGTCATCGAGACTGGCGTACAAAGCGCCTTCTTCCGGAATGCTCGGTGCTACCGCTTCACAGTCGGCGGAGATCGCCGGCACTGTGCGCAAGCGTGCTTCCAGACCGCCTTGCTCGATACCGCGTGCAATTTGCCGGGCCATTTCATTGGTGGAGCCACTGCGGCTGTAATACAGAACCAGAACGTACGGCGCACTCACGGAAGAATCTCCAGCACTTTCTCCGGAGGACGGCCGATGACGGCTTTGTCGCCGACCTGCAGAATCGGCCGTTCGATCAGTATTGGATGCGCGGCCATGGCGGCGATCAACTGCGCCTCGGTCAGGCTGCTGTCTGCCAGGTTGAGGGTCTTGTACTCGTCTTCGCCGGTGCGCAGCAGCTGGCGGGCGCTGATGCCCAGTTTTTCCAGCAGGTCTTGCAGTTGCGTGGCGTCCAATGGGGTTTCCAGGTAGCGCACCACGGTCGGGGTCAGGCCACGAGCTTGCAGCAGTTCCAGCGCACCGCGGGATTTCGAGCAGCGCGGGTTGTGATAAAGCGTCAGATCGGTCATGTGCGGTTCGCATCTTGCGTAAGGTGGCGGCTATTCTACCTGTGTGGCGAGCAGTCCTGAACCTTGGGGAGGCGATGGGTAGCAGTCAAAGTGGATTCAGAACCAATCTTTTCAAAGGACCAAGACATGACTAGGCGACTGGTAACAGCATTGGCAATCATCACAACCTTGTTGCTCAGCGGCTGTGGCAATGACTACGGTGTCGATCAGCAGGGGCAGAAAATCGCCTCCGAGCGTCTGGACAAGCAATGGGTGGTGCTCAATTACTGGGCTGAATGGTGTGGCCCGTGCCGAACCGAGATTCCCGAGCTGAATGCCTTGGCTGAACAATTGAAAGGCAAGTCGATCGACGTGTTCGGGATCAACTTCGACAATGTGCAGGGCGAGGAATTGAAGAAGGCCAGTGAAGCACTGGGGATCAAATACACCGTAATGGCCCAGGACCCGGCCGACCTTTTCGATTTGCCACGCAGCGAGGCACTGCCGGTGACCTACATCATCGATGACAAGGGCAAGGTGCGTGAGCAGCTCATGGGCGAGCAGACGGCGGCGGGAGTGATGGCGAAGCTTGCGGCGTTGCAGGCGAAGAATTGAGAGTCAGGGGGACTTCTTCGCGGGCAAGCCCGCTCCCACAAGGATCACCATGAACCCGTGGGAGCGGGCTTGCCCGCGAATGCGATCTACAGGGCGATCAACCCTCTTCCAGCCACCAGCGCAACGGCTTGCCTTCGGCAGGCCAGAAACGCGTCTGCTCGATCGGCGAAATGTCCCAACGTTGCACGGTTTCCAGTGCTTGCAGGAAGCGTCTCTCTTGCTCCATCAGTGCCGGCGCGCACATTTTACGGGTGCTGCCGACCTTGCCGAAGCTAAGCTTGTCGCCTTCCAGGGTGTAAGGCGCGAACCAGTGGTTGCAGCCGCCAGTGCCATAGGCCCGACCGTCTTCACCGAGGGTGATGGTCAGATGGCTGTTGTCGATCAGCGGGCGTTCGCCGATCCACTCCAGAACATAGCTGTGCTCCTGTTGCAGTTTCACCGGCTCAGCAGCACAGCCCGATAACAGGCTGGCGCCAACCGTCCCAATAAGGGCCAGACGTTTCATCAGACAGAGCCCTGGCATTTGCGGCAGAGGTGTTTCTCGCCAGTGGTCACCCAGCCAAGCTCGGCAATGCGCGCTGTGGCGGCAGGCTTTTGCGCCTTGTTGCCGAGTTTGGCATCCACCGCGAACTCAAAGTTCAGCTCGGCTGCACAGCTGTCACAGTTGACCTTCCACGTGTGAATGGCCAGTTCACCGAACACCGGGCCACGGGCCACGGCGACCCATTGGCCGATCGGGTTGATCAGGTGACGGACTTTTTCCACGGTCAGGCGCATGGACAAGTCCTTGCTGCCTTTGAGGGTGACCACCAGGACATCGTTGCTCTGTATCGAGCCGCCGTTACCGGTGACTTGATAGCGGCCTGGCATCAGGGCGCGGCATTCGATCAGGGTGTGTTGCGGGCTCATCAGGGTATAGCGGAAATCGTGTTCGACCATGGGTCCTCCAAATATGGGCGGTATGCTAGCACGCGGAGGAATCCAGCATGGCCCAGGCGTGTGACCTTCGATCAGGCAGCCGATCCGTGGCTCAGCCTTCCACCTGGTTTTGCGGTGTGCCCGTGGCCCAGGCGGCAATGTTCTGCAAAGTGGTCGCGGCAATCGCGGCCAGGGCTTCGCGGGTCAGGAAGGCCTGGTGGGCGGTGATGATGACGTTAGGAAATGTCAGCAAGCGCGCCAGCACATCGTCTTGCAACGGCAGGTCTGAGCGGTCCTCGAAGAACAGCTGCGCTTCTTCTTCATATACATCCAGACCCAGATAACCCAGTTGACCGTTTTTCAGGGCGTCGATCAGCGCCGGTGTGTCCACCAGGCCGCCACGACCAGTGTTGATCAGCATGGCGCCCGGCTGCAGATGGGCCAGTGACTGACTGTTGATCAGGTGTTTGCTGTCGGCGGTCAGTGGGCAATGCAGGCTGATGATCTGCGCTTGCGCCAGCAGGTCGGGCAAACTCAGGTAGCGAGCGCCGAGGGCTTCTACCTGCGGGTTGGGATAAGGGTCGTAAGCCAGTAGCTGACAGCCGAACCCCGCCATGATTTTGGCGAAGGTAGCACCGATCTGTCCGGTGCCGACCACGCCGACGGTTTTACCCACCAGATCGAAACCGGTCAGCCCATGCAGGCTGAAATCGCCTTCGCGGGTCCGGTTGTAGGCGCGATGCAGGTGCCGGTTCAGCGCCAGAATTAACGCCACCGCATGTTCGGCCACCGCGTGGGGCGAGTAGGCCGGGACCCGGACGATACTCAGCCCCAGACGTTTGGCTGCAGGCAGGTCGACATGGTTGTAGCCGGCCGAGCGTAGGGCGATCAGCCGGGTGCCACCGGCCGCCAACCGTTCGAGCACCGGCGCGCTGAGGTCATCATTGATGAAGGCACAGACCACTTCGTGGTGTTCGGCCAGCGCCACCGTGTCCAGGCACAGCCGCGCGGATTGAAACTGCAATTGGACACCAGCCGGCAGCTCGGCACCGAGGAAGCTGTCGCGATCATAGGTCTGGCTGCTGAAGAGAATCGTGCGCATGGCGTCATCCTTGTTCGGGGGCGATGAGCTTAACGCTCATCGGCATCGCCGCTATTGCCGTGGGTCAGGCACTGATGCGGGCTTCGGTGGCCAGGCGATTAATGGCCCGGTCCAGTTCATCCAGCGCGGTAAAGGCCTTTTGGTCTTCTTGCTTGAGCAGGGTTTCACTGCGCTGGCAAGCTGCGCGCAATTGCGGTACGCCGCAGTAGCGGGTAGCGCCGTGCAGGCGATGGACCCGTTCGATCAGCGCATTCTGGTCATTGGCTGCTCGGGCGACGCGGATGGCTTCACGGTCAGCCTCCAACGATGCGAGCAGCATCGCCAGCATATCGGCGGCCAGATCGGCTTTGCCCGCGGCCAGACGCAGCCCTTCCTCATGATCAAGCACCTGCAATTCGGCGCCATTGATGTAGGACTCGCTGGCGCGCTCCGGTCCATGGTTGCGCAGCGCCAGGCCGGTCCATTTCAACACCACCTGGGCCAGTTGGCGCTCACTGATAGGCTTGGTCAGGTAGTCGTCCATCCCGCTTTGCAACAGGGCGCGCTTTTCATTGGCCATGGCATGGGCGGTCAGGGCGACGATCGGCAGCGGGGTGCTGTGCCGCTCGCTTTCCCATTGGCGGATCACTTCGGTGGTCTCGCGTCCGTCCATCCCGGGCATTTGCACGTCCATCAGGATCAGATCGAAGGTTTCTGTCTGCACGGCCTTGACCGCGGCATAGCCGCTCTCGACCGCGACCACCTTGGCCCCCATGTCTTCAAGTAGGGTTTGCACCAGCAACAGATTGGCCGGGTTGTCATCGACGCAGAGCACTTTCGGCGCGCGGCTGGAGAGGGGTTCACCAGGATCGTTGCGCATCTGGCGCGGATTGACCAGGTCGGCCAAGGCTCGGCGCAGCTTGCGGGTGCAGGCCGGTTTGGCTTGCAATTGACTGTGGGGGTTGGGCACCGAGAGATGAAACAGTGTTTGTTCAGTGGTCGGGCACAGCACCAGTACCTTGCAGCCCATATGCTCGAGGTCCCAGATGTGCTGATTGAGACGCTCGGGTGGCATGTCCTTGGTGGTGATGCCGAGCACCGCCAAGTCGATTGCCTGATCGGTCTGATGGGCGCCGGTAATGCCGTTGGTCAACGCTTCCAGTGTATTGAACGGGGTGACTTCCAGGCCACAGTCTTCCAGTTGGTGCTGCAACGCCTGGCGGGCCAGTTCGTGGTTCTCCAGCACGGCGACACGGCGGCCGAGCAGTGGCGCCGACGGCAGGTCTTCGGCGTCGTCGCGGGTTTTAGGCAGGCTCAGGCTGATCCAGAACTCGGAACCTTCGCCGGGCGTGCTGTCGACGCCGATCTCGCCGCCCATCTGCTCGATCAGGCGTTTGGAAATCACCAGCCCCAGGCCGGTGCCGCCGGGTTGCCGGGACAGCGAATTGTCAGCCTGGCTGAAGGCTTGAAACAGGGCGCGTACATCCTGATTGGACAAGCCGATGCCGGTGTCCTGAATGCTGATGCGCAGTTGTACGCTGTCTTCATGCTCTTCTTCGAGCATGGCGCGGGCGACGATAGTGCCCTCACGGGTGAACTTGATCGCGTTGCTGACCAGGTTAGTGAGGATCTGTTTGAGGCGCAGGGGATCGCCGACCAGCGACAAGGGTGTATCGCGGTAGACCAGGCTCACCAGTTCAAGCTCTTTGGCGTGGGCCGCCGGGGCGAGGATGGTCAGGGTGTCCTGTAGCAGGTCACGCAGGTTGAAGGGAATGCTGTCGAGTACCAGCTTGCCGGCCTCGATTTTCGAGAAGTCGAGAATCTCGTTGATGATCCCCAGCAAGCTGTCGGCGGATTTCTCGATGGTGCTCAGGTAATCCAGCTGACGGGGCGTCAACTCACTTTTCTGCAACAGATGGGTAAAGCCGAGGATGCCATTGAGGGGCGTGCGGATTTCGTGGCTCATGTTGGCCAGAAACTCGGATTTGATCCGGCTCGCTTCCAGTGCCTCTTTACGCGCCAGGTCCAGCTCGATGTTCTGGATTTCGATGGTTTCCAGGTTCTGCCGAACGTCTTCAGTGGCTTGGTCGATGCTGAGTTGCAATTCTTCCTGGGCGTTTTGCAGGGTGCCAGCCATGCGGTTGATGCCCGATGCCAGTTCATCCAGCTCCTGACTGCCGAGCGGCGGCAAGCGGGTTTCCAGGTTGCCGTCCTTGAGTTGCGCAACAGCCTGTTTGATCAGACTGAGCGGCGCGTTAATGGTGCGGCTTATGCGCAGCGCCAGCAGGGCAGTGCCGGCAAGGCCCGCGAGGATCAACATCAGGCTGGCGAACAAACTGCGATAGCCACGCAGCAGCATGCCGCTGTGGGAAAGCTCGAGTTCGACCCAACCCAGTAGACGGTCGGTTTCCTCCGGGATCAAGTCGCCAGCCAGGTTGCGGTGCCGGCCGAACACCGGCAACAGATAGCGGGTCGCGTCGCTGCCGCTGCGTTGCAACATGTGGGTGCTGTTACCGATCGGCGGCTGATTGAGCATGCTCGGCCCGGCGTGGGCCAATTGCGTGCGATCAGGCGCGAGAAAAGACACGGCGCGAACATCCGCCTGTTCGAGGGATTGGGTCGCGATGCGTTCCAGTAAATCGGTGTTGTTATGGCCCATGGCAGGGGCCACCAGTGGCGCCAGTTGTTCGGCGATCATCTCGCCACGTTGCAGGAGTTGGGTTTGCAGGTCGGACAGCTGCATCCATGTGAAGTAGCCGCCCAGCAACAATGCCATCAAGCTGGTCGGCAACAAGGTCAGCAAAAGCACGCGGCCTTTTATCCCCAGTTTCTTAAGCACGCAACTCTCCTGCTAGCACACTGTTTTTTTGAATGACGCACGGATGACTGACGCGCACATCCTGCACGCATCACCTGCGCAGTGTAGCCATTTGCATGCAGGCAATCTTCGTAAATTAACGCCGTGCTCAGCCTGGCGCTGCAAGTGTCATACCCATGATGAGCGCGCTCAGGTTGCTCACCGGGGAGCAATCTTGAATAATTGGTAACTGAGAATGACTTGCAGAAGCTAATGACTCCCGTATCTATTGGCCATCCCCGTATTCTGGCGATTGAAGACGACCTCGTGCTGGGCGCTTATGTCCATGAGCACCTGGGGCGCTATGGCTTTCAGGTGATCTGGTGCCAAAACGGCATGGAGGGACTGGCGATTGCCCGGCAGCAGGTCTTCGATCTGGTGCTGATGGATATTCTCTTGCCAGGCATGAATGGCCTGTCGGTGCTGACGCATTTGCGTGAAAGCCACTCGCTTCCGGTGATTCTGATGTCGGCGTTGGGCGCCGAGGCGGATCGCATCAGCGGTTTTCGTCTGGGGGCCGATGATTACCTGCCCAAGCCCTTCAGCATGGCCGAGTTGCGGGTGCGCATCGAAGCCATCCTGCGTCGTGTGGCGCTCGACCGCCACCAAGTTCCGGTTCCGGCGCCGCTCAACAATGATTCCCAGAGCCTTCGTTTCGACGATGAGCGGTGCGATGTCCACCACGGTGAGCGATGGGCCGGCCTGACCCGCAGCGAATACCGCCTGCTGGAGACGTTGAACCGTAATGGTGATGAAGTGCTCAGCAAAGCCTTCCTTTATCAACAGGTCCTGCAACGCGGCTATGCCCCCCACGACCGTAGCCTGGACATGCATATCAGCCAGATTCGCCGCAAGCTCAAGGCGATCGGCTACAGCGAACGTGAAGTGCGCACGGTCTGGGGCAAGGGCTATGTGCTGAGCGCGATCGATGAAATGGTCTGACCTGCCAGGTAAACACTCGCTGTTCTGGAGGTTGGCCTTTCTATTAATAGCGTTCTGTTTGCTGATGATCTGGCTGAGCTGGTCCTGGGGCCGTTATATGGAGCAGAAGAATCTGTTCTTGTCCGACGAAGCTCGAGCCACCCTCAGTGGCTACGCCGCCGAGGCCGAACGTGCCTGGACTCAAGGACAGAGCCCTGGCGTCGATGGCTGGTTGCAGACAGTGCGCCTGCGTGAGCGCAGCTGGGTCGGTGTCATCGGTCACGATTTGCATTCGCTGAGCAGCTACCCGCTAAAGACGTCGGAGAACCAACGCCTGACATTTCTGCGTGGTCTGGATTGGCCCGTCAGTCGCCATACCCGTGGTTTGCCCTGGTTGAAAATTCCATTCCCCAACGATCCTGCCGCGGGCAGCCTGGTGATTGAATTGCCCCAGCGGTTTATGCCTGGGCGTTATCGGGTGTTCTGGCGGGTGGTGACCAATGGGGTGATTCCGAGGTTGTTCACGTTGCTGCTGTGCGTCGGTTTGTATCGCTTGTTGGTCGTGCCGCTGAACAACCTGCGTGAGCAGGCCAATGCCTGGCGCGCCGATCGACTGACCGTGCGACTGTCCACCCAAACCACCAGCCGGCAGGATGAATTGGGTGAACTGGGGCGAGCGTTCGATCAAATGTCCGAACGCCTGCAAAGTACCGTGGCGCTGCAGCAACAATTGCTGCGCGACCTGTCTCACGAGCTGCGAACGCCCTTGAGCCGCTTGCGTGTGGCCAGTGAAAGCGAACAGAGCCTGGCGCAATTGCGTGAGCGGCTGGGACGGGAAGTCGACGGCATGCAGCGGCTGGTGGAAGACACTCTGCAGCTGGCCTGGCTCGACACCGAGCGCGCGCCGTTGCCCGAAGAAGACATCCAGATTCAGGCCTTATGGGAAATGCTCACGGAAAACGCTTGTTTCGAAAGCGGCTGGCCGTCCGAGCAATTGCACTGCGCAGTTGATTCATCGTGCTGGGTGCGCGGTCACCTCAACACATTGGCGCAGGCACTTGAAAACATCCTGCGCAACGCCATCCGCCATTCTCCGGCAGGCGGTATCGTGCGCCTCCATGGTCGTCGGGAAGGTGCCTATTGGCATCTTTGGCTGGAAGATCAGGGCGGTGGCGTCGCAGAGCAAGAGCTGGAGCGAATTTTCGCGCCGTTCACCCGTCTCGACGGCTCGCGTCCCGGCGACGGTGGATTTGGCCTGGGCCTGAGCATCGCCCGCAATGCCGTGCAGCGTCAGGGGGGTAGTTTGTGGGCGGAAAACACGGGGCAGGGGTTGCGGTTGAATATGCGGTTGTTGGCCCGGACTGCGTGATCGCTGGGTGATCGTTCCCATGCTCCCGCGTGGGAATGCCTCACTGGACGCTCTGCGTCCGTTTTTGTGACGCGGAGCGTCACGGGCTGCATTCCCACGCAGAGCGTGGGAACGATCAGCCCCCGAATCCCCTGCTTATGCCCATAAGCCATAAGCACCACACTTTGCGTGATATGGACTCCAGACGTTTGCCGGTATGATAGGCGCCCCCGCAGTCTGGATTGCGAATACGCCATGACCTTGCAGTACCCAACCATCGCCGATTGCGTCGGCAACACCCCGCTGGTCCGTTTGCAGCGCCTGCCCGGCGCCACCAGCAATACCCTGCTGCTCAAGCTCGAGGGTAATAACCCCGCGGGTTCGGTCAAGGACCGTCCGGCGCTGTCGATGATCACGCGTGCCGAGTTGCGCGGGCAGATCCATGCCGGCGATACGCTGATCGAAGCGACCTCGGGTAATACCGGGATTGCCCTGGCGATGGCCGCGGCGATCAAGGGTTACAAGATGATCCTGATCATGCCCGACAACTCCAGTGCCGAGCGCAAGGCAGCGATGACCGCCTATGGCGCCGAACTGATTCTGGTCACTCAGGAAGAGGGCATGGAGGGCGCCCGCGATCTCGCCGAGCGGATGCAGGCCGAGGGTCGCGGCAAGGTGCTCGACCAGTTCGCCAACGGTGATAACCCCGAGGCGCACTACACCGGCACTGGCCCGGAAATCTGGCGCCAGACCGAAGGCAGCATTACCCACTTCATCAGCTCCATGGGCACCACCGGCACCATCATGGGCGTTTCGCGCTACCTGAAGGAGCAGAACCCGGCGGTGCAGATCGTTGGTCTGCAGCCGATGGAAGGCTCGGCCATTCCCGGTATCCGTCGCTGGCCGCAAGAATACCTGCCGAAGATTTATCAGGCCGATCGGGTCGACCGAATCGTTGATATGGCCCAAAGCGAAGCCGAAGACGTAACCCGTCGTCTGGCCCGCGAAGAAGGCATTTTCTGTGGTGTGTCCTCGGGCGGTGCGGTGGCAGCGATGCTGCGTTTGTCCCAGGAAGTCGAAAACGCGGTCATGGTCGCGATCATTTGTGACCGTGGCGACCGTTACTTGTCGACCGGCATTTTCGACGCGCCCAACTGATGGCCAAGCAAGAGAGAGGCCTGCGCTTCCAACCGAGCGGCGGCACCCGGGCACCGCAAGTGCCCACCGGTAAAAAGCAACGGTTGACGATTGAACGTCTGGCCAACGATGGCCGGGGCATTGCCTTTTTTGAAGGCCGTACCTGGTTCGTCGCGGGTGCTTTGGCCGGTGAAGAAGTCGAAGCGCGGGTCTTGGGCGCCCACGGTAAAGTCGTCGAAGCACGTACTGAGCGGGTGTTGGTGGCCAGTGATCTGCGCCGCCCGGCACCGTGTGTCCATGCCGGGCGCTGTGGTGGTTGCAGCGTTCAACATCTGCCCCACACTGAACAGCTTGCCCTGAAACAGCGCATGCTCGCCGAGCAATTGTCGCGGGTCGCGGGGGTCGAGCCTGAAGAGTGGGCAGCGCCCTTGAGTGGGCCGGAATTCGGCTACCGACGTCGCGCCCGGGTGGCGGTACGTTGGGACGCCAAGGCGAAAAAACTCGAAGTGGGTTTTCGTGCGACAGCGAGTCAGGACATCGTCGGCATCAATGATTGCCTGGTGCTGGTACAGCCCTTGCAACCGATCATGAAGCACTTGCCGGAAATGCTCCGGCGTTTGAGCAAACCTCAGGCGTTGGGTCATGTGGAGTTGTTCCATGGTTCGTCCAGCGCATTTTTGCTGCGGCACATGGCGCCATTGTCTGAAGCTGATTTGACGATACTCAAAGAATTTTGTGCATTCCATGAGGCTCAGTTGTGGCTGCATGGTGAAGGTGAGCCGCAACCGGTCGAACCGGATCAGCAGCTAGGCTATCGATTGGAGCAGTGGGATTTGCAGCTGGCTTATCGGCCGGGAGATTTCATCCAGGTCAACGCCGGGGTCAATGAAGCGATGGTCGCTCAGGCGCTGGAGTGGTTGGCACCGACGGCCGATGAGCGCGTGCTCGATCTGTTCTGCGGCTTGGGTAACTTTGCGTTGCCTCTGGCAAAAAAAGTTCGCGAAGTGGTGGCCGTCGAAGGTGTAGCGGCAATGGTCGAACGTGCCACCGACAATGCGGTTAGCAACAATGTGCATAACGCGAAGTTTTTTCACGCCGATTTATCCCAGCCTTTGGCTGATGCCAAATGGGCCAGCGAGGGCTTTTCTGCGGTACTCTTGGACCCACCCCGTGACGGTGCTTTCGAGGTGGTGCGCAAGCTCTCTACCCTGGGTGCCAAACGGTTGGTTTACGTGTCGTGCAACCCGGCAACTCTGGCTCGCGACACGGTTGAATTGATCAAGCAGGGCTACCGGTTAAAACGTGCCGGGATCCTCGATATGTTTCCTCAGACGGCACATGTCGAGGCCATGGCGTTATTTGAAGCGAGCTAGGATGGCTCGTCTGGTCCGACTGGCCCGCTAATGCATGACCCCTCGCCAGCCCAGCGAGGGAACATTGGCAACGAAGGTCAGCGATTTTGACGCATTGAATGTGCGTCGTAGGGAAGGTAAGCAAGATGGTACAGGTGAGAGCACACCAGCCGATCAACACCGACGGCAGTATCAATCTCGAGGCATGGCTCGATCATGCGGTCAGTGTCGATCTGGCGCTGGACCGCGAAGCCTTGAAAGAAGCCTGCGAGTTCGCTCGCGAGGCTGAACAGCAAGACAATGCGGCGAAGAATCTCTGGGCCGAGGGGATGTCAAGTTTCCGTACCGGTCTGGAAATCGCAGAAATTCTCGCTGATCTCAAACTGGACCAGGATTCGCTGGTGGCTGCGGTGCTTTACCGCGGTGTCCGCGAAGGTCAGATCCAGTTACCGGTGGTCAGTCAACGTTTCGGCCCGGTGGTGGCCAAGCTGATCGACGGCGTGCTGCGCATGGCCGCGATTAGTGCCAGTTTGAGCCCGCGCCAGTCGTTGGTGCTCGGCACCCAGGGGCAGGTCGAAAACCTTCGCAAGATGCTGGTGGCCATGGTCGACGACGTTCGCGTCGCGCTGATCAAGCTGGCCGAGCGCACCTGCGCGATTCGTGCGGTGAAAACCGCCGATGACGAAAAACGCAACCGGGTCGCCCGTGAAGTCTTCGACATCTATGCACCCTTGGCTCACCGTCTCGGTATCGGGCATATCAAATGGGAGCTGGAGGATTTGTCCTTCCGTTACCTGGAGCCCGATCAGTACAAGCAAATTGCCAAGTTGCTGCATGAGCGTCGCCTCGATCGCGAGCGCTTCATCACCGATGTGATGAACCAATTGCAGAACGAATTGCAGGCGACCGGCGTCGACGCTGATATCAGCGGTCGGGCCAAACACATCTATTCGATCTGGCGCAAAATGCAGCGCAAGGGTCTGGAGTTCAGTCAGATCTACGACGTGCGCGCCGTACGCGTGCTGGTGCCGGAAATACGCGACTGCTACACCGCGCTGGGCATCGTCCATACCTTGTGGAGGCACATCCCGAAAGAGTTCGACGACTACATCGCCAACCCTAAAGAGAACGGCTATCGCTCGCTGCATACTGCGGTGATCGGTCCTGAAGGCAAGGTGCTGGAAGTCCAGATTCGTACCCATGCGATGCACGAAGAGGCCGAGCTGGGCGTTTGCGCTCACTGGCGCTATAAAGGCACCGACGTCAAATCCGGCTCCAATCACTACGAAGAGAAAATTTCCTGGCTACGTCAGGTGCTCGAGTGGCACGAGGAACTGGGGGACATCGGTGGTCTGGCCGAACAGCTGCGGGTCGATATCGAACCGGATCGGGTGTACATCTTCACCCCGGACGGCCACGCCATCGACTTGCCCAAAGGTGCGACGCCGCTGGACTTCGCCTACCGCGTGCACACCGAAATCGGTCACAACTGCCGCGGTGCCAAGATCAACGGACGAATTGTCCCGCTCAATTACAGCCTGCAAACCGGTGAACAGGTCGAGATCATCACCAGCAAGCACGGCACGCCGAGCCGCGACTGGCTGAACCCGAACCTGGGTTACATCACCACCTCGCGGGCCCGGGCGAAGATCGTCCACTGGTTCAAGTTGCAGGCTCGTGATCAAAACGTGGCCGCCGGTAAAACCTTGCTCGAACGTGAGTTAGGTCGTCTGGGCTTGCCGCAGGTTGATTTCGACAAGCTGGCCGAAAAGGCCAACATGAAAACCGCCGAGGACATGTTTGCCGCGTTGGGCGCCGGTGATTTGCGTCTGGCGCAGTTGGTCAATCTGGCCCAACAGCTGGTCGAGCCGGAGCGCGGCAACGAACAGCTGGAACTGATTCCGCGCAAGGCCACGGGTTACAAGCCCGGCAAGCGCGGCGACATCCAGATCCAGGGCGTCGGCAACCTGATGACCCAAATGGCTGGCTGCTGCCAGCCGCTACCGGGGGATGCGATCGTCGGTTACATCACTCAGGGCCGGGGCGTCAGCATTCACCGTCAGGACTGCGCGTCAGTGCTGCAGTTGAGCAGTCGTGAGCCGGAGCGGATCATTCAGGTCAGTTGGGGGCCAGTGCCGGTGTTGACCTATCCGGTCGACATCATCATTCGTGCCTACGACCGCTCCGGTTTGCTGCGCGATGTTTCGCAAGTGCTGCTTAATGAGCGGATCAACGTGCTGGCGGTCAACACCCGCTCGAACAAGGAAGACAACACCGCGTTGATGTCCTTGACCATCGAAATTCCGGGGCTGGATGCGTTGGGGCGGTTGTTGGGGCGTATTTCCCAATTGCCGAACATCATTGAAACCCGCCGTAACCGGACGCCATGAAATCGATGTACAACCTTGAAGACTTGTTGCACCTGATGAGCCGTCTGCGGGATCCGCAGTACGGCTGCCCTTGGGATATCAAGCAGACTTACGAAACCATCGTCCCTCACACCCTGGAAGAAGCGTACGAGGTCGCTGACGCTATCGAGCGCGGTGACTTCGATCACCTCCAGGGCGAGCTGGGGGACTTGCTGTTCCAGGTGGTTTATTACAGCCAGTTGGCCCGGGAAGAGGGGCGTTTCGAATTCGATGGTGTTGTCGACAGCATTACCCGCAAGCTGATTCGGCGTCATCCCCATGTGTTTCCGACCGGCGATCTGTATGCGCCGCTGGATATTGCGCGGCTTGACGAAGAGCAGGTCAAGCAGCGCTGGGAAGAGATCAAAGCCGAGGAGCGGGCCGAGAAGTCCCACGCTCCGCAGCAATTATCCTTGCTCGATGATGTACCTGGTGCGCTGCCTGCGTTGTCCCGAGCGGCGAAATTGCAGAAGCGTGCAGCTCAGGTCGGTTTCGACTGGCCTGACGCCTTGCCGGTAATCGACAAGGTTCGTGAAGAGCTCGATGAAGTGCTCGAAGCCATGGCCGACAACGACTCTGCGGCCATCGCCGATGAGGTGGGTGATCTGCTGTTTGTCGTGGTGAATCTGGCCCGGCACCTCAAGGTCGATCCGGAAACCGCCTTGCGTGGTGCCAACGTCAAATTCGAGCGACGCTTCCGATTTATCGAACAGGCATTGCGCGATACCCACCGTCCCATAGAAGATTGCACCCTCGAAGAGTTGGACGCCTTGTGGGGCGAAGCCAAACGCCAGGAAAAGAATTTGCCCAGCTGCGGCTGAGCCGTTGCCTAAGTGAGTAAGTACATGAGCCTTTCCCTTCGCGACCAGTTGCTCAAAGCAGGGCTGGTCAACCAAAAGCAGGCCAAACAGGTCGGCAAAGAAAAACAGAAACAACAGCGCCTGGTTCACAAAGGCCAGATTGAACAGGACGATACCCAGCAGCGACTGGCCCAGGAAGCCTTGGCCGAGAAGGTCAAGCGCGACCAGGAACTCAATCGTCAGCAACAGGAAAAGGTCGAGGCCAAGGCCCGTGCCGCACAGATCAAGCAATTGATCGAAGTCTCGCGCCTGCCGAAGCTGACCACCGAGGATTACTACAACTTCGTCGACGATAAAAAGGTCAAGCGCCTGTCGGTGAACACCTTGATGCGCAACAAGCTCAGCAACGGTTCGCTGGCGATCGTCCATCATGGCGGTGGTTACGAAGTGATCCCTCGTGAGGCGGCGCTAAAAATCCAGGAGCGCGATCCGCAACGTATCGTCCAGCTCAACGTGGTGACCGAAGCGCCGGATGAAGATGATCCGTACGCGGCTTATCAGATCCCGGATGATCTGATGTGGTAAGGGATTAGAAACAACAAACCCCGCTTCGGCGGGGTTTGTCGTTTTACCAATACGGTCATTTCAACTGCTGACGCTCTCGCGTTTGCTCTCTAGATTTTCCAGCTCTGCCTTATAGCTGTGGGCGTCACTTTCGGAGTGAAACATCCCCACCAGCATGTCTTGTTGATGCACATCCCAGATTCGTATACCGGCGGCTACGCCTTCGTGGGACATATGTGAATCGTCGCGTTCAGTTACTTTTACAGTCATCTGCTAGCTCCAATTTCAATTGATCTGCAGCAAAGCGTGTGCAGGACTTATTTATATATTTTGTTAGCTTGCTAAGTAAATGAGCGGATTTTGTAAGGGTCTTTTGCAGAAAATGCAAAAGTCCCGCAGGCCGCGAAAGGCGTGACATTCGGTCGCAGGCGCCTGAGTTTTATGACAAAAGCTTCATGTTAATGGCAGGTTTCTTCTCGTGGGAGCAGGCTTGCCCGCGAAGGGCACAACGCGTTTTGACAGGTTCACCGCGTCATATTCTTCGCGGGCAAGCCACGCTCCCACAAGAGCGTGTGCAAACCACAGGCGAAAAAAAGCCCCGCAATCGCGAGGCTTTTTTGATTCGATCCGGATCAGCTGCCTTTGACAGCCTTGCCGTTGACGTTGCCGTCCAGGAGCATGATGTTGTACTCCTTGCCGTCGGTCTCAACCTGTTGCAGGCGCACCAGCAGGTAATCCCAGTCTTTGGCGAACCACATGACGGTGATGCGTTTGCTTTGTGTCGGGTCGCGCACGCGCTCGACTTTGATCGCATCGATCTGGCCGGCCTTGGTGTCGACCTTCTCTGAACCCAGCACACGGAAATCGTAGGTGTCGACTTCACTGCCATCGACGACAACGTAACTCATGCTCTTCTTGCCGGCAGCCACATCTTGCTGTAGGGCAAGCTGATAGGTGGATTTGTCGACCATGCCACGATTGAGCGGCACTTTGACAGGGTCTCCACGATCAGTGCCGGTGATCATTTTGTTCGTCCAGTCGAAATCCAGGTCGGACTTCTTGGCTTTGCCCAGCCCGCCACGCTCGAAGTGATACGACTGCGGCAGCAAGGTGTCCTTGTCCAGCGTCAGCGTGCTTTCTTCGGTCAGGCTGGCAATCATCATGGAGGCCTTGAAGCTCATGGTCCATGAGCCGTTGGCGTTCTTTGTCAAGCTACGTTCAGCCGTGCCGCTCATGGGAAGTTGCTTCCAGTCGGCGGTATAGCTGGCGGAGAAAGGTTGAAGGTCTGCTGCCTGCACAACCGGCAGGGCGAACAGAGCACAAGCGAAGAGCAGGGCACGACGCATAAAATCTCCTAGATTCGAATCAAGTGGCCGCTGGCCGCAAGTAACTGACCATCCAATAATGCACCATGTTCACCAAGCGTTAACCGACCTTCGGCAAACCAACGCACGGCCATCGGATAAATCTGGTGCTCCTGGACGTGGACTCGCTGCGCCAGACTCTGCGGCGAGTCGTCTAACTCTACCGGGATCACTGCTTGTACGACCAGTGGTCCGCCATCGAGTTCCTCGGTCACGAAGTGCACGCTGCAGCCGTGCTCCGTGTCGCAGGCCTCCAGCGCTCGCTGATGAGTGTGTAACCCTTTGTATTTGGGTAGCAGCGAAGGATGGATATTCAGCAAGCGGCCCTGGTAATGACGCACGAAATCAGCGCTGAGAATGCGCATGAATCCGGCAAGGACGACAAGCTTGGGGTCGAAGGCGTCGATCAGTTCGATCAAGGCAGCGTCGAAGGCCTCGCGGCCCTCGAAAGCCTTGTGATCCAGAGTGCGGGTTTCGATACCCGCATCGAAGGCGCGTTGCAGGCCGTAGGCGTCGGCGCGGTTGGAGATCACCGCGCGGATGCGGGCCGGGTTGTCCCCGGCCTGACAGTTGTCGATCAGCGCCTGCAAGTTGCTGCCGGTACCGGAAAGCAGCACCACTACATCACAGGTTGCTGGCATCGGCTCTTGCATCAGTGAACCTTGAGGTTTTTCAGCTCGACCTGCGCAGCGCCTTCAGCAGCAGTGGCGATCTGGCCGATGACCCACGGTTGCTCGCCGGCTTCACGCAGAACGTTCAGGGCAATTTCAACGTGCTCCTGAGCGACGCAGATCACCATGCCAACGCCGCAGTTTAGTACGCGGTGCATTTCCACTTCTTCAACGTTGCCTTTCTCTTGCAGCCAGTCGAAGACCGCAGGGCGCTGCCAGCTGGCGACGTCAACCACGGCTTGAGCGCCTTTAGGCAGAACGCGTGGGATGTTGTCGAGCAGGCCGCCACCGGTGATGTGGGCCATGGCTTTGACGGCGCCAGTGTCTTTGATCAGCTTGAGCAGCGGCTTCACATAGATACGGGTCGGGGCCATCAACAGGTCGGTCAGCGGTTTGCCGTCGAGCTGGATGTTTTCGATGTCGGCGCCGGAGACTTCGATGATCTTGCGGATCAGCGAGTAACCATTGGAGTGCGGACCGGAAGATGGCAGGGCGAGCAGGGCATCGCCAGCGGCGACTTTCGATCCGTCGATGATTTCGGACTTCTCGACCACGCCGACGCAGAAACCGGCCAGGTCGTAGTCTTCGCCTTCGTACATGCCAGGCATTTCAGCGGTTTCGCCGCCGACCAGCGAGCAACCGGACAATTCGCAGCCAGCGCCGATGCCGGTCACTACCTGGGTAGCGGTTTCGACATTCAGTTTGCCGGTGGCGTAGTAATCGAGGAAGAACAGCGGCTCTGCGCCGCACACCACCAGATCGTTGACGCACATGGCGACCAGGTCGATGCCGATGCTGTCGTGTTTATTCAGATTCAGCGCCAGGCGCAGCTTGGTGCCGACGCCGTCGGTGCCGGAGACCAAAACCGGTTGTTTGTAGCCGGCCGGGATCTCGCAGAGGGCGCCAAAACCGCCCAGGCCGCCCATGACTTCCGGGCGCGCAGTGCGCTTGGCGACGCTCTTGATGCGTTCGACCAATGCTTCACCGGCGTCGATGTCTACACCGGCGTCCTTGTAGCTCAGGGAGGGTTGCTTGCTCATGATCCAGGCCTTTAGGGGGGATTCAGGGGTATCGACCGAGTCCAGTGAGACCGCTGAAAAAACCAATGCGCGTGTACTGCGCGAGAATTTCAGGGTGCCCAGCTGTTGCCGGTCTGCGAAGGCGCGCGATTTTATCAGGCTTGAGGGGCAGCGGCCATCCTCAGGCCGACGGGCAGGGGCATATCACGTTAAAAAAATCATTATTGCGCGTATTGGTCGCCTCGCCCATGGCTGTATAAGGTATAGCCTTTAACCGACTATCGTTATGGCAGTACGAAAACTTACCAAGGTCGTGTGAATGTTTTGCTTAGGCGTGTGGTCACAGCCTTGCTCAATTGTGTTCATGCGGTCTCCGCTTTTAGCCGTCGGGAATCTTCCATGCGTCTGTGTAAATTTCTAATTGTTGGCTGTTTGTCATTTGTCAGCCTGGCGAGTCATGCCGAAACCCTCAATGGTTTGTACCAGGTGCGCGAACCGGTCAGCGGCCAAACCCCTGAGGAGCGTGATCAAGCCACGCAAAAGGCCCTGGATACCCTGGTGCTGCGTTTGACCGGTGACGTCAAAGCAGCGCAGAGCCCGGGGCTGGCGGCTATTCGCAAGGATCCGCAGCAGATCATCAGCCAATACGGCTATGACGCCGGTCCACCTGAAAGCCTGAAAGTCGATTTCGATCCGGTCAGCACTGACCGCGCATTGCGTCAGGCCGGGCTGGCGTTGTGGGGTAGCAATCGTCCATCGATTCTCGGTTGGTGGCTGAACGATTCGGCTGAAGGCTCGAGCCTGGTGGGCGACGGTCAGGCCAGCGCAGTGCCACTGCGTCGTGCCGCCCAGCACCGTGGTTTGCCGTTGCATTTGCCGATGGGTGATCTGAGTGAGCAGATTGTCGCCACCGCACCGAATCTTGAAGGAACCGATCCAGCGCCGCTGCGTGCGGCTTCACAACGCTACGCCACTGACGCCTTACTGGCAGTACATGCCCGCGAGGAGGGTGGGCAGTGGCAGGCCAAGTGGCGTTTGTGGCTGGGCGATCAGCGCGAGCAGGGCAGTGTGCAGGGCGCCGATACCGCGGCCCTGGCCGATGCGGTCTTGCTGGCCGTCAGTCAGAAGCTGGCACCACGCTTCGTTGCCAAGGCGGGAGTGTCGACCGAGCAGCTGCTGGAAGTGCAAGGCATGACTCTGGAACGCTATGCGGCGCTTGGGCATTTACTTGAGCCGTTTGGTGCGCAATTGCAACGTGTCGAGGGAGACCGAGCCATTTACCGGGTCAATGGCAGCGCTGAGCAATTGCGAGCGCAGTTAGGGTTGGCGAAGTTGCAAGAGGTTCCCGCAGGTGAGGCCGTTGCACCGGTCGCGGCTGCTCAACCGGTGGTACAAGGCGCAGCGCCGGTTACTGCACCTGCACCGACCGCGCAATTGCGTTTCCGTTGGTAAGTTGTTCTTTCCTTATATAGAAGCTGGAGTGGTTAATGGCTGATACGCGTCGTTGGGTATGGTTGGGTGGGATCGTCCTGCTGTGCGCGTTTGTGTACCTGCTTCATCCTATCCTTACCCCGTTTCTGGTGGCGCTGCTGCTGGCCTATTTGTTCGACCCGCTGGTGGATCGGCTGGAAAAGCTCGGTCTCTCGCGAACCTGGGGCGTAGTGGCGGTGTTCGCGCTGTTTACCGTGATCGTCATGACGCTGTTGCTGGTTCTGGTACCGATGCTGGCCAAGCAGCTGTTCCGGTTGTATGAACTGGCGCCGCAAATGCTCGATTGGTTGCAGCACACGGCGATGCCTTGGGCGCAGTCGAAGCTGGGCTTTGCGGAAGGCTTCTGGAAGTTCGACAAGGTCAAGGCTGCCATCAGCGAGCACATGGGCCAGACCACTGACATTGTCGGCGTGGTGCTGAGCCATGCAACGGCTTCCGGTCTCGCGTTGATCGGTTGGCTGGCCAACCTGGTGTTGATCCCGGTGGTGACGTTCTATCTGCTGCGGGACTGGGACCTGATGATGGCGAAGATCCGCAGCCTGCTGCCTCGCGATCGTGAAGAGCGCGTGATGTCATTGACTGGCGAGTGCCACGAAGTGCTCGGGGCCTTTGTTCGCGGTCAGTTGCTGGTGATGCTGGCGTTGGGTGTGATCTATGCGGCAGGCTTGATGTTGGTCGGGCTGGAGTTGGGGCTGTTGATCGGTCTGATTGCCGGTCTGGCGGCCATCGTGCCGTATATGGGTTTTGTTATCGGGATTGGTGCGGCCCTTGTGGCCGGTCTGTTCCAGTTTGGTGGCGACCTGTACCCCATGATCGGCATCGTTGCGGTGTTCATGGTCGGTCAGGCACTGGAAGGCATGGTTTTGACCCCGTTGCTGGTGGGGGACCGAATCGGTCTGCACCCGGTGGCGGTGATCTTCGCCATTCTGGCGGGCGGCGAGCTCTTTGGCTTTACCGGGATCCTGCTGGCATTGCCGGTAGCGGCGGTGATCATGGTGCTGGTGCGCCATGTGCACGATTTGTACAAAGACTCGGATATCTATAGCGGCGTGGATGATCTTGATTTATAAGGCCTTCTGATTGGCTGCCCAGGGTGGTCCGGCTCAGTGCCGGGTTTGCCCTGGCTGCTCTTGCGGCTGTCACAAACGCGGGCAAATAAACCCCGCTGATTCCTGCAAGTTAACGCAAACCTTTGATTTTGCTTATGGTCTGTTGCATTGTGCGCCCGGCGTCACGGGTATAAACTTTGCAAACTTTACACAGAGGCCACTAACGGTTCGTTTGGAATCGTTCAGTCAGCATGAAACCGATTCAGCTGCCCCTAGGTGTGCGTCTGCGTGATGACGCCACCTTTATCAACTACTACCCAGGCGCCAATGCCGCTGCACTCGGCTATGTCGAGCGGCTTTGCGAAGCCGACGCCGGCTGGACCGAAAGTCTGATCTATCTCTGGGGCAAGGACGGCGTAGGACGTACACACTTGCTGCAAGCCGCTTGCTTGCGGTTTGAGCAGATGGGTGAGCCAGCGGTGTACTTGCCGCTGGCGGAACTGCTGGATCGCGGTATCGAAATCCTCGACAATCTTGAGCAATACGAACTGGTTTGTCTGGATGATCTGCAGGCAGTAGCGGGGCGGGCAGACTGGGAAGAAGCGCTATTCCATCTGTTCAACCGATTGCGTGACAGTGGTCGGCGTCTGCTGATCGCCGCTTCAACCTCCCCACGTGAATTGCCGGTGAAGCTGGCAGACTTGAAATCACGCCTGACTCTGGCGTTGATTTTCCAGATGCGTCCGCTGTCCGATGAGGACAAGCTGCGTGCTCTGCAATTGCGTGCTTCGCGTCGAGGTCTGCACCTGACCGATGAAGTCGGGCACTTTATCCTCACTCGCGGCACCCGCAGCATGAGTGCGTTGTTCGAGCTGCTCGAGCGCCTCGATCAGGCTTCGTTGCAGGCGCAACGCAAGCTGACCATTCCCTTTCTGAAAGAAACCCTGGGCTGGTAAAACCAAGGCCTGCAGCGCTTTTTTGGCACTTTTCAGGCACCAGAAAGCGCGCGTCGAGGATGCTTCCAGGGCGCTCGAGCGTTTATATTGGGCTTAAGGCCTTAGATGTAAACGAGAAACCGATAAGTCACATTTGCATCGATTGAATTTGCAAATGAGGATGATAGAAGGCATAGTCTCGGCTTCTTTAGAACTATCAGCCACGGTCGTGCCCATGCTAAAGCGCTTCGCACCCCTCGTGCCTCTCGCACTCGTCACCCTGTTGTTTGGTTGCGCTGCTCACTCTCCAGTGTCTCAGCAAGAGCAACAACAACAGGTTAAAAACTCTGTTACTGCTCAGTCTTCCGCTATTTACCAGGAAGAGCTGGCAACCGAAAAAGAACTGGCCGATTTCGCTGGTAACAAGCCTTATCAGCTGCCTGTTCTGGCCGACAGCATCCTCGAACGCGGCATGTCCCTGATCGGTACCCGTTACCGTTTTGGCGGCACCTCCGAGGCAGGCTTCGATTGCAGTGGTTTCATCGGTTATCTGTTTCGTGAAGAGGCCGGCGTGAATTTGCCGCGTTCCACTCGCGAAATGATCAACGTGAACGCACCGCTGGTCGCTCGCAACAATCTCAAACCAGGTGACCTGCTGTTCTTCAGCACTAATGGCCGTGGCCGTGTCAGCCACGCCGGGATCTACCTCGGTGATGACCAGTTCATCCACTCCAGCAGCCGCCGTAGCGGTGGCGTTCGAGTCGATAGCCTGGGTGATAGCTACTGGAGCAAGACCTTCATCGAAGCCAAGCGTGCTCTTGCAATGGCCCCGACCACAGTCATGGCTCGCCAGTAATCAGGCTATTTGTAAGGCCAACTTAAAGTCTTACTTGAAGTTTGACAGGTAGACGCTAGAATCCTGACATATTGTTGAACAACTAACCGCGTAAGCCCTGCTTACGCGGTTTTGTTTTCAGCCTCACGGCAGAGAAAGCCGCATCCGGATCAGGATTGTTCTGCATATGTCGACGTCGGCCCGCCTCGCACTTCTCGTGTTCGCTGCACTGCTCAGTGCTTGCGCCAGCCGCACTCCGCCGCCTGCTCCGGTGATTCGGACGCCTGTTTTCGCTTCCCCCCAAACCTTTTCGCCTGCGGCCGAAGACGTGCTATTCCGTGCGCTGGGCCTGGTGGGGACGCCGTATCGTTGGGGTGGTAATACGCCGGATTCGGGTTTCGATTGCAGCGGCTTGATCGGTTATGTTTATCGCGATGTAGCCGGTGTCACGCTACCGCGTTCGACCCATGAGATGATCGGCATGAGTGCGCAGGATGTCGACCAAAACGCACTACAGACCGGTGACCTGATTTTTTTTGCCACCAATGGCGGCTCGCAAGTCAGCCACGCCGGGATCTATGTCGGCGAAGGTCGATTTGTTCACGCGCCGGCCACCGGCGGAACGGTGAAGCTGGACAGCCTGTCCAAAGCCTACTGGCAGAAAGCCTATCTCAGCGCCAAGCGGGTATTGCAGCCGGAACGTCTGGCGCACAACCCTTAGGCCACAGCTTGCAGAGGTTGTCATGACCGCTCGCACTCTCAATCTTGACGATTCCCTCTACAGCTACCTGCTGGATGTTTCCCTGCGCGAGACGCCGTTGTTGCGCCGTTTGCGTGACGAAACCCAGGCGTTACCCATGGCCCGCTGGCAGGTGGCGCCCGAGCAGGGCCAATTCCTCGCGCTATTGGTCAAGCTGACCGGTGCCAGGCGCTTGCTGGAAGTCGGTACTTTCACCGGCTATAGCGCTTTGTGCATGGCTTCAGTCTTGCCGGAAGACGGCACGTTGATCTGCTGCGATATCCCGGGCGATTACAACGCCACCGCCCGCCGTTACTGGCAGGAGGCGGGTGTGGCGCAGCGGATTGAATTGCGCCTGGCACCTGCGCTGGAAACCCTGGCTCAGATCGAGCAGCAAGGGCAGGGTGGCTGTTTCGACTTGATCTTCATTGATGCCGACAAAGCCAACTATCCGGCCTATCTGGAGAGTGCCTTGCGTCTGTTGCGAAGTGGTGGGCTGGCGATTTTCGATAACACGTTGTGGAGCGGGCGGGTGCTTGAGGTGAATCCCGAGAGTGAAGATACCCGAGCTATCCAGGCGCTGAACCGCGCCTTGAAGGATGACCCGCGTGTCGACTTGTCGCTGTTGCCGTTAGGTGATGGGCTGACGTTGTGCCGCAAACTGTAGGTCATTTTTATTTAGCCGACACCCGCCAAACTTTGTTCCCCACATCATCCGCCACCAACAAATTCCCTTGCTGATCAATTACCACGCCCACCGGGCGGCCCATGGCTTTGTCGTCTGCATTGAGGAAACCTGTCAGCACGTCAATCGGTTGTCCGGTCGGTTTGCCGGCGCTGAACGGTACGAAGATCACTTTGTAGCCGCTATGAGGTTTGCGGTTCCAGGAGCCGTGCTGGCCGATGAATGCGCCTTGAGTGAACGGCGCTGGCAACGTGCTGCCTTCAGCGAAGGTCAGGCCCAGCGACGCGGTGTGCGGGCCAACGGCGTAGTCCGGGGCAATGGCTTTGGCCACCAGCTTCGGGTTTTGCGGGGTGACGCGCACGTCGAGGTGCTGGCCGTAATAACTGAAGGGCCAACCGTAGAAGGCCCCGTCCTTGACCGAAGTGATGTAGTCCGGCACCAGATCGCTGCCGATCTCGTCCCGTTCGTTGACTGCGGTCCAGAGTTTCCCGCTCTGCGGCTCCCAGGCCATGCCATTGGGGTTACGCAGCCCCGAAGCGAAGATGCGGTGCTTACCCGTCGCACGGTCGACTTCCCAGATCGCTGCGCGACCTTCTTCCCGCTCCAGACCGTTTTCTCCGACATTGCTGTTGGAGCCGACGGTGACGTAGAGCTTCTTGCCATCCTTGCTGGCAATCACGTTCTTGGTCCAGTGGTGATTCAAGGTGCCGCCAGGCAGGTCTACCACTTTGGTCGGTTGTGCGCTGATGGTGGTTTCGCCGCTCTGGTAGGGAAAACGCAGCAACTGATCGGTGTCGGCCACGTACAGGTCATTGCCAACCAAGGTCATGCCGAACGGCGAGTTAAGGTTTTCCAGGAACACCGTACGGGTTTCGGCGACGCCGTCGTGGTCCTTGTCCCGCAGCAGGATGATGCGGTTGGGGCTCGGTACTTTGGCACCGGCGCGGGCCATGGCTTTGCCCATGATCCAGCCACGAATACCTTTGCCATCATCCGGTTTGGGTGGCGAGTTGGTTTCGGCCACCAGCACATCCCCATTAGGCAGCACGTAAAGCCAGCGCGGATGATCGAGCCCTTCGGCAAACGCTGCCACTTGAGTGCCAGGCGCGGTGGTCGGCTTGACACCTTTGGGCCAGCCGATTGCCGGGGCAACGTTGACGGTCGGGACAAGAGTGTTGTTGGGTTCCGGCAGCTTTGGCGATGGCCCGGTGCCGTCCGAGACTTGCAGCGTGGCGGTTTCACCACAGGCTGCAAGCCCTCCGGTGAGGACAATGAGGAGGGCAAGTTGAGGCTTGAGCATGCTGAACTCCCTATGACTGCACTGATGTAATCAGTAGAGGAGCATCGCTGCCGGTTGGTTCAACGTTTCAGCCGCGTGCCTCTTTGAGCAGTACGGCAATGCCGGGATAATAATTGCCGGATTCGTTGCGCAACTTGCGGTAGCCATAGGGGAAATACCAGGCCACAGCGCAGGTGTGTTCCTTTTGCAGGTCGTCGACCATGTCCTGGAGTTCTTCCGGGGTGGCGCTCTGTTGGGCCTTTTGTGGCGCCACGAACAGGCAACCCAGCTTCAGGTCACTGGCGTAGCTGATTTTCTTCGCATCGCTAACGATGTCGACCAATGCTTGCGTGAGATTCAGGTTATTGACCCGTGGCCAGCGTTGGGTGGCCTGGATGTAGACCCGTTCTTCCTGGGTGGCGATGAAGAGGTCGGCCCGCCCGTTGCGATTGCCGTCTTCCTGCTGTTTCTTGGTCGCGGCTTGTTCCAGAGTCACCATTTCCGCCATCCAGGCGGCAGCTGAGAGCAGGCCAATGTTGGCGCGTTCATCGAACCAATAAGGGGATTCGTTATCGCCTCGCATCTGGTTGTAGCGATCGATACAGTCAAACCAACGCTCCAGCACCGGGCGCAGGAACTCCAGTTTCGGATTGCTGATGATCATGCCTTGCATGTTGCTCACCCTTATTCTTGTAATGTTAGTGTTGTGGCTCTTTGATATCACTGCTTTCAGTGTGGCACAAGATTGGCGTCAGTTTTTTGATCGACGGCACACAATCGTGGTTGAACGTCCCGGGTTTAATTGACGCTCCACCCCCAACCCTCTAACCTTCGCGACTTGTTTCAGGTGCTCTGTGGCCGACGGTCGACAGAGTGAAACAGGGAAGCCGGTGAGTGCGCGTTCTTTAACAGAACGGGCAGCGATCCCGGCGCTGCCCCCGCAACGGTAAATGAGTCAAGACTGTGCTTTGTGCCACTGTGTCGAGTGTCGACATGGGAAGGCGTGCGGTCCGGGGTAAACCCACTCATGAGCCCGGAGACCGGCCTGATTCATCCAACGGCATCACGGTGGGCGATGCCAGGCTTAATGCCGTCTATTTCTATTCCTGCCCCCCATTATCCACCCTAGTGGAGAGCTGCCATGACTGAATCCCCCGATCGTGACGAACGCCATCTGGCGCGCATGCTGCGCAAAAAAGCCGTCATCGACGAGCGCATTGCCAACTCACCAAACGAATGCGGATTGTTGTTGGTGCTGACCGGCAACGGCAAAGGCAAAAGCAGTTCCGCCTTCGGCATGCTTGCCCGGGCCATGGGTCACGGCATGCAATGCGGCGTAGTGCAGTTCATCAAGGGTCGCAACAGCACCGGTGAGGAGCTGTTCTTTCGACGCTTTCCCGAGCAAGTGCGCTTTCACGTGATGGGCGAAGGCTTTACCTGGGAAACCCAGGACCGTCAGCGTGACATCGCTGCGGCTGAAGCAGCCTGGGAAGTGTCCCGTGAACTGCTGCGAGACCCGGCCATCGGCCTGGTGGTGCTCGACGAATTGAACATCGCCCTCAAGCACGGCTATCTGGACCTGGACCAGGTGCTCAGCGACTTGCAGGCTCGCCCGGCGATGCAGCATGTGCTGGTCACCGGCCGCGGCGCCAAGCCAGAGATGATCGACCTGGCCGATACGGTCACCGAAATGGGCGTGCTCAAACATGCGTTCCAGGCCGGGATCAAAGCGCAAAAAGGCATCGAGCTGTGAGTATTCAAGCATGAGTGATGCACGTCATTGCCCGGCGGTATTGATCGCCGCGCCGGCTTCCGGTCAGGGCAAGACCACCGTGACCGCCGCGCTGGCCCGTTTGCATCGCAATCAGGGACGCAAGGTTCGGGTGTTCAAGTGTGGTCCGGACTTCCTCGACCCGATGATTCTCGAGCGCGCCAGCGGTGCGCCGGTGTATCAACTGGACATGTGGATGGTCGGCGAACAAGAAAGCCGTCGTTTGCTGTGGGAAGCGGCGGGCGAGGCTGACCTGATTCTGATCGAAGGGGTCATGGGCCTGTTCGACGGCACGCCGTCCAGCGCCGATCTGGCGCGGCACTTTGGTGTGCCGGTGCTCGCAGTGATCGACGGCACGGCCATGGCCCAGACCTTCGGCGCCCTGGCCTTGGGCCTGGCGCGTTATCAGCCGGACTTGCCGTTTGCCGGTGTGCTGGCCAACCGTGTTGGCACCTTGCGCCATGCGCAATTGCTCGAAGGCAGCCTGACCGAGGGCCTGCGCTGGTATGGTGCGTTGTCCCGGGAAACCGGGATCGAACTGCCGAGCCGTCACCTGGGCCTGGTGCAGGCCAGCGAATTGAATGATCTGGACCTGCGCCTCGACGCGGCGGCCGACGCCTTGGCCAGCAGTTGCGAAGTGGCGTTGCCGCCTGCGGTCGAGTTCGCTGCGCCTGACGTTGTAGTCGCGGAACCCTTATTGGCCGGAGTACGGATTGCCGTGGCCCGCGATGAAGCGTTCGCGTTCACCTATGGCGCGAGTCTGGACCTGCTGCGGGCGATGGGCGCCGAGTTGCTGTTCTTCTCGCCGATTCATGACCGTGAATTGCCTGAGGCTGACAGCGTGTACCTGCCGGGCGGATACCCGGAATTGCATCATGTGGCGCTGGCGGAAAACGCCACGATGCTGGCTACGATCCGCGCACACCATGCTGCCGGTAAGCCGTTGCTGGCTGAATGTGGCGGCATGTTGTACTTGCTCGACTCCTTGACCGATGTCGAGGGGCAACGCGCCGAACTGGTGGGATTGTTGGCGGGCGACGCGGTGATGCAAAAGCGTCTGGCGGCGTTGGCCTTGCAGGCGGTTGATCTGCCGGAAGGTTCGTTGCGCGGTCACACCTATCACCATTCGCTGACCAGTACGGAGCTGGAGCCGATTGCCCGTGGCCTGAGCCCTAATGGTGGACGGGGTGCAGAAGCGGTTTATCGTGACGGTCGAATGACCGCGTCCTACGTGCACTTCTATTTTCCTTCCAACCCGTCGGCAGTGGCCGCGCTGTTTGCGCCTGATCCAACATGACTGACAACGCATTTTCTGCGCACGAACGCGCGGCGGTCTACCGAGTCATCGGCGAGCGCCGCGACATGCGCCACTTCGCTGGCGGCACCGTCGAGCCTGAACTGCTCAGACGCCTGCTCGAAGCCGCCCATCAAGCCCCCAGTGTTGGCCTGATGCAGCCGTGGCGGTTTATCCGCATCACCGACCGTCCATTGCGCGGCAAGATCCAGCAACTGGTGGAAGAGGAACGCGTGCGCACCGCCGAGGCGCTGGGCGAACGGTCCGACGAATTCATGAAGTTGAAAGTCGAAGGCATCAACGACTGCGCCGAAGTGCTGGTCGCCGCGCTGATGGATGATCGCGAGCGGCATATCTTTGGTCGCCGGACCTTGCCGGAAATGGACATGGCCTCGTTGTCCTGTGCCATTCAGAATCTCTGGCTGGCATCCCGCGCCGAAGGTCTGGGCATGGGGTGGGTGTCGTTGTTCGAACCCCAGGCTCTGGCTGATCTGCTCGGCTTGCCGGCCGGGGCCAAGCCGCTGGCGGTGTTGTGTCTGGGACCGGTGAAAGCATTTTATCCGGCGCCCATGCTGGTGCTCGAAGGCTGGGCGCAGCCGCGTCCGCTGAGTGAATTGCTGTATGAGAATTATTGGGGAGTGAGTCAATGAGTGTGGCGTTGTTGAGTGTCGCTGCGGTTGCGCTGGATGCGCTGCTGGGCGAACCCAAACGCTGGCATCCGCTGGTGGCGTTCGGCCGTTTTGCTGATCGCATCGAGCAACGTTTCAACTCCGGCGGCCGTGGCTGGCGCAGCCATGGCGTCACCGCCTGGGTGCTGGCGGTTCTGCCGCTGACTCTGTTAGTGACGGCCTTTTCCTGGCTGCCCTATGTCGGTTGGCTGGTCGAGATTCTTGCGCTGTATTGCGCCCTTGGCCTGCGCAGCCTCGGCGAGCATGTCGAGCCGGTCGCTCAAGCGTTGCGCAGCGATGACCTGGACGAAGCACGGCGGCGAGTGAGTTATCTGGTCAGCCGTCAGACCAGCGAGCTGGATTCAACAGAAGTCGCCCGGGCCGCCACCGAATCGGTGTTGGAAAACGGCAGCGATGCAGTGTTCGCCGCGTTGTTCTGGTTTGCCGTCGCCGGAGCGCCGGGCGTGGTGCTGTATCGCCTGAGCAATACCCTGGACGCGATGTGGGGCTATCGCAATGAACGTTTCGAACGCTTTGGCTGGGCTGCGGCGAAGATCGACGATGGGCTCAACTATATTCCTGCCCGTCTGGTTGCCCTGACCTACGCGCTGTTGGGCAAAACCCGTCTGTCATTGAAATGCTGGCGGACTCAGGGCTCCACCTGGGACAGCCCGAACGCCGGTCCGGTGATGGCGGCGGGCGCAGGTGCCTTGGGCGTCGAGTTGGGCGGGGCGGCGATCTACCACGGTGAACTGCATCAGCGTCCGCAACTCGGTGAGGGTGCGCCGGCTGACGCCAACTCTATCGACCGAGGCTGGCAATTGGTGCAGCGTGGTGTGTGGTTGTGGCTGCTGATTCTCTGCGTGGGAGCTGAGTTCTATGCTTGAGCACGGTGGGCGGTTGCGCAAGGCAGCGCTGCACTACGGCATTGCCGAAGCCGATTGGCTGGACCTGTCCAGCGGCCTCGCGCCCTGGCCGTGGCCGGTACCGGAAATTCCGCTGCGGGCCTGGGCGCGCTTGCCGGAAACCGATGATGGTCTCGAACAGGCGGCCTGCGAGTATTACGGTGCGGCTCAAGTGCTGCCGGTACCGGGTTCGCAAGCAGCGATTCAGTTGCTGCCGCGTTTGCGCCGCGCCGGTAAGGTGGGCGTGCTTTCGCCCTGTTACGCCGAGCATGCCGAGGCCTGGCGTCGTGGTGGCTACATCGTGCGGGAAGTGCTGGAACAGGAAGTTGACTTCTTTGTCGACCACCTCGACGTGCTGGTGGTGGTCAACCCGAATAACCCGACTGGCCTGAGCCTGACCCCGGGGCGCTTGCTAGATTGGCATGCGCGATTGGCGCAGCGCGGTGGCTGGCTGGTGGTCGATGAAGCCTTTATGGACAACACACCGCACTTGAGCCTGGCCGCGCATGCCAATCAGGTCGGGTTGATCGTTTTGCGTTCGTTCGGCAAGTTTTTCGGCCTCGCCGGTGTACGGCTTGGCTTCGTGCTGGCCGAGCGCAAACTGCTCAAGTTGTTGGCCGAGCAGGTCGGACCATGGGCGGTCAGCGGGCCGACGCGGGTGGTGGGGCAGGTTTGCCTGCGCGATACGGACGGGCATGCCCGGCAACGCCAGCGCAGCGAAGAGGCCAGTCAGCGTTTGGCGCAAGTACTTGAGCGCTATGGCCTGAAACCGCAAGGTGGTTGCGCCTTGTTCCAATGGCTGATCACCGCCCGCGCTGAACAGTTGCACGAGTTCATGGCCCGACGCGGCATTCTGCTGCGCCTGTTCACCCACAACAGCAGCCTGCGTTTCGGCTTGCCGGCCGATGAAGCCGATTGGCTGCGCCTCGAGCAAGCCTTCGAGGCCTACACCAAGGAAGCGCCATGACCACGCTGATGGTGCAAGGCACCACTTCGGACGCCGGTAAAAGTACGCTGGTAACGGCGCTGTGCCGCTGGCTGACCCGCCAGGGCGTCAGCGTCGTGCCGTTCAAACCGCAGAACATGGCGCTTAACAGCGCGGTAACGGCGGACGGCGGCGAAATCGGTCGTGCCCAAGCGGTGCAGGCTCAGGCCGCCAATCTTGAACCGCACACTGATATGAACCCGGTGCTGCTCAAGCCCAACAGCGATACCGGCGCACAGGTGATCATTCATGGTCGCGCGGTGACCAGCATGAATGCCGTGGCCTATCACGACTACAAAGCCATCGCCATGCAGGCGGTGCTGGCCTCTCATCAACGCTTGAGTGCCGCTTACCCAGTGGTGATGGTCGAGGGCGCCGGCTCGCCGGCCGAGATCAATCTGCGTGCTGGCGATATCGCCAACATGGGCTTTGCCGAAGCGGTGGATTGCCCGGTGCTGCTGATCGCCGATATCAATCGCGGCGGGGTGTTCGCCCATTTGGTGGGGACTTTGGAGTTGCTGTCGGCCAGCGAACAGGCACGAGTCAAAGGCTTCATCATCAACCGTTTTCGAGGCGATATTGCCTTGCTGCAACCCGGTCTCGACTGGCTCGAAGCGCGCACCGGCAAGCCGGTGATCGGCGTGTTGCCGTATGTCATGGACCTGCACCTGGAAGCCGAAGACGGCATTGATCAACGTCAGACCGACAAGGTCGAGCAGGTGCTGAAAGTCGTTGTGCCGGTCTTGCCGCGCATCAGCAACCACACCGATTTCGATCCGCTGCGCTTGCACCCGCAAGTCGATCTGCAATTCGTCGGCCCCGGCCAGCCGATTCCGAGCGCTGACCTGATTATTCTTCCCGGCTCGAAAAGCGTACGCAGCGACCTCGCGTACCTGCGCGCCAACGGCTGGGACACGGCCATCGCTCGGCATCTGCGTTACGGCGGCAAACTGCTGGGGATCTGCGGCGGTTTGCAGATGCTCGGTGAGCACCTGCACGACCCGTTGGGCCTTGAAGGGGCGGCAGGCTCGAGTGACGGTCTGGGCCTGTTGGCATTTGCCACGGTCCTTGAAGAAGAGAAGCAATTGCGCAACGTCCGTGGCCGTTTGGCCCTGGAAGACGCGCCCGTCAGCGGTTATGAAATTCATGCCGGCGTCACTACCGGCGCCGCGCTGGAGCTGGCTGCCGTGCATCTGGACGACGGTCGCCGTGATGGCGCACAAAGTGCCGACGGGCAGATTTTCGGCACCTACCTGCATGGCTTGTTCGAATCGCCGGCGGCCTGCAGTGCGCTCTTGCGTTGGGCAGGTTTGCAGGATGTGCAGGAGGTGGATTACCACGGCCTGCGCGAGCGTGACATTGAGCGGTTGGCTGATTTGGTCGAGCAGCATTTGAATACGGGTCTGTTGCGTGAACTCTGTGGGATTTAGTCCGATTGTTATGTCCCCACCGCGAGCAAGCTCGCTCCCACATTGGATCTCCAGCGTTCACCAGATCCCTGTGGGAGCGAGCTTGCTCGCGATGAGGCCAGCGGCCTCACCGCTAAATTAAGGATTTCAAACATGCTGCAACTGATCCTCGGCGGCGCTCGCTCCGGCAAAAGTCGTCTGGCTGAAAAACTCGCTTCCGACAGCGGCCTGGCGGTGACTTATATCGCCACCAGCCAGCCGCTGGATGGCGAGATGAACGAGCGGGTTGCTCATCACCGTGCCCGCCGTCCCGCTGAATGGTCTTTGATCGAAGAGCCGCTGGAGCTGGCCCGTGTGCTGCGCGAAACCGCGAGCACCGAGCGTTGCCTGCTGGTGGATTGCCTGACCTTGTGGCTGACCAATCTGCTGATGCTGGACAACCCCGAGCGTCTGGCGGCCGAGCGTGAAGCGCTTCTGGAGAGCCTGGCATCGTTGCCGGGTGAAATCATTTTTGTCAGCAACGAGACCGGTCTCGGTGTCGTGCCGCTGGGCGAATTGACTCGCCGCTATGTCGATGAAGCCGGTTGGTTGCATCAAGCCCTGGCTGAGCGCTGTCAGCGTGTCGTACTGACCGTCGCCGGCCTGCCCCTGACTTTGAAAGGAACTGCGTTATGAGTAACTCCTGGTGGCTGAATCCGTGCAAAGCGATCGACACCCAAGCTTACGAGCAGGCGGCGGCTCGTCAGCAGCAACTGACCAAACCGGCCGGTTCTCTTGGGCAACTGGAAAGCGTTGCGGTGCAATTGGCCGGGTTGCAGGGGCGGGTCAAACCGAGCCTGAATCAGCTATGGATTGCGATCTTTGCCGGTGACCACGGTGTCGTCGCCGAAGGTGTGTCTGCGTTCCCCCAGGAAGTTACCGGGCAGATGCTGCACAACTTCGTCAGCGGCGGTGCGGCTATCAGCGTACTGGCGCGGCAGCTGGGCGCGCAGCTGGAAGTGGTCGATCTGGGCACCGTCACCCCTTCGCTGAATCTTCCGGGCGTGCGTCATCTGAAGATTGGCGCTGGTACACAGAACTTCGTCAACGGCCCGGCCATGACTCAAACCCAAGGCGAATTGGCCCTGGAAGCCGGACGTGACAGCGTGCGCCGTGCCATTTCGGCAGGGGCTGAACTGTTTATCGGCGGCGAGATGGGCATCGGCAACACCACCGCCGCCAGCGCCTTGGCTTGCGCGTTGCTCGATTGCCCGGTGGCGCATCTGGCTGGGCCGGGCACTGGTCTGAATGCCGCAGGTGTCAGCCATAAAGCGCAGGTCATCGAGCGAGCCCTGACGTTGCATGCCGCTCAGCGCGGTGATGCGTTGCAAACTCTGTTCAACCTCGGTGGTTTCGAAATCGCAGCGCTGGTCGGTGCTTACCTGGCGTGCGCGCAGGAAGGCGTGGCGGTGCTGGTGGACGGTTTCATCTGCAGTGTCGCGGCATTGGTCGCGGTGCGCTTGAATCCGGCCTGTCGCGACTGGTTGCTGTTCGGTCATCGCGGTGCCGAGCCGGGTCATCGTCATGTGCTGGAGGCCTTAAAGGCCGAGCCGTTGCTGGATCTCGGTTTACGCTTGGGCGAGGGCAGTGGTGCCGCGTTGGCGGTGCCGTTGTTGCGACTGGCTTGCGACCTGCACGGTCAGATGGCGACCTTCGCTGAAGCGGCCGTGGCGGATCGTCCGGCATGATGCACCTGGACCTGCTGCGTCACGGCGAAACCGAACTCGGTGGTGGCTTGCGTGGCAGTCTGGATGATGCGTTGACGGCCAAAGGCTGGGAGCAGATGCGCGCGGCGGTGCTGGAAAAGGGGCCGTGGGATCGGCTGGTCAGCTCGCCGTTGCAACGTTGCGCACGCTTCGCAGAGGAACTGGGCGAGCGCCTCGGGTTGCCGGTGCAGCTGGAAAAAGACCTGCAAGAACTGCATTTCGGTGCCTGGGAAGGGCAGAGTGCAGCGGCACTGATGGAAACCGACGCCCAAGCCTTGGGTATGTTCTGGTCTGATCCTTACGGATTCACCCCACCAGAGGGCGAGCCGGTCATAGCGTTTTCGGCGCGGGTGCTGGCGGCGGTTGAGCGGCTGCACCACGCCTATGCCGGTGAACGAGTATTGTTGATCAGCCATGGCGGCGTGATGCGTTTGCTGCTGGCTCAGGCTCGAGGTTTGCCTCGCGAGCAATTGCTCAACGTTGAAGTCGGCCACGGTGCGCTGTTTTCGCTGCGGGTCGAGGCCAATGCGACCTTGAGTGAAGAGGTCTGAACATGCTGCCTTTCTGGATCGCCCTGCAATTTCTCAGCAGCTTGCCGATTCGTCTGCCGGGTATGCCGCAGCCGCAGGAGCTGGGCCGTTCCTTGCTGTTTTATCCGCTGGTCGGGTTGCTGTTCGGTGCGCTGTTGTGGGTATTGAACGGGGTGCTCGCTGGATCGCCGTTATTGCTGCACGCCGCATTGCTGCTGACGGCCTGGGTCTTGCTCAGTGGCGGTTTGCATCTGGATGGCCTGGCCGATAGCGCTGATGCCTGGCTTGGTGGTTTTGGTGATCGTGAACGCACTCTGACGATCATGAAGGACCCACGCAGCGGGCCGATTGCGGTCGTGACGCTGGTGTTGGTGCTGTTGCTCAAATTCGCCGCGTTGCTGGCGTTGATCGAGCAGCAGCACAGCGTCTTGTTGATCCTGGCGCCATTGATCGGCCGCAGCGCCTTGCTCGGATTGTTCCTGACCACGCCTTATGTGCGCGCCGGTGGATTGGGACAAGCGTTGGCGGATCATCTGCCGCGTGTGGCCGGCAAGCAGGTATTGCTGCTGAGTGCGCTGGTCTGTGTGCTGATCGCAGGGTTCAGTGGTGTGTTTGCCGTGGTGCTGGCGGTGGTGGTGTTCTTCTGGTTGCGGCAAGTGATGATGCGGCGGTTGGGCGGGACTACCGGTGATACGGCGGGGGCGATGCTGGAATTGTTGGAGGTTGCGGTGTTGGTTGGGTTGGCGTTGGTCTGACAGGTATTTTCTGACTGGTCTGCCGTCATCGCGAGCAAGCCCGCTCCCACACTTGATCTGTGTCAGTCCACGATGGCGTGAACGGCGCAGAACTAATGTGGGAGCGGGCTTGCTCGCGATTGCTATCGATCAGACGGTACAGAAGTGCGGTAGTAATCGCTCAAAACTTGCTTTCATTTAACCGCGGGTATATACACGCACTATGCTTCCTTCCCAGTGTTTATGCACCAACCTGCGTCGCGCCGCTCGAGGCGTCAGCAGGCATTACGACGGCGCTCTCGACGGCTTCGGGATCAATGTTGCGCAGTATTCTTTGCTGTGTAATTTGCAACGTCTGGACCAACCGAGCATTTCGACCCTGGCCCACGCCATGGGCCTGGACCGCAGCACCTTGGGGCGTAATCTGCGGGTGCTGGAGGGCGAAGGTCTGGTCACGCTGGTCGAAGGTGAAGATCATCGCAATCGCGTCGTGCTGCTCACCGAAACCGGGCGAGAGCGACTGGCGGCGGCTTTGCCGGCGTGGGAAGCGGCGCAACAGCGTTTGATTGAGAAACTGGGGGCGCAGAAGCGGGAAACCTTGCTGGCCTTGCTGGATGAGCTTGCCTGAAGGCAATAAGTCCGATCATAAGCGGGTATATACCCGTTAGTGGAGAATAAGAATGACATCGATGTGGCGTACCAGCGGTTGGGTTCTTCTCGGGAGTGCGCTGATCCTCGCGTTGTCCTTGGGTGTGCGGCATGGCTTCGGACTGTTTCTGGCGCCGATGAGTACTGAATTTGGCTGGGGGCGGGAGGTGTTTGCGTTCGCCATTGCCTTGCAGAATCTGATCTGGGGTCTGGCGCAACCCTTTACCGGTGCGCTGGCCGACCGTTTCGGTGCGGCGAAAGTGGTGCTGATCGGCGGCGTGTTTTACGCCTTGGGGCTGGTGTTCATGGGGTTGTCCGACTCGGCCTGGTCGTTGTCGCTGAGTGCCGGTTTGTTGATCGGGATCGGCCTGTCAGGTACTTCGTTCTCGGTCATTCTGGGCGTGGTCGGGCGTGCCGTGCCTCCAGAAAAACGCAGCATGGCCATGGGGATCGCCAGTGCTGCCGGCTCCTTCGGCCAGTTCGCCATGTTGCCCGGCACGCTTGGGTTGATCGGCTGGCTTGGCTGGTCCGCGGCGCTGTTGGTGCTGGGTTTGCTGGTGGCGCTGATCGTGCCGCTGGTGAGTATGCTCAAGGACAACCCGTTGCCCGTATCGGGCCATGAGCAGACCTTGTCCGAGGCCTTGCATGAAGCGTGCTCGCACTCTGGTTTTTGGCTGTTGGCGTTCGGCTTTTTTGTCTGTGGTTTTCAGGTGGTGTTTATCGGCGTGCATTTGCCGGCCTATCTGGTGGATCAGCATCTGCCGGCAACCACGGGCACCACGGTGTTGGCGCTGATCGGCCTGTTCAATATCTTCGGGACCTACACCGCTGGCTGGCTCGGCGGACGGATGTCAAAACCGCGCCTGCTGACCGGGCTGTATCTGTTGCGTGCCGTGGTAATTGGCCTATTCCTGTGGGCGCCGGTCACGCAGGTGAGCGCCTACCTGTTTGGCATGGCCATGGGCTTCTTATGGCTGTCGACCGTTCCGCTGACCAACGGCACGGTGGCGACACTGTTCGGTGTGCGGAATCTGTCTATGCTCGGTGGTATCGTTTTCCTGTTTCACCAGTTGGGCTCGTTCCTGGGTGGCTGGTTGGGTGGGGTTGTCTACGACCGAACCGGCAGCTATGACTTGATCTGGCAGGTGGCGATTCTCTTAAGTGTGTTGGCTGCTGCGTTGAACTGGCCGGTGCGTGAACGACCGGTTGCGCGTCTGCAAACACAGATGAGTGCGGTGTGAACAGGTTCTGGCCATGGTGCGTGGGCTTGAGTGTCGGCGCGTTGCTCCTGGCGTTGGCCTGGTGGGGCTGGCATCAGGGCGGCCTGGCACTGATGCAACTGGGCATGGGCACTTGTTAGGAGGGGCTGCCCCGTCTTCGCCGCAACACCTGTAGGAGCACGGCTTGCCGGCGATGGCGTACTTGAGACCGTCATCGTCGGAACGCCGCCCGGACCAATCGAGCGTCGACCGGCTGCTCCTACAGAAAGCCACTTACTAGCTCGGCTCAAGGACGAGTAACTTCGCCGTCTGACGACCTGACAAGGACACTGAACAATGCTGATGCGCTGGTTTGCGGTTCCAACTCTACTCGTGGCTTTCGGCGGTTCGGCACTGGCTGCCGGGTGTCCGTCGCTGTTGCAAGGCTCATTGCCGAAATTACATGCCAAGGAATCCGTCGATCTGTGCGAGCGCTTCGCCGGCAAGCCGCTGGTGGTGGTCAATACCGCCAGTTTCTGCGGCTTCGCTCCACAGTTCAAAGACCTTGAGGCCTTGTACCAGAGTTACAAGGAACAAGGGCTGGAGGTGGTCGGCGTTCCTTCCAATGATTTCAAGCAAGAGTCCAAGGACGGCGCCGAAACGGCCAAAGTCTGTTATGTGGACTACGGCGTAACGTTCACCATGACCGAGCCGCAAAAAGTTCGAGGCCCCGACGCGACCCATTTGTTCAAGATCCTCGCCGAGCAGAGCAGTGCGCCGAAGTGGAATTTCTACAAGTACGTGGTCAACCGCCAGGGCAAGGTGATTGCCAATTTTTCCAGCCTGACCAAACCCGACAGTCCGGAGTTTATTGAAGCGGTGGAAAAAGCCCTGGCTTCAAAATCCTGATCGCCGACCACTAAAAAAGCCCCGGTTCTTTCGAGTCGGGGCTTTTTGGTTTTACGCAGACGCGTCCTGAATACGGTTTACAGCACCGGGTAGTCGATGTAGCCGACCGGACCCTTGGCGTAGAACAGTTCTGGACGCGCTTCATTCAGCGGTGCATCGGCTTTCAGGCGCGCCGGCAGGTCCGGGTTGGCGATGAAAGGCACACCGAAGGCAACCGCATCGGCCTTGCCGCTGGCGAGCCAGGCATTGGCGCTGTCTTTGGTGAAACGCTCGTTGGCGATGTACGGGCCGCCGAAGGCTTCTTTCAGTTGTGGGCCGAGGCTGTCGCCGGCGTCTTTCTCGCGGGAGCAGATGAAGGCGATGCCACGTTTGCCCAGTTCGCGAGCGACGTAGGTGAAAGTCTCGGACAGGTTGTCGTCGCCCATGTCATGGAGATCGGCACGTGGTGACAGGTGCATGCCGACGCGACCGGCGCCCCAGACTTCGATCGCAGCGTCAGTCACTTCCAGCAACAGGCGCGCACGATTTTCCAGGGATCCACCGTATTGGTCGGTGCGCTGGTTGGTGCTGCTTTGCAGGAACTGGTCGAGCAGGTAACCGTTGGCGCCGTGGATTTCCACACCGTCGAAACCGGCGGCCTTGGCGTTTTCGGCACCCACACGGTAAGCGTCGATGATGTCGGCGATTTCAGCGGTTTCCAAGGCTCGCGGGGTCGGGAAGTCGGCCAACGGACGAACCAGGCTGACATGGCCTTTAGGCTGGATGGCACTCGGAGCGACCGGTGCTTCGCCGTTCAGGTAAGACGGGTGGGAAATCCGACCCACGTGCCACAGTTGCAGGAATATTTTGCCGCCAGCACCGTGGATCGCTTTGGTCACGTTGCTCCAGCCGCGCACCTGGTCGTTGGACCAGATACCGGGAGTGTCCGGGTAGCCCACGCCTATCGGCGTGACCGAAGTGGCCTCGCTGAGGATCAGCCCGGCGGAAGCGCGTTGTACGTAGTACTCAGCCATCAGCGCGTTCGGCACACGGCCTTCATCGGCGCGGCAGCGGGTCAGCGGCGCCATGATGATGCGGTTCGAAAGCTCCAGGTCGCCGAGTGTGATGGGATCGAAAATAGTGGTCATGGATACAACCCTCTTGATGATTAGTTGGTAGCAGGGGCCAGCTCGGCATTGCCGCTCTGACGAAAAGTAATCAGGGTCACCAGCAGTGCGAGGACCGCCAGTGCTGCAGCGGCCAGAGGCACGCTGGTCAAGCCGAAACCGTGGGCAATCACGCTGCCGCCAACCCAGGCGCCGAGTGCGTTGCCGATGTTGAAGGCGCCGATATTCAGGGTCGACACCAGGTTCGGTGCGGCCTTGCCGAAGGTCACGACATTCACTTGCAGGGCCGGAACGGCGGCGAACGAGGCGCTGGCCCAGAGGAACAGGGTGATTTCGGTCGGGATCACCGCGACGCTGGTCCAGCTCAGTACAGTGGAGACCACCGCCATCGAGATGAAGACGCCGATCAAGGTGGCGGCCAGGCGTTTGTCCGCCAGCTTGCCGCCGATGATGTTGCCGACGGTCAGGCCAAGGCCGATCAGCAGCAATGTCCAGGTCACGCCGTTTGGCGAGACGCCAGTGACGTCACCCAGCAGCGGTGCAACGTAGGTGAAGAGGGTGAACATCGACGCTGCGAATAACGCGGTCATGCTCAGCGACAACCAGATCCCGGCGCCTTTCAGGGCGGCCAGCTCCGAGCGCATATCGAGTTTCTCTTCATCGCGTTTGGCGGGCAGGAAACGGATCAGGCCGATCAGCGCGATCACACCGATAACAGTCACGGCCCAGAAGGTCGAACGCCAGCCGGCTTCCTGGCCCAGTGCGGTGCCCAGCGGTACGCCGAGAACGTTGGCCAGGGTCAGGCCAGTGAACATCAAGGCCACCGCCGAAGCGCGTTTGTTAGCCGGCACCAGGCCAGCAGCTACTACGGAACCGATACCGAAGAAGGCGCCGTGACACAGAGCAGTCACGACCCGGGCGAACATCAGTACGTCGTAATCACTGGCCAGCGCACACAGCAGGTTGCCGATAATGAAGATGCCCATCAACGCGACCAGTGCAGCCTTGCGTGGCAGTTTGGCGGTGGCCAGTGCCATGAACGGCGCACCGATGGCCACGCCCAGGGCGTAGCCGGTCACCAGCCAGCCGGCGCCGGGAATCGACACGCCGAGGTCAGCCGCCACTTCAGGCAGCAAGCCCATGATGACGAACTCGGTGGTGCCGATGGCGAAGGCGCTCAGGGCCAGAATAAGTAGCGAGAGGGGCATTGTGCAGTCCTTTGTAAAGCTCTGGGTCAGAGCTCTTTACTAATGGCGCGGAGGAATTCCTGAATGGTTTCCTCGTTGCGTTTGAAGAAGTGCCATTGGCCGACTTTCCGGCTGCTGATCAGACCGGCACGCTGCAAGATCGCCAAATGCGCGGACACGGTCGATTGCGACAGGCCGCAGCGTTGATCGATCTGTCCGGCACAGACGCCGTGCTCGTTGCTGTGACTCTGGTCGGGAAACTCGACCGTCGGGTCTTTGAGCCAGTGAAGGATTTCTCGCCGTACTGGGTGCGCCAGGGCTTTTATTATTTCGTCGAGGTCGATGGTCATGGCAGTGCTCGGGGTGGGTAAAACGTTATATCGCGATGGGGCGAACTTTAAATCGGTATTTCGCGATATACCAATATGATTTTGATCTGAGATCAGCGTAAATCGATATATCGGGTTATAACGATATTGTCGGCGTGGTGCTAAGCTGCGCTCTATGAACTATCTCGCACATCTACACCTTGGCGGTCAGCGCCCGGGTCAACTGCTCGGCAGCCTGTATGGCGACTTCGTCAAAGGTCGGCTGCAAGGACAGTTCGATCCAGAGATCGAGGCCGCGATTCAATTGCACCGCAGCATCGACATGTTTACCGATCGCCATCCGCTGGTGGACGTGTCGCTGTCGCGGTTTTCGGTTACGCGGCGGCGTTACGCCGGCATCGTGCTCGATGTTTTTTTCGATCACTGCCTGGCCCGGGATTGGGCGTTGTATGCTGACCGGCCGCTGGAGCATTTCACCTCGGACGTTTACCGAGTGCTGGCCGCTGAACCCCGATTGCCAGGGCGCCTGGCCGAGATCGCTCCCCACATGGCGGCGAATGACTGGTTGGGTTCTTACCGGGATTTTGTGGTGCTGGAGCAAGTGCTGCGGGGGATTTCGCGGCGCTTGACGCGGCCGGAGGAGTTGGCAGGAGCGATGCAGGAATTGGAAAAGTTGTATGAACCGTTGAGCGAGGACTTTCGGTTGTTCTATCCGCAGCTTCAGGATTTTGCGGCGCAGCGCATATAGATAAGATCAAAAGATCGCAGCCTTCGGCAGCTCCTACAGGGTGTACACCATTTAAATGTAGGAGCTGGCGTAGCCTGCGATCTTTTTTTAGGCAGCGACCAGCTCGCCGGCACGACGCGGTTGCGCAGGCTCGACAATTTCACCAAACAACGCTTTTTGCACCGCTTGCTGTGCCTGGAAGGCCAGGGCGGCGCGTTCCTGGCCGTGACAGGCAATCGGTTTGAGCAGATGAATTTCCACCTTACCCTGATCATTGGCGAACAAACGCATCAGGTGTGACAGCAGGTCATCGTCACCAATGAACGGCGCCAATGGATCGACCTGTCCATCACGCAAGTACCGAATGGCCACCGGTTGCAGTGCAACGTCGGCGTCAATGGCGGCGGACAACAAGCGGCCGTGGAAGGTGCGCAGCGAACGGCCGTCGGTGGTGGTGCCCTCCGGGAACATCAGCAGCGGATGCTCCTGCTCCAGATGACGGCTCATCTGTTTGCGGATCAACTGGCTGTCGCCCGAACCGCGACGGATAAACAGACTGCCGGCCTTGGCCGCCAGCCAGCCGGCGACCGGCCAGGTGCGAACCTCGGCCTTGGACAGGAACGACAGCGGTGTCAGCATGCCAAGCAATGGAATGTCGGTCCATGACACATGGTTGCTGACCCACAGCATTGGCTGTTGCGGCAGTTCACCGTGAACGGTCACGCGAAAGGGCAGGGCATTGCCCAGCCGGGCCATGAAAAACCGTGACCAGCGCTGACGCCGGACCATGGAATTGGCCATGCCCATGCGCTCGAACAGGCCGAACACGCTGGCCATGCTCAACCCCAGCGTGACCACCACCAACACCCGCGCAATCCGCGCGTACACCCGCAACCGGCTCATCAGACTGCCGCCTTGAAGTGCCGTGCATAACGTGGGCACAACTCGTCACGCTTGAGCAGGATGAACACGTCGGCGACCTGGAAGTCTTCGTCCCAGCAGGGTTCGCCGCAGATTTTCGCCCCCAGACGCATGTAAGCCTTGAGCAGTGGCGGCATTTCGGCGATCACGTTGGACGGGATGTCGAGGGCAGGCAGTGGCTTCTTCGGTTCGGCGCGCAAGTGTTCGGTGCACAGGTAACGTTCGCGCAGGCGTTGCATGATCGCCTGGGCCTGAATCCCGCCGTCTTGCATCGGGATGCTGGCGCAGCCCATCAAGTAGCTGTAACCCCCTTCGTTGAGCACTTCAGCCAGTTCGCCCCAAAGTACGGCGATGGTGCCGCCATTACGATATGCCGGGTCAACGCAGGTGCGGCCGATTTCCAGGATCGGGCCTTTGAGGTGCACGAGGCCGTGCAGACTGAATTCCTCTTCACTGTAGAAACGCCCCAGACTGCTGGCGGCCTGATGGTCGAGCAAGCGGGTGGTGGCAACCAGACGACCCGTGTTCAGGTCACGTACGCCGATGTGGGCGCAATGAACATCATAGTCATCCATGTCCAGACCGAGCTCCGCGCCTTTCAGTTTGGCATTGAATTCGCCGCTGAAAACGTTGAAGCGCAAGGTTTGGGCTTCCTGCAAGGCCTCGACACCGATCAGGCGTTCGGCTTGCAGGCGGCGTTCATTGCCGGTGTCGCTGATGCGGGCGATCTGAGTCATTGCGAATCTCCGTACGGGCTACTCACCCGTCTTGGGTTGCAGCCGATCGACTTTCTTTATGCAAATTTGTTGTGCAAAGTCAGGCTATGTAGCCCCGGTGTCATCGCCATTAAGCTTTGGTGATGCTTATATGACAGCCCCCCAGAGGACCCTCTTATGCCTTGGCAAGCCTTGTTGAACCGCTGCGAACGTCTGCCCGCCAACCCGGATCTGGCAGAAGGCTATTCGGTGTTGTTACAGCAGTTGGGCAGCGTGACGCCGTTCGAACTGGCGGTGCGCGGCGGTCGGTTGATGGCGACGCCGGGGCTGGCGTTTCTGGTGGGCTATCAGGCCGCGTTACGTATGCTGTGGCCCAGTGCGCCGCCGAGCCTGGGCGCCTTGTGCGCGACCGAGCAGCGCAGCCTGCGCCCGGCGGACATGCAAACCCGTCTCGATGACCTGCGGCTGAGCGGGCACAAGGATTTCGTTACCGCCGGCGACGCGGCGGACTGGCTGCTCATTGCGGCGCGCTGCGAGGCACCAGGTGAATCGGCGCGTTTGAGTCTGGCGGTGGTTTACCCCGGTGAGCCCGGCGTACGCCTGGAAAAACTGCCGGCCATCCCGTTGATGTCGGACATCAGCCACGGTCGTCTGTTTCTCGACAATGCCCTCTGTGAGTTGCTGGCGGGGGATGGTTGGGATGCTTACGTCAAACCGTTCCGCACGCTGGAAGACATCTATGTGCTCAGTGCCATGAGCGCCTGGTTGTATGGCGTCGGTCAGGACTGCGACTGGCCGCAGAGTCTGCAATTAAGGCTGTTGGCACTGCTGGCCGGGTGTGCGGAAGTCAGTCGGCAGAGCCCGAACTCGAATGCCGGGCATGTGTTGCTGGGTGGTTTGTTCGCGCAGTTTGATTCCCTCAAGGCTGAGTTGAATGACGCCTTCAACGATGGCCCGGCGCAATGGGCGGAGCTGTGGCTGCGTGATCGGGCGGTGCTGGACCTGGCCACCGGGGCGCGGGCCAAGCGACTAGCGAAAGCGTTGGCGCGCTGAAGGCGATGAATTTCCTGTGGCGAGGGAGCTTGCTCCCGCTGGATTGCGTAGCAATCCCAAAACCTGCAACTGCGTTTTATCAGACAAATCGCTTTAGCCTGATTTGCGACTGCTGCGCAGCCGAACGGGAGCAAGCTCCCTCGCCACAGGTTTAGTGTCGTCTTTGGAGTTGCGGGTACTTTCAAAACTGTCATCTATCTCAACTAGGCTCAGCAGGTTCATCCTCCTGAGTGCCCGCCATGTTCAAAGGCTCGACCCTGCTGCTTGCGCTGCTCTTCATAAGTGCTCAAGTCGTCGCCGAAAACTGGCCCACTGAAACATGGTCCCAAGGCCCACAGATCACCGGTCCGGCGCAAGCCCTGGAGGATTACACCTTTGAGACCCGCGACGACATCACCCACAAAGGCATCCGCACCGATGCCTTGCTGGTAATCCGCGACGGTCAGTTGATTTACGAACGCTATGCCGGGCCGACCCGCGTCGATACACCGCATCTCACCTGGTCCATCAGCAAAAGTCTGATGGCCGCCGTGTTGGGCGTGGCGTATGGCGAGGGGCGTTTTGCATTGCAGGACGCTGCGGCGAAATTCTATCCGCCGTTGCAAAAGCATCCGGCGATTTCCATGGCTGATCTGCTGCACTGGGCGTCAGGTCTGGATTGGCAGGAAGACTACGAATATGCCCCACTGAAGTCATCGGTGGTGGCCATGCTCTACACCCGTGGCCGCAGCGATATGGCCGCGTTCGCCGCTGATCATGGAGAGTTCAGCGCGCCGGGTCAGGCATTTCGCTATTCCAGTGGTGACAGCAACCTGTTGTCTGGCGCACTGAAAAACATGCTGGGCGCGAAGTATCCGGATTATCCGTGGACCGCGTTGTTCGAACCCTTGGGCATTCGCAACGCGGTGTGGGAAACCGATGCCAGCGGCTCTTTTGTTGCCTCGTCCTATGCCTACCTCACCGCCCGCGATCTGGCGCGGATCGGTCTGCTGATGCAACGCGACGGTCGTTGGGGCGATCGGCAGGTGCTGCCCAAGGACTGGGTCGAGTTCAATCGCCAACCGTTTGCTCACTATCAAGCGAACCAGGATGACGCTGTGCCGGGCGGTCAATGGTGGCTTAATCGCGCAGTAGATGGCGCTGCCAAACCCTGGCCAGACGCGCCCGCCGATACCTTCGCCGCGCTGGGGCATTGGGGGCAGGCGATGTATGTCATCCCCAGTGAAAATCTGGTGATCGTGCGCTATGGCGATGATCGTGACGGCAGTTACCGGCACAACGAACTGCTCAAACGCGCCTTGGCCGCCTTTGCCCCGCAGGTGCAGCCATGAGCCGCCAAAGGTTTGTCCGCCGCAGGCCGTTCAGCAGTCTGCTGATTTTGCTGGTGGTGGCGCTACTGGGTTGGGGCTGGCAGGAGCGGCTGGCGTTGCAGGCGTTTCCGGACATTATCAGCGCCTACACCGCCAAGGAGTACTGCTCTTGCCGGTATGTGATGAACAATCCGGTGGAGTATTGCGCTGCCTATGTGAAGCAATATCTGCCAACCAGCGCTTTTTTTGATGACGCGGTGAGCAAGCATGTGACGGCCAGTGGTATGGGCCGAACCAATACCGCCGCTTGGATTGGTACACGCCAGGGTTGTCGACTATTGCCTTGAACACCGCGCTTTTGTGGCGAGGGAGCTTGCTCCCGCTGGAGTGCGCAGCGCTCCCAAAACCAGGCGATGCTTCAGATAGACCGCATTTGCAGGTTTTGCGACTGCTACGCACTCGAGCGGGAGCAAGCTCCCTCGCCACAGGGGGGCACGCTCGGACTTGGCGGGTTAATAGATAGTTTGCAACTCGCCTGCGGCCAGTTAAGGTTCAGCTCAGGTTTATTTACCCATGAGTTGTTATGCCCAACGCTTCGTTCTTCAAACTGTGCGCTTTGCTGCTGACGGCCTGCGCGACCCTGCCTGTCCAGGCAAATTGGTATCTGGATGGAGAGTCTTCACGACTGTCCTTTATCACCACCAAGAACGCCCATATCTCCGAAGTTCAGCGCTTTCTGGTGCTGCACGGCACGGTTGATGCCAAGGGCATGGCGCAAGTGCAGGTCGAGCTGGAGTCGGTCAATAGCGGCATCCCGTTGCGTGATGAGCGCATGCGCAAGGACCTGTTCGAGATCAAGTCCTTCCCGCAGGCGCTGATCAGCGCGCAACTCAATCTACAACCCATCAGTGATCTGGCCCCCGGCGCACAGCTCGAACTGCGGCTGCCGCTGACGGTAAAGCTCCATGGCAAGGAACAGAACTACAACGCAGAGTTGCTGGCTACAAGGCTGGATGACCGACGTTTCCAGGTTGTCACCCTTGAGCCGCTGGTGCTGAATGCCGAGGACTTCGATCTGGCGCCAGGCCTGACGGCGCTACGCAATACCGCGGGATTGTCGGCGATCAGTCTCTCGGTACCGGTGGGTGCGGTGCTGATTTTCACGGCGCGCTGACATGGGCGGCGCGGTTTTTCCCTGGCGCGAAGGCAACCGCTTCGAGCTGCTGATCGATGGGCCGAATTTTTTCCCGCGCATGTTGGTGGCGATTGCCCGCGCCGAGCGGCAGGTAGAACTTGAGTTGTATCTGGTGGAGGCCGGTGCCTGCGCCGAAGCCATGGTTCAGGCGCTGGTGCAGGCAGCCGAACGCGGCATTCGTGTGCGCTGCCTGTTCGATGACTATGGCAGTCTGGCTTTCACGTTGAGTTTGCGCAGCCGATTGATCGAGGCTGGCGTCGAGCTGCGTTTCTACAATCGATTGAGTTGGCGGCGCTGGGTGCGCAACCTCTACCGCGATCACCGCAAGCTGTTGTTAGTCGATCAAAGCCTGGCAGTGGTGGGTGGCACTGGCGCCACCGATGAGTTCTGGACCCCAGGCGAGGACATCAGCGAATGGCATGAAGTGATGGTGGAAATAGTCGGCCCGCTGGTGCTCGACTGGCAGATGCTGTTCGACCGGCAATGGATCGCCAACCGTCATCGCCGGGCCTGGAAGCCCGCCTCGACCTTCGGCCTGCAACGGCTGCCCCGGGTACCGGCGATAGGCCCGGGCTTGGGCCGGGTCGCCTATGCCGACGCCCGTCAGCATCGGGACATCCTGCAATCACTAATTCGCGCCTTGAACAGCGGCCAGCGCCGCATCTGGCTGGCGACGCCATACTTCCTGCCGACCTGGAAAGTCCGCCGCTCGCTGCGCAGAGCCGCAGCGCGTGGCGTCGATGTGCGTTTGCTGCTCACCGGGCCGCGCACCGATCACCCGTCAGTGCGTTACGCCGGGCATCGCTACTACCCGCGTCTGCTGAAGGCTGGCGTGAAGATCTTCGAGTATCAGCCGTGCTTTCTGCACCTGAAAATGGTCTTGATCGATGATTGGGTGAGCATCGGCTCGTGCAACTTCGATCACTGGAATCTGCGCTTCAATCTCGAAGCCAATCTGGAGGCGCTCGATCATGAGCTGACGCGCGCGGTGGCGGCGAGCTTCGAAACGGACTTTGCCAAGAGCCAGGTCGTCAGCCTTGAGGCATGGCAAAACCGACCGCTGTGGAAACGGGTTAAACAGCGGGTTTGGGGATGGGTCGATCGGGTGGTGGTGAATCTGCTGGATCGGCGGGGGTAAAACAACCTGTCAAACACCCCTGGTCTAGTGTGGGAGCGGGCTTGCTCGCGATAGCGCACTGGCAGTCAACATCATTGTTGAATGTTAAATCGTCATCGCGAGCAAGCCCGCTCCCACACTAGATTTGCGTTGGGTATCAGGGCTCGCCCGTTAACGCTTTTTACAACAACTCAAAACTCTGCTGTTTCACGTCCTGGGAATCCAGGCCGATCTGCACGTTGAACATGCCCGGTTCCGCGGCGAATTTCAGCTGGGTGTTGTAGAACTTCAGGTCGTTCTCTTCGATGGTGAAGTGCACGACTTTCTCTTCGCCGGCCTTGAGCATGATTTTCTGGAAGTTTTTCAGCTCCTTGACCGGACGAATCATGGAGCCGGTGACGTCCTGGATATACAACTGCACCACGGTTTCACCATCACGCTTGCCGGTGTTTTTCACTACCACACTGGCTTCGATCTTGCCGGTTTTGTTCAGGGTGGTGGCCGACAACGCCATGTCGGACAGGCTGAAATCGGTGTAGCTCAAGCCGTAACCGAACGGGTACAGGGGACCGGTGGTGTCATCGAAGTACTGTGAGGTGTAGTTGCCTGGCTTGCCCGGGGTAAACGGACGGCCAATGCTCAAGTGGTTGTAGTAAGTCGGGATCTGCCCCACTGAACGCGGGATGCTGATTGGCAATTTGCCGGACGGGTTGTAGTCGCCGAACAGCACGTCGGCAATCGCGTTGCCACCTTCGGTGCCGGCGAACCAGGTTTCGAGGATCGCGTCAGCCTGTTCCTTCTCGTCGAGAATCGACAGCGGACGGCCGTTCATCAACACCAGCACCAACGGTTTGCCGGTGGCTTTGATGGCCTTGATCAGCTCGCGCTGGTTGCCCGGGATGTTCAGGTCGGTGCGGCTGGAGGACTCGTGGGACATGCCGCGGGACTCGCCGACCGCCACCACGACCACATCTGCCTGCTGCGCGGCCTTGACCGCTTCATCGATCATCTCGGCCGCCGGACGCGGATCGTCCACCACTTCCGGGGCATCGAAGTTGAGGAAGTTCAGGTAACCGAGGATTTTCGGGTCGGAGGTGATATTGGCGCCACGGGCGTAGATCAGTGTCGACTGATCGCCGAGCGCGCGGGTCATGCCATCGAACAGGGTGACCGACTGGGCCGGTCTACCTGCGGCCGCCCAACTGCCCATCATGTCGATCGGGGCTTTGGCCAGCGGGCCGACCAGTGCGATTTTGGCAGTCTTTTTCAGCGGCAGGGTTTCACCCTGGTTTTTCAGCAGCACCAGGCTGCGGCGAGCCACGTCGCGGGCTTCGCTGCGGTGCAGGCGGCTTTCGGCATTGGTGTCGACCGGATCATCCTCGGCCTTGCCGATGCGCAGGTACGGGTCTTTGAACAGGCCCATGTCGTATTTGGCGCCCAACACTTCACGTACCGCGTTATCGATATCGCTCTGGGCTATCTCCCCGGATTTCAACAACCCCGGCAGTTCCTTGCCATACAAGGTGTCGTTCATGCTCATGTCGATGCCGGCCTTGATCGCCAGCTTCGCGGCTTCGCGACCGTCCTTGGCAACGCCATGCTTGATCAGCTCGAAAATCGCCCCGTGGTCACTGACCGCCAGGCCCTTGAATCCCCACTGTTTGCGCAGCAAATCCTGCATCAGCCACATATTGGCGGTGGCCGGCACGCCGTTGATCGAGTTCAGGGCAACCATCACTCCGCCGGCACCGGCATCGATGGCCGCGCGGTAAGGTGGCAGGTAGTCCTGGTACATCTTGACCGGGCTCATGTCGACGACGTTGTAGTCACGACCACCCTCGACCGCGCCGTACAAGGCAAAGTGTTTGACGCTGGACATGATGCTGTCCGCAGCGCTCGGGGAAGCGCCCTGGAAGGCTTTGACCATCACTTTGGCGATGCGCGAGACCAGATAAGTGTCTTCACCGAAACCTTCGGAAGTGCGCCCCCAACGCGGGTCGCGGGAGATGTCGACCATCGGTGCGAACGTGATGTCGAGGCCGTCGGCGCTGGCTTCTTTGGCGGCAATGCGCCCGGTCAGGCTGATGGCGTCCATGTCCCAGCTCGAGGCCAGGGCCAGGCTGATGGGGAAAATGGTCCGGTGGCCGTGAATCACGTCATAGGCGAAGAACATCGGGATCTTCAACCGACTGCGCATGGCCGCGTCCTGCATTGGACGGTTTTCCGGGCGGGTAATCGAATTGAACGTACCGCCAATGCGCCCGGCAGCGATTTCCTTGCGGATCATCTCGCGGGGCATTTCCGGCCCGATGCTGATCAGGCGCAACTGGCCGATCTTTTCGTCGAGGGTCATCTGCTTCATCAGATTGGCGACGAAAGCATCCTTGTTCTGAATGGATGCCGACTTTGTGTCGGCCAAGACAGGGTGACTGGCCAGACCCATGACAAGGCCCAGCAAACACAGCTTCTTCATGAATAGTTTTCTCAAAGGCCCAAACGGCGGTGGATACACGCCGGTCAGCCAAAATTTAGGGAGCGACTATTGTTGTTCGGTTAAATGCAGCACACTTCTGAACGTATGTTTCTGAGCGTTGTTTTCGCACTGGGCATCTTTTAGCCGATTGGCTCGATGCAATCCAGTGGTGGCGGCAGATTATGTCCCAAGAGCTCGATTTAAAGGGTCACCGGTTCTATTCCATAAGGGTTGTACAAGGGAGCGTCACCAACATGAATGTACAACAGCGCTATCGCTCGGGCTGGCAGATCACGGTATTGATGCTGATGAGCACATTCCTCGCCGGGTGCGGAATAAACACCATTCCGACCCTCGACGAACAGGCCAAGGCTGCCTGGTCGCAAGTGCAGAACCAGTACCAGCGCCGCGCTGACTTAATCCCCAACCTGGTAGAAACGGTCAAGGGCTATGCCAAACACGAGGAGGACACCCTGACAGCGGTGGTCGAAGCCCGTGCCAAGGCCACCTCGATCCAGGTCGATGCTAGAACCCTGGACAACCCGGAAAAACTCAAGCAATTCCAGCAGGCTCAGGACCAGTTGACCGGCGCCCTCAGCCGTCTGATGGTGGTTTCCGAGCGCTATCCGGACCTCAAAGCCAACCAGAATTTCCTCGCCCTGCAATCGCAACTTGAAGGCACCGAGAACCGAATCAGCGTGGCGCGTCGTGATTTCATCCTCGCGGTGCAGAAATACAACACCGAGATCCGCACCTTCCCCGGTCGTCTGTGGCACACCGTGATGTACAGCGATCTGCCGATCCGCGAGAACTTTGAAGCGACCAGCCCGGATGCTGATAAAGCGCCGCAAGTAAAGTTCTGATTTGCGCGGGGTTCCCGGTTGTCGGTAGTGCGGCACCGGGATCATGCCAGGCGTTACCACGGATGAGGTTCCAATGCGCGTGTTGAGAGTTGGCCTGGTGCTGTTGCTCTGGGTATTTGCAGTCACGGCCCAGGCCGAACTGAAATTTCCGGCATTGACCGGAAGGGTGGTGGACAACGCCCAAATGATCGAGCCGTCCGTGCGCGAGCAGTTGACGCAACAGCTCACAGCCCACGAACAGGCCACTGGCGAGCAAGTGGTGGTGGTTACCCTGCCTGACCTGCAAGGCACCAGCATCGAAGATTTCGGTTATCAGTTGGGGCGATACTGGGGGATTGGTCAGAAAGACAAGAACAATGGCGCACTGCTAATCGTCGCTCGGGATGAGCGCAAGCTGCGTATCGAAGTCGGTTACGGTCTGGAAGAGCGCCTGACCGATGCGCAAACCTCGGTGATCATCCATCAGGTCATCACGCCAGCCTTCAAAACCGGGAACTTCAGCAAGGGCATCAGCGATGGTGTTGCCGCCATGCTGGTGGTGTTGGGCGGTAACCCGCTGAATGAGCCGGCCAATGTCGTTGGGTCGGGAGGGGATCGCGGCGGCGACTTCGTCGAAAGCCACCCGGGTGTTTTCATCTTTCTGGTGTTGCTGTTTATCGTGACGATTTTCGTCTGCCAGATGCTCGGCATTCTTCCCAGCGGCGGTGGCCGGGGCGGCTCGGGCGGTTTCGGAGGCGGCGGCTTTGGAGGCGGTTCCGGCGGTGGGGGAGGCTTCAGTGGCGGCGGTGGTAGCTTTGGCGGCGGCGGATCGTCTGGCGGCTGGTAACTAAAATAATGAGTGAGTATTCGAAGACATGGCATTACTGACTGAACACGAACAGCGCAAGGTCGCCGAAGCGATTGCGCGGGTCGAGCAATACACCGATGCCGAACTGGTCACCGTCCTCGCTGCCCGGGCCGACGACTATGCGTATATCCCGCTGCTCTGGGCCAGTCTGCTGGCGTTGATCGTGCCGGGCGTTGTGCACTACCTGTCCGGCTGGATGAACATGCATACGTTGCTGCTGATGCAATGGGTCAGCTTTATCATGCTGTGCCTGGTGTTCCGGATCCCGAAGATCACCACCCACCTGATCCCGCGCTCGGTTCGTCATTGGCGCGCCTCGAACCTGGCGCGTAGGCAGTTTCTCGAACAAAACCTGCACCACACCGCCGGCAGCACCGGGATGCTGATCTTTGTCTGCGAGGCCGAGCGTTATGTGGAAATCCTGGTGGACGAGGGCATTTCCAAACGTCTGGATAACAAAACCTGGGACGCCATCGTCGCGACCTTCACCCAGCAGGTGAAACAGGGCCAGACGTTGCAGGGGTTTATCACCTGTATTGAAGCCTGCGGTGAACTGCTCAAGGTGCACGTGCCGGTGACCCATGTGCGCAATGAATTGCCAAATCGGTTGGTGGTGTTGGGGTAGGATCATTGAAAATGACAAAGATCTACCGTCCGGCAAATAACCCCGTGCCCTCAAACCCCATCCCCCCTAAAATACCCGCCATTCCCGATCCGCACCGCCCGAGGCACTTTTTTACATGTCAGTCACCGCAACTCCCGCCAGCCTCGCGCCGGATCATCACGCGCAGTTCCTGAACCTGCTGGACACCAGCCTCGCGCAAAACTCTTTCATCAAACTGGTATTGGCCAAGTACGTTGGTGACGAAGCGGATCTGCAGCGGGTAATCATCAAGCAACTGACCGTGAAGGAGCAGCCGTGCCTGTCCTTCGTCTATCGCTACAAGACCCGCGACATCACCAAGAACTTCTCACTGGCCGACGGTGTGGCGGCGATTGCCGACCTGTTGCCCGAGTCGTTCAAGAACGCGCACCTCCTGTCGCTGACCGATGAAGTGCAGCTCGAATACAGCAAAAAGGGCAAAAGTTCGCTGTTCAAGGGCAAGGCCCAGCAGGAGCGCGAAGTGCCTTCGGCTGAGCACAACCGCGAGAAGAACCGCTTTCTGGAGTTGAGCCGACCGTTCCTTGCCGACCTGGGCGTGACCAACAAGCAGCACGAGCTGATTCCGGCGATGTCGCGCAAGTGGAAGCAGATCAACAAGTTCATCGAGGTCTTCAGCCATGCCCTGACGTCCTCACCGCTGGCGCTGGATCAGCCGGTGCGGGTCGCGGATTTCGGTTCGGGCAAGGGTTACCTGACCTTCGCCATCCATGACTACCTGCGTAACACCTTGCACGCCGAAGGGCTGGTGACCGGCGTCGAGCTGCGCGAAGACATGGTGACCTTGTGTAATAACGCCGCAGCGCGGCTGGAGCATCCGGGGCTGACCTTCCAGCACGGTGACGTTCGCACCTTCGCCCCGACCGCGATCGACGTGATGATCGCGCTGCACGCTTGTGACATCGCCACCGATTACGCGATCCACATGGGCATCCGCTCCGGTGCAGCAATCATCATGTGTTCGCCGTGCTGCCATAAGCAGATCCGCCTGCAAATCCAGAGTCCGGCGCTGCTCAAGCCGATGCTGCAATACGGCCTGCACATGGGCCAGCAGGCGGAAATGGTCACCGACAGCCTACGAGCGCTGTTCCTCGAAGCCTGCGGTTACGAGACCAAGGTGTTCGAGTTCATCTCGCTGGAGCACACCAACAAGAACAAAATGATTCTGGCGGTCAAGCGCGCCGAGCCGGTCGATCCGGCTCAGCTGTTGGTGAAGATTCAGGAATTGAAGGCTTTCTACAACATCAGTGAGCATTGCCTGGAAACGCTGTTGCGAGCCGACGGGCTTCTTATTTAATGGGCTTGACCTGAATGCCTGATGGCAATGTGCCTGGCTGCGCCGGGCGCACACTGGTCTTGCGCCCGAGCATCACCGTGACGATCACACCCGCGGCGAATAGCCATGTGATCGGTTCGATGTGTTCACCGAAGAACAGCGCCGAAAAGGCGATGGTAAAGAATATTTGCAGCAACTGGATCTGGCTGACCCGGGCGATGCCGCCCATGGCCAGCCCGGCGTACCAGGCGAAGAAACCGATGAATTGCGAGAACAGCGACACATAACCGAACGCCCACCAAGTCTTGCTGGAAATTTCCCCCTGATGCTGCAGCGCCAGGTAGGTCACCGGGCCGATCAGCAGCGGCGTCGACAGCACCAGCGCCCAGCAAATCACCTGCCAGCCGCCCATCTCCTTAGCCAACCGGCCACCTTCGGCATAACCCAAACCACCAACGGCAATGGCTCCAAGCATCAACAAATCACCCGCCTGAATACTGCCTGCACCGCTGATCAAGGCATAGGCCAAAACCAGTGCGCTGCCCAGTGCCGCACAGGCCCAGAAGGCTTTGGACGGTCGCTCATGGGACAACCACGCGGCATACAGCGCCACGCACAGTGGCTGCAAACCGTTGACCAGCGCGCCATGGGACGCCGGCAACGTCTGCATCGCCCAGGCCGAAAGCACCGGGAACCCCAGAATCACCCCGGCGATGACCAGACTCAGGCCTTTGACCTGCTTCCAGGTCGGCCATTTCTCCCGACGCCAGAGCAACAACAGCGCTGCCGGAATCGCCGCAAACAGCGCGCGACCGAGGCCGTTGAGCAGCGGGTGGATTTCCTGCACGACGATCCGTGTGAAGGGCAGGGTCAGGCTGAAGATGATGACGCCGAGCAGGCCAAGGGCCATGCCGGTGTTTTCGCGAGAAGACATAACAGCAACCAGAATCGAGGGTGGCGGGAGAACCTTCATCTAGCCATAAACCGCGCAGGCTGCGGTGTTACAGCTAGGCGCAGAGTTATCCGTACAGTTTGAGGACGCCTTCGCGAGCAAGCTCGCTCCCACATTGAAATGCGTTCCCTGCGGGAGCGAGCCTGCTCGCGATGAACGATAACGCCGTAGTAGCTGGTTATTACCCACCCCTGCGGATTAGGACTACCTTGAATACTCTTGTTGCCCACGTATATCTACGAGAGGAGTCATCCCCATGGCCGCTAAAAAAATTCTGATGCTGGTTGGCGATTACGTCGAAGACTACGAAGTGATGGTGCCGTTTCAGGCACTGCTGATGGTCGGCCACACCGTGCATGCGGTATGCCCGGATAAAACCGCCGGACAAACCGTACGCACCGCGATCCACGATTTTGAAGGCGATCAGACCTACAGCGAAAAACCGGGGCACCTGTTTGCGCTGAACTTCGACTTCGCCAAGGTCGATGCGGCGGATTACGACGCGCTGCTGGTGCCCGGTGGCCGCGCCCCGGAATACCTGCGCTTGAACGAAAAAGTCCTGCAACTGGTGCAAGCCTTCGACAAGGCTGGCAAACCGATTGCAGCGGTCTGTCATGGTGCGCAATTGCTGGCGGCGGCGGGTATTCTTGAAGGCCGCGAGTGCAGCGCTTACCCGGCCTGCGCCCCGGAAGTGCGACTGGCCGGCGGTACGTTCATCGATATCCCGGTGACCGAAGGCCACGTTCAAGGCAATCTGGCGACAGCTCCGGCTTGGCCGGCGCATCCAAGCTGGCTGGCGGGTTTCCTCGGTTTGCTGGGCACCAAAATCACGCTGTAAAAGAGGGGCCTCCCATGTGCGAGCTCTACGTCAAAGCTGACCCGATTCTCTACGAATCACGCTCCCGCTCGCTGCGCATTTGTGGGGTGGTGACCACTTTGCGCCTGGAGAACCAGTTCTGGGACATCCTCAGTGAGATCGCCGAGGTCGACGGCATGACCACCAATCAACTGATCGCCAAGCTGTATGAAGAGGTGATGGACTACCGTGGCGAAGTGGTGAATTTCGCCTCGTTTCTGCGGGTCAGTTGCACGCGCTATCTGACCCAGCGGCGAGGAGGGGCGCCGGAATTGAGTGTGGTGCGGTCGGCGGTGAAGTAGGCTGGGTTTTATGTTGACCTTGATAGCCTCATCGCGAGCAGGCTCGCTCCCACATTGAATTTGCGTCGTTCCACAATGGTGTGAATAACACAGAGCTAATGTGGGAGCGAGCCTGCTCGCGATGCGATGTATCAGGCGACAAAACTCTCCTGGAAATCCGCGCGATATTGGCTAAACGCGGGCCACGGTCTTTACTCTGATGGCGCAGTAAGCCATATCAAGCGACAGGAGTAGCACCATGTCTGGATGGTACGAGTTGAGCAAAAGCAGCACGGGTCAGTTCCGCTTTGTCCTCAAGGCGGCCAACGCCGAAACCATTCTCACCAGCGAGCTGTACACCACCCGCAGTGCTGCCGAGAGCGGCATCGCCTCGGTTCAGGCCAATAGCCCGCTGGATGAACGCTACGAGAAAAAGACCACCAAGGATGGCCATCCGTACTTCAATCTAAAGGCTGCCAATCATCAGATCATCGGTGGCAGTGAAGCCTATTCCTCTGATGCGGCACTGCAAAAAGGCATTGCCAGCGTCAAGTCCAACGGACCGAGCAAAGTGGTGAAGGACAAGACCTTGCCGGTGCTGTGATCTGATCATTCCCACGCTCTGCGTGGGAATGCAGCCCGTGACGCTCCGCGTCACAAGAGCGGACGCAGAGCGTCCAGTGAGGCATTCCCACGCGGGAGCGTGGGAACGATCGGCGTACTTACCGTTCGACCGGCACCGAAAGCTTTGGATTCCCCAACCCATGGCTCTTCGAGTCAAAAAACCGCAACGTCACATCCATCCCTTCAAACAACTTCGTGTAATGCCGCTTCTGATGCTGGATAAACGCTTTGTTGCGCGGGTAGATTGAGAAAGCAATTGTCTTGAGTTTCGCCTGACGCAGGGCGTGGACGATATGGCTGTCTTGCTCGCCGAGGCTGTGGCCGAAGATGCACAGGGCGCCGTCATGGGTCAGCAGCTGTTCGTAGCAGAAGGACAGATAATCCGAACTGCGGATGGTTTTGAGCTTGTCCTGGGCCGTGCCTTCGCTGATGAACAGCGGCACATCGTCCAGGGTCTTAATGGTGTTGTTGATTGCGAAACTGCCGAGCAAAGTGCCTTCAGTCGAGGTCAGCTTGCGCGCGGTGCCGTCCGAATTTCTTACCAGATGCAGGCCGCCGTGCAGGTAGAGAATGCGCGACTTATCCGCTTGGGTTTTGCTCAAGTCGAAATTTGAATCAGCACCATTGAACAGGTCAGTAATGGCCTGTGAGTCATGCAGGATCGCCCAGTAATTGAGCAGGTCGTAATTGGTGGTGAACACTGTTGGGTAGCTGCCCAGTTCCTGATTGATCTTCGCCAGACTTGATGCCTGCACCAGGCGCCAAGGGATGTGCACCGTATGCACGGTATTGATCAGCGCTTCCTTGATCGCGTAGTAGCGATTACGCGGCGCGGCCGAGCTGACGGCCAGTGCCTTGTTGACCCGGCTGGTGGTTTTCAACGCGCTCAGCACTTGCTCGAAAACCCGCGTGCCCATGGCCTCGAAGACGCTCAGTTCGGACTGGCTCAGGGGCTTTTCTTCAACGGTGCGGGCGTTTTCGAACAGCGAGTCATAGCCGAAGTCGTCCCACACCGCGCGGCTGGCGCCGTTACCCACCAACAGGCTGGTGAACGAGGTGGTTGCGCGCAACGCGTTCCAGTCTTCAAGTTCGGCATCAAATTCCTGGAAATCCATCATCGCGGTTCGTCGTCTCAAGGCTGAAGGTGTGCAGGGCGCAGACTTTATCACGACCGGGACTTGAGCCAGATCAAGATACGCCTCGACTGATCGGTCGATCCCCGCCGCTTCTTTCGTTGGGCCGCGGCTGCGCAATGTACAACGCGCAGAACATCGCGCCCAAGGCCAGTAGCGTGCACAACAGAGCCAACGGCCAGGCCTGTTGGCTCACCAGCAGGCTGGCAATCCCACCGATGACGGCGGCCATGAGTTGGTGGATAAAGCCGCTCAACGCCATGGCGTAGGCACCGCTGACGGGTGCGCCGTCGTTGGCCAGGGACAGACTGACGGGGTAAATCAGCGATTGTCCGAACACGGAAAAACAATAGGGCAGCCAGAACAGCACAGCCAGCGAGGTGCCGAACAGACTACCCACAAGCATGGTCGCACTGCCGGCCAATACCAGCGCCACTCCCCAACTCATCAAGCGCCGTTGACCGGTGTGCAGCACGAACTTATTGACCGCCACTGCACCGAGAAAATAAGCGGCGCTGATCGGCCATCCCAAGAGCCCGTACTCAATGGCTGACCAGTTGAAGGGTCCTTGCAGAATCAGCGGCGCTGAGGTGTTAAAAGCGATGATCACCCCGTAACCGAGGCCGCCGACAAACGCCGGAAGCAGGAAAGCCCGATGGCAGAGAATGCGGGTATAGCTGTGCCAGCTGGAGTGCTGATGTGCTCGGTCAGGTAGCGCAGGAAAAGCAATTCGCGACACAACCCACGCCATCAGCAGACTTGCGCCGCCCAGCACCTGGAAGATCGCCTGCCAGCCAAAAGCTGCTTGCAATAGCGAGCCGAGGTACTGGCCGATGCCCAACGCGATCACAAAGGAAATCGACAACCAGGAGAGCGCCTTGGCCAACAGATTGCCGCTGAAACTGTCGCGTATCAGCACCCGGGCCATGACCGAAATGCCGCTGGCGCCAATGCCTTGGGCCAGACGCAGCGCAAGAAACGACTCGATGGTCGTGCCGACCGGTAGGGCAATATTCCCCAACGCATAAATACCCAGCGCTGCGAGCAACACGGGTTTGCGCCCGATGCGTTCGCCAAGGCTGCCCCAGAACAGCATGGGCAACGCCATGCCGATCAGATACGCCGCCATCCCCCATGAGACCTGTGAGGCGTCGGTGGACAGGTCGCGGGCGATCTCAGGCATCGCCGGCAAATAAATACTCATCCCCAGCTGAGCCATAAAAACCGTGCAGCAGGTGATGAGTAAGGTGGTTCTGCTCTTCATTGATTTCCTTATCTTTTCAGTGGCGCATATCCCGGCCGTGATTCTGTAGCAAACCACCTGCAGTTCACAGAATGTTCTGATCGTTGTCAGTCCCTTGGGGGGACCCACTTGTGCGTTGCTTGTGATTCCAGGCGATTATTCCGATTGCTTGGCCAGGCTAAAAGGGCGATATGCTAGGGTCTGCGACTGAGCTGATATCACCGAGCCTTTGATGCTGCAAAAAAGCCTGATACGTCGTCTGGATCTGATCACGTTGCAATTGTTCGTGGCCGTCCATGAGGAGGGCACGCTGACCCGCGCCGCGGCCCGTGAGGCGATTGCGGTGTCGGCGGCGAGCAAGCGATTGATGGAGCTGGAGGAGGCGCTGGGCATCAGTCTGTTCGTGCGCCAGGCCAAGGGCATGACCCTGACGCCTGCCGGCGAAACCTTGCTGCACCACGCGCGGCAGATGTTGTTCAACGTCGAAAAAATGGGCCTTGAACTCGGCGAACACAGCGACGGCGTGCGCGGGTATGTGCGGATGCTGGCCAATCTCTCGGCGATCATCCAGTTCCTGCCTGAAGACCTGCGGGATTTTTCCGAACGTCACCCACAAGTCAAAACCGACCTTGAAGAACGCCCCAGCAATGGGGTGATTCAGGGGGTACTGGATGGTGTGGCGGACTTTGGTATCTGTTCCAGTGACAGCGATATCAAAGGGCTGCACAGCGTGCCTTACCGGCGCGACAAACTGGTGGTGCTGATGCGTCTGGATCATCCATTGGCCATTGAGCACGAACTGGCGTTTGCCGACACGCTGGACAGCGATTACGTCGGCCTACACTCCGCCAGTTCGATCAACATGCGTACCCATGCCGCCGCGCGCAAGGCGGGCAAGGTGCTGCGCCTGCGGATTCATGTGCCGGGGTTTGACGCCATGTGCCGCATGGTCCAGGCCAACATGGGCATCGGCATCCTGCCGCAACGGGCCTATGAACTGTTTGGTCGGGCGCTGGGTTTGCACGCGGTGCCGCTCAGTGACGACTGGTCCGAACGCATGCTGATTCTGGTGGTGCGCGATGAGGCGGCGCTGTCGCCGGTAAGCCAGATGTTGTTTGAGTATTTGCGCGGGCCGGTTTGACATCTTTGTTGGCTGCTCCGGCCCCATCGCGAGCAAGCTCGCTCCCACAGGGGACCGGGTCAGAGCATCAATTTTGTATCCGCCGCAGATTTAATGTGGGAGCGAGCCTGCTCGCGATGGCATTCCTGAGGTCGCGGTAATTCTCCCGCAGACCCTTCGCGTTTCGCGAACGCTCGTTGCCAACTGAAGGTTGGATTCCAGTGGCATCGGTCCTCTAGCCTTGGCGCATATTCCAAGAACAAGAGGTACCCCGTAATGACTGCCCCTCTGAGTGGCATCAAGGTAATCGAGATCGGCACACTGATTGCCGCACCATTCGCCGCCCGCGTGCTGGCCGAGTTCGGTGCCGAGGTGATCAAGATCGAAGCCATCGGCCAGGGCGACCCGCTTCGCAAGTGGCGAAAGCTGCATGAAGGTACGTCCCTGTGGTGGTACCTGCAATCGCGGAACAAAAAGTCCTTGGCCTTGAATTTGAAATCCTCCGAAGGCATTGAACTGGTCAAGCAACTCGCCAGCAGCGCCGACGTATTGATCGAAAACCTGCGCCCCGGTGCCCTGGAAAAACTCGGGCTGGGCTGGGACGTGTTGCATGCCCTCAATCCCAACCTGACGCTGGTGCGTATTTCCGGTTACGGCCAGACCGGCCCGTATCGCGACCGCCCCGGTTTTGGTGCGATCGGTGAGGCCATGGGCGGCATTCGCTACACCACCGGTACACCGGGTTCGCCACCGGCGAGGGTCGGTGTCAGTCTCGGTGATTCGCTGGCGTCCCTGCATGCGGTGATCGGCGCCTTGATGTCCTTGCTGCGGGTCAAGACCGGGCAGGGCGAAGGGCAGGTGGTCGACGTATCCCTGGCCGAAAGTGTGTTCAACCTGATGGAAAGCCTGGTGCCGGAATACGACATGCTTGGCCATGTCCGTGAGCGCAGCGGCGGTGCCTTGCCGGGTATTGCGCCGTCCAACACCTACCTGACCGCCGATGGCGCGTACGTGGTGATTGCCGGCAATAGCGACCCGATCTACAAGCGTCTGATGGAAGTCATCGGCCGTGTCGACCTGGCCGAAGCACCAGAATTCGCCCACAACGATGGCCGCGCCGCCAAGAGTGGATTACTCGACGCGGCGATCACCCACTGGACCAGCAGTTTGCCGATCGAGCAGGTGCTGGCCACCTTGCAGGACGCCGAAGTCCCCGCCGGACGCATCTACTCGGCGGCCGACATCGTTGCCGACCCGCACTACCAGGCGCGGGACATGCTGCTCAGCGCTGAACTGCCCGGAGGCGTGAAGGTGAAGATGCCCGGTATCGTGCCGAAACTGTCCGAGACGCCGGGCGGCGTAAACTGGTCGGGACCGACTTTGGGTCAGCACACCGATGGAATTCTGGCTGAGCTGGGCCTCACCGGCCAGGACATAGAACGGCTGAAAGCCAAAGGGGTGGTGCAATGATCCGCGACTTTTCCGAGACTCTGATCGTTCAGGAAGTCTCCCCGCGCGACGGCTTGCAGATCGAGCCGACCTGGGTCGAAACTGCCGACAAAATTGCGCTGATCAATCAGCTGTCGCTGGCCGGTTTCAGCCGGATCGAAGCGGGCTCATTTGTCTCGCCCAAAGCGATTCCGGCCCTGCGCGATGGCGAGCAAGTGTTCCAGGGCATTGCCCGGCAGCCGGGTGTGATCTACGTGGCGCTGATCCCCAACCTCAAAGGCGCGCAACGAGCGCTGGAGTCTGCGGCGGATGAGCTGAATCTGGTGATGTCCGCCAGCCAGACTCATAACCTGGCGAACATGCGCATGAGTTGCGAGCGCTCGTTGGCGGCGTTCGGCGATGTGGTCGAGTTTGTCGGCGGCTCATCGGTGAGGCTCAACGCGAGCATCGCCACCACCTTCGGGTGCCCGTTCGAAGGCAATATCGATGAAGACCGTGTGCTGCAGATTGTCGATGCCTATCTGGAACTTGGCATGCAGGGCATCACCCTTGCCGACACCACCGGCATGGCCAATCCGCGACAGGTTGATCGACTGGTTCGGCGGGTATTGCAGCGCGTGCCCGCGGCCGATCTGACCCTGCATTTTCATAACACCCGCGGCCTCGGATTATGCAACGTGCTGGCAGCCTACGAGGCGGGCGCACGGCGTTTCGATGCGGCGTTGGGCGGGCTCGGTGGTTGTCCGTTTGCGCCGGGCGCTTCGGGGAATATCTGTACCGAGGATCTGGTCAACCTGTGCGATGAAATAGGCATTCATACCGGTATCGATCTGCCGTTGCTGCTGCGATTGTCCCGAGGATTGCCCGCGCTGTTGGGCCATGAACTACCGGGCCAGGTGGCCAAGGCCGGACGCAACTGCGACCTGCATCCGGCGCCGGACACCCTGGCAACGCTTTAGCACCTCAACCAGACAACAAAAACAATCGGACACCTACGGGAAGTCCGCCTGGAGAAACACAATGAGCCTTAATGTCCTGGAGGCGGGCGCGAGCCCGGCCGCAATGGTTGACGCCGAAAAAGCCCTGGTCAGCAAAGTCGCCTGGCGACTAATGCCGTTGATCATGGTCTGCTACCTGTTTGCGTTTTTCGACCGCATCAACATCAGCTTCGCCAAGTTCCAATTGCAGACCGATCTGAGCCTGAGCGACACCGCTTACGGTTTGGGCGCCGGGCTGTTTGTGGTCGGCTACGTGATCTTCGAAGTACCGAGCAACATGATGCTCTACAAGATCGGCGCCCGACGCTGGATCGCCCGGATCATGATGTCCTGGGGCCTGGCCACTGCAGCCATGGTCTTCGTCAACAGCGAATGGCAGTTCTATAGCCTGCGCTTCGTCATCGGTGCGATGGAGGCGGGCTTCGCGCCTGGCGTGCTGTATTACCTGACGCTGTGGTTTCCGCAGCACTTTCGCGGACGCATCACATCGATGCTGTTTCTGGCCTCGGCGTTTGCCGGGCTGGTGGGGGCGCCGTTTTCCGGCCTGGTGCTGGAGCATCTGGACGGCGTCATGCAGATGCGCGGCTGGCACTGGTTGTTCCTGCTCGGTGGTTTGCCGTGCATCGGCTTGGGTTTCATGGTGCTGACCCTGCTCAAGGACCGCATCGAAGATGCGCATTGGCTGACCCCAGCGGAGAAAACCTTTCTATCGAGCCGCGTTGCCCAACATGAGCCGCATAAGGGCGGCAGTTCATTGCTGGCGGCGTTGCGCATTCCAGGCTTTCTGACCCTGGGCCTGATCTACTTCCTGATCCAGGTCGCGTCCTATGGCCTGAACTTCTGGGCGCCGCAACTGATCCGCAGCGCCGGCACCCAGAGCCCGGTGATGATCGGTTTGCTGACGGCCATCCCGTATGTCTGTGGTGCCATCAGCATGGTCGTGATCGGCCGCTTGTCGGACGCCACCGGCGAACGGCGCAAGTTCGTCAGTGGGTTGGTCGCGCTGGGTGCGGTGGGGTTCTTCTGTGCCGGGATCTTTGCCGACCACACCACGTTCCTGATTGTCGCCCTGGGTTTATTGGGCGCGGGCATCATCGCTTCGATCCCAACTTTCTGGACCCTGCCGCCGAAACTACTGGCCGGTGCAGGCGCCGGCGCCGCGGGTGGGATTGCGGTGATCAACACCCTGGGACAGTTCGGCGGCATCGTCAGCCCGGTCATGGTCGGTCGGATCAAGGACCTGACCGGCAGCACCACCCCCGCGTTATACGTCATCGGCGTCGCCGCACTGATCGCCGCCGCGCTGCTGTTGTGGGGCTTGCCACAGAAACTGCGCACACTGGATAAGCTTCAGGGGGATTGAAGGCCCTAAAATATCGTCCGAACGCGGCCCGAACCATTTGATCGTTCCCACGCGGAGTGGGAACGATCATTCGTCTTAAATATCGTGGGCATCTATTTTCTTGATCCCGACCCGGATATCCGGACGGTATCCCGCAACCCACTGGGCTTGCGATAGAATCCGCCCCATTCGCCCGCCACTTGGGGCATGGCTCTTGATGAGAACCCTCGATGACACCCTCGCTGCTCCTGGCCGTACTTGCCTCAGGTTTCATTTATGGCATCACCCCGGGGCCGGGAGTGCTGGCGGTATTCGGTATCGGTGCGGCTCGGGGGCGTCGTGCTGGCGCGGGTTTTCTCTGTGGGCATCTGCTGGGTGATGTGGTCTGGTGCAGCACCGCGCTGATCGCCATCGTCGGTGCGCGGGAAATCGGCAGCACGGCGTTTGATGTACTGGGCGTGCTCAGCGGGCTCTATCTCTTTTGGCTTGGCGCGCGGGCCATTCGCGCCCGTCGCAGCAGCTCTGAAACACCTCAAGGCCCGGCGCGGCAACCGTTCTGGCACGGGATCATGTTTGGCCTGACCAACCCCAAAGCCTATCCAGTGGCGGTGGCGACCTTCACGGCGTTGCTCTCCAGCCGTGCGGAGTTGTTGCACTGGTCGATGCTGCCTTGGCTGATCTTTTTGAGTTTTGTTGGGGGGATCGCCGCATACGCTATTCTCATCGCAGTGGTCGGCGCGCAGCGGGTGCGCACGGTGTACCAACGGCATGAGCTGGCGATCACCCGTATTTGCGGGGTGATGTTCATCGGCTTTGCCGTCAATGCCTTGCTGCATGCGGTGCCGGGGCTGTTGGCAAACAAGGTTTAAGGCTGATCGCAAGGCGGCGGCAGCTAAAACAGGTCATCGGCGAAAACCGTTGATCGGATCGATGGATTGATACCCAGCGTTTTATTTTTACGGACAGTATCGATTCCTGATGGCAACCAAGAACTCCACGCCGCTGGCGAGCTACATCGACCTTTTATTGGATGTCGTGTGTGCGGTCGATGCCCAGGGCCGTTTCGTGTTTGTCAGCGCCGCCTGCGAGCGCATTTTTGGCTATACACCGGAGGAGTTGATTGGCCAGCCGATGATCGAAATGGTCCATCCCGCCGATCGTGCCCGGACCCTGCAGGCTGCCCGGGAAATCATGGACGGCCAACCCAAGCCGAACTTCGAGAACCGCTATCTGCGCAAGGATGGGCAAGTGGCGCACATCATGTGGTCGGCGCGCTGGTCAGAGGTCGATCAGCTGCGCATCGCCGTGGCCCATGACATCACCGAGCGCAAACAGGCCGAGTCCAAGCAGGCAGCACTCTATGCGATCTCGGAAGCGGCCCATGCCGCCGAGGATTTGCTGGCCCTGTTCGGGCGTATCCACCGGATTATCGGCGAATGGCTACCGGCGTTGAATTTCTCCGTGGCGCTGTACGACGAACAGTGCGGGCAAATCAGTTTTCCCTATCATGTTGACGACCACGAGCCAGGTCCGGAGCCTGCGGGTACCGCGACTGGCAGCCTGTGCGCCGAGGTGATTCGCAGCGGCCAGCCGATCCTGCTGACCCCCGACAACTATAGCCCGATGCCTGAACTTTTCGACCTCATCAAGGGGCAGAACTCCCCTTGCTGGCTTGGGGTGCCGCTCAGCTCAAAGAAGGGCACCATCGGTGCGCTGATCGTCAAAAGCACACCGGGTGGCGAACGTTACACCGAGCAAGACAAAGAGCTGCTGCAATACGTCTGCGCGCAGGTCGCGGCGGCCATCGAGCGCAAGCAATTGCATGCCCGGTTGCAGTACATGGCGCAGTACGACCAGTTGACCCATCTGCCCAATCGGGAACTGCTCCACGAACGCGTGAACGCGGCTCTGACGCGGGTCAGCAAAGAGTCCGGGCATTTGGCGCTACTGTATGTCGACCTCGACCAGTTCAAGCAGGTCAACGACACTTATGGCTATGGGGTCGGCGACCTGCTGCTGCAAGCCGTCGCCAATCGGCTCAAAGGCTGTGTGCGCGAAACCGACACCGTGGCGCGTATCGGTGGAGATGAGTTTGTGGTCCTGCTCGACAGCATTCAGGCGTCGGAAGACGCCACTACTGTGGCCGATAAAATCCGTTACGTCCTTAGTCAGCCGCTGCGGCTGGACGGCCACAGCCTGAGCATCCTGCCAAGCATCGGAATCGGGCTCTATCCCGAACACGGCACTGAAGAACAGCAGCTGTTCAAACATGCCGATGAAGCGATGTATGCGGTCAAGCGAGCGCAGCGAACACACGCCCGAGTTCATTGAACTGACAGCGCCCAAGACTGGAGCCGTTCAACGCGAAAGCCCGATCACTGATCGGGCTTTCGCATTTTCACCGATACCGTTCGTCGCGACAGGCGCAACTTTTCTAAACCTTTGCGGCCGTAAAAATTCAGATTCTATGCGGGCATCGCTCGCCGCAATCATTCACCAAGAGGAAGAGAATCATGCCTACCTCAAAAACCCCCAACATGGGGCGTACCCCCAATGACCGCACCAAGGCCCCTGAAGCCGACCGTAAAGGTGGGAAAACCACCACTGTCGATAAAGACAAAGCCGACGCCGGTCGCAAAGGAGGCCAGCACAGCCCTGGCAGTGGCCGCAGCTAGTCAGTGATTGAGAGGCGGGAGCGCAAGCTCCCGCTTGAATTGCCATTTTAAGGAGGGCACGAAATATGAGCCGGATAGCCACCCGATTACGCACCGCCAGTTTCGCAGTGCTGCTGGGTCTTGGCGCCAGCAGTGCCTTTGCACAATCGCCTGTCGAATTCATTAACGAGGCCTCAGCCCAAGGCATCGCCGACATCGAAGCCAGCCGTCTGGCCCATCAGAAAACGGCTTCCCAAGAGGTCAAGGACTACACGATTCAGGTCATCAATGACCGCACCACGGCCAACCAGCATCTGGCCAAAATCGCCAGGAAACTCGAGTTGCCGGTCGCCGACAGAGAAGAGGTAGTGAGCAAGGCCAAGACTCTGATGCCGCCCGTACAGGACGGCGACGCCTTTGACGCGGCCTATGCCGCCAGCCAGGTCAAAGCCACTGAAGAGGCGATCAAACAGATTCAACAGCAAGCGCAGACTTCTGAGGTTCCCGAACTAAAAGCCTTCGCCGAAGAAACCCTGCCCAAACTCGAAAACCATCTGCAAATGGCCAGGGCGTTGCAGGCCAGCCGTTAGCCCGTCCGGATGGACGGCTGATAAAAGAGCACCGCGGTTGACCGAACGTCATCCGCGGGCAGCTGATCAGCACTGATTCAAATCCTGCTTTTGGGTTTCTTCGGGTGTGGTGCCATCCACCGAAATCGTCTCGCCTTCCCCCAGTTTGCTGTATTGCTTTCTGAGCGCCTCCAATTGCTTGAGGTCCAGTCCGTCCAGGCCCAGCATTGCGTTATGCGCTTCCTTGGTGGCTCGCAGCAACTCATCGATCTTCAGATGCAAGATATCGGTATCGCGGTTCTGCGTGTTCTGAATCAGGAACACCATCAGGAAGGTGATGATGGTGGTCGAGGTATTGATGATCAGCTGCCATGTGTCGTTGAAGTGGAAAAACGGCCCGCTGAGCCCCCAGATAAAAATCAACGTGATGGCCCCCAAAAACGTCTTTGGACTGCCCGCCCACAACGCCAGCGTTTGAGAGAATTTCGCGAATTTCATGGCCGTGTTCCTTATTGGGATGCACCTGAAATTCAGACAGCGGCGGTTCCATGAAAATTCTGCGTACACATCGACATTCAAGGAAATTTGGCGCGAAAGACAGCACCGCTGATCGTTCCCACGCGCAGCAAAGGAATGCAGTCCTGGACGCCCAGCGTCCGCTGTTGAGCCTCACCATCACGAAGAAAATCGTGGGAATTCTCTTCTTCTATTCCTATCTTTCGCCGGATTCTTTCTTTGTACCGGTTTGTGTCTAGTATCAAGGGCAGTCAATTTGCCGGCATGCTCATACACGGATCGGAACAGGTAAGAGGCCACTCATGGAATTCTTCGAAAAGCTAGCAAGTCTCGCCGCCAAGGTACGTCTGCAAGCGGCTGCGATCCAGACGGAAGAAGCGACTAAAAATGCGTTTGTCATGCCTTTTATCAGCACGGTATTGGGCTACGACGTCTTCGACCCGACGGAGGTAACCCCGGAGTTCGTCTGTGATGTGGGAACAAAGAAGGGAGAGAAAATCGACTACGCGATCATGAAGGAAGGGGAGGTCCAGATCCTGATCGAGTGCAAGAAAATTGGTGAGCCGCTGCATATCAATCACGCCTCGCAGCTGTTCCGTTACTTCCACGTTACCAGCGCCAGAATCTCTATTCTCACCAATGGCCAGGTCTACAAATTCTTCACCGACCTGGACGCACCCAACAAAATGGACGAGAAACCCTTTCTGGAACTCGACCTCCTCGACATTGATGAATACTCCGTCCCCGAGCTGACGAAACTGACCAAGTCTGCGTTCGACGTGGATTCGATCATCAACGCGGCAGGTGAATTGAAATACGTCAGCCAGATCAAAAAGGTGATTGCCTCTCAAGTCAGCAAACCTGACGACGATTTTGTCAAAGTCTTCGCTTCACGGGTGTACGACGGCGTTATCACCCAGAAAGTCCGAGAGCAGTTCCAGGAACTGACCAGAAAAGCGATCGGCCAGTTTCTCAATGACCAAATCAATGACCGTCTGAAGTCAGCCATGAGTGGCGTCCTTCAACCTACGTTGTCTTCACTTCCCGTTTCTGGAGGAGGCGCCTCAGAAGCAGAGGCGCGTGGCGAGTCTGAGGACAAGGTCCTGACCACTCTGGAAGAATTGGAGGGTTATCACATTGTCCGCGCGGTGGTCCGTTCAGTCGTTGATGCCAAGCGAATCGTGCAGCGAGACACACAAAGCTATTTCGGCATCTTGCTCGATGACAACAACCGCAAACCGATTTGCCGCCTGCACTTCAACCGGACACAGAAGTACATCGGGATCTTTGACGAAGAAAAGGTTGAAACCCGGCATCCGATTAGCTCCATCGATGAAATCTACGAGTATTCGGATCGGTTGAAAAAAACGGTGGGGTATTACGATTAGTCGCGATGACGCAAGCAACATAAAAAAACCGGCTCCCAGAGCCGGTTTTTTATTTGAAATCTATTTAACCGGCCAGCTTCACCTCAAGCACCCAACTGAAGTAACCCACCGCTTCGCAACTCGTGTTAACCACCATAAAACTCAGTTCGCACTTTTCCACACCAGCAGCCAATTGCATGCATTGCCAGTAATGGTCATCCGCCTTCTGACTGACCGGCTGGGTTGGATTTTCAGGGTTGGGGGCAGGCAAGGTCAGGCCACTGTGGACAATCAACTGCGGGGGCGAAAGCACGCCGGCATCGCCCACCGTAATGTCGTAAAACACCACGCTGTGCTCAGCCTGCAGACCCACGGTGCGACCGCGAATATGGAAGGTTTTGCCATTGGTTGCGGTCAACGTAATCAGGCTGTCATTTTTGACAGATTTTTTTGTTTGAGTACCACCCGCTACGAAGATGAATTCGTCGTCAATCACCGTCGGGCTATCCGGTTCAAGACTGGGTTGTGGATAACGTGACAGCAAGGTTTCAGCATCGACAATGAGCGACACATTGTTGGCGGGTTCGGTATTTTTCGAAGGAGGTACGAGCGTGTCTGCGGACATCACGGATTCCTTTCATGATGTAGACGGATTGCGACAGCCGCCCCGGCTCAAGCACGACATCCAGTTCCAGTGGGGGCGGTAGTGAGATCGGAAAGCCCCTTGTCGCCAAGGGGCCGCCCACGTCAGTTACGGATAGTAATGAACGGATCCCACGAGCAGCAGCCAACGATCTGGCAGTCGCGATTCACGATCAGAAAATGGAAGTGGTACGTCACGCTGCCGGTGGAGAGGGTTTCCGAAGACCAGTAATGGTTATCGACTTTCTGGCAGCTGGGCACGGACGGGTTACTGGTATTGGGGACTGCGATGCAGGCGGTAGCCTTGCGCGGCGTGGGTGTCGAGATCAGGTCATTGCCCTGGTTGCCGACGAACTTGTAGAAAATCACCGCGGTTTCGAAGCTCTGCGACAGGCTGGTTTCGCGCCAGCGAATCAGGTCGCCGACCTGAGCCTTCAAATTGAGCTCGCCGCCCGCCTGGCCACTGACCACATTGTTCTGGTTGGTCACCATGTACACATGATTGACGTCGATAAGCGTCGGTGAAGCGGGGTTTTTGCTGATGTTCGGGTAGTTTTTCAGAATGGTTTCAGTGTCGATCGAAACAAGTACATCCGTGACTCGAGACATAGTAAAGCTCCTTTTTCATAGTGAGAGCCTGGTGCTGACCAGGCATTACAACGCTTGATTGCCTTACGGCCGTTGTAACCACACCACTAGCGGAACCCACCGATCACAGAATACGAGCTGGCCTTGCTCCATGCCTAAAAAGTGACGGTCCGGGTTCCTTCCAGCAGGCCGCGATTGGACTATAGATCTCAAAATTGAGCTGTCAAAACAGACGGCTATAAGCTCGACGAATGGTAGGGTAGATGAACAGTTAGCGATAAAAAACCGGCGATCAAGACCGGTTCTTTATGTCTCCACAGTTCTGCAGTCTGCAAAGAAATTCGGGGGCCGTAGATGCTTTAAGTCTTTTTGGTGCTCTATTCGCTGACGTTCAACCCTGCTGCAACACCTTCAGCGCTGCCGAGGCCAGAAACCCCGAGCGGCTTTTCTCTTCTGGATGATGCAGCACGTACTCGTCGATACGGGTCAGTAGATAGCCGGGCAGGGTGATGTTGAGTTTTTGGGCTTTGCCCAGATACTTGGTTACGTCGATATCAACCACAGCCCAGGTGCAGCCTGCGTATTGAGGATTGGCCGCATGAAGGGTGACTTTGTTGGCTGGAGGGATCGGGGCGCCGTCTTCAGCCAGAATTTCGAAGTGCCCTTCGATGGCTTCCCGTGCCATGGCCATGGCATCGTCCAGGTCATCGCCGGCCGAGAAGCAGCCAGGAATATCCGGCACTTCTACGCCCCAGGCGTGTTCATCATCGGCCATTGAAATCGCAATTGGGTAAAGCATGTTCGTTGTCCTCCGCGGACGCTGTGCACCCGGTTCATCAAAGCAGGGTCTGTTTCAAAATGCTGGTGGCCGTCTTTTTCAGTAAGTCTTTTTTCGGATGTGGGATCGTCACCAGCCCGGGCTTTGTTGGATGCTTGAAGTGATGATGACTACCCCTGACCCTGACCCTTACCAGATACCAACCGTCAGCGACGATCTGGCATATTAAAAATCGGCTATCCACATCACCTCCCTGTGGCGTGTGTAGGTGGTTACTATACCTGCTGAAAATCTCTTATCAACACTATAACCACCAAAAAAACTGATGGATGGCGATAAGCGTTAAGGGGGCAAGTGTAGGAAGGTGAGGCGCGATCGTGCGGATCGCGTGGGCTTGGTGTGTTTCTGGATTTTTTCGAGGCCGGGCAGTGATTGCCCGAATGTCAGCCACGGCATACCTTAGCGAGCGCAGGGACAAAGCACGCTTGTCGATGCATCGTGCCAAGCGTGTCTACCCATCAGGACAAAGAACCGAGGAGCGCGCGATGAGTTGGTCTGCCAAGCAATATGTTGCCTTTGAAGATGAGCGCACGCGTCCGGCACGTGATCTGCTGGCCGCTGTACCCACGACCCAAGCCCGTTCCGTCATCGATATCGGATGCGGCCCCGGTAACTCAACTGAGTTGCTGGCGGCGCGCTTTCCGAATGCCAAGGTCCGTGGGCTGGACAGTTCGCTCGACATGATCGAAGCCGCCCGCAAGCGCTTACCGGATGTTCAGTTCGACGCGGTGGCCATCGAAGGGTGGGATGAGCCAGGCCCGTTTGATGTGATTCTGGCCAACGCCGTTCTTCAATGGGTGCCCGACCACACGACCCTGCTGCCGTCTCTTGTGGCCCGGCTCGCTCCGGGTGGCAGTCTGGCCATTCAGATGCCCGATAACCTCAACCAGCCCGCCCACCGCCTGATGCGCGAAACGGCAGCCCAAGGCCCGTGGGCCGACAAACTCGCCGGCGCCGCTGACCAGCGACCGGCGATGGCCGACGCAAACAGCTATTACGGTTTGTTGCGTTCAAGCTGTGCCCGGGTGGACGTGTGGCGCACCACCTACCATCACCCCCTCGCAGGCGCCGCTGCGGTGGTGGAGTGGTTCAAGGGCAGTGGCCTGCGACCCTTTCTTGATCCACTCGACGAGGCTGAACGGGAGGAGTACCTGAGGCGCTACACCGCGTCGATCGAACAGGCGTACCCCGCGTTGGCTGATGGCGGGGTGCTGCTGCCATTTCCACGGCTGTTTATTGTGGCGACGCGGTAAAAAACAGTCGAAGCGCACTCAAATCCCACCCACAAAAAAACCGGCCACGTGGACCGGTTTTTTGTTGTCTCTACATCCCCCGTCAAACCATCGCGACGTTGGATTCAAATGAGTGGAGCGGGTGGCGGGATGATCAGATGACATCCAACTAATTGTTTAATAAAAATTAGATCCACCATCAATAGGGTGGTGAGACCGCATTATGTACTAGGACCCTATGCCCATCAAGTACCCTGAGCTTGCCACCCTGCGCACGGTAAGGAGCATTTCGCACTGCTTAGGTGTGATGGCTCAGTTGACTGAGCAAATCTTCGATGCTGACTAATCGCGGAGGTTTTGAAGGAATTTGGCAGCGCTGCACATTAGTCGGAGAGTCCGCTATAAGAGGCTCATGATCGGCAGAGAACGGCCGATTCTGTTGAAAAAGTCCGCTGCAAGAGTCGCCGTGAAAAACGGTGCAACGGAGATTGAAATCTGCCGAGTTTTGAGCGGCAAACCGGGTCAGATTTTTCGTACCAGCGCACAAATGATGTGCTTTCAAGTCTCAACCTAAGGCTGCAGTGACTACTCCGACTTTTTCAACAGAATCGGCCAAAAGCAGACTCTCAAATAGATCTACGATATTAGGGCCGATTCACGCTGGCCACCTTGAGAAGGTTATACGCTGGGTCACCTGCTCTACTTGATGTAGTTATAGGCGAAATAAAAATGACAGGCCGCAATAGCTTCATCGCTTTGTCGTGCTGATGCTCGCCTTATACAACAATGCCTTGCTCCGGCACGCATTAAGTGCCCATGCCCCCTTGACAGTTTATGCCAAACGTTCGAAAGTGCCTTCTCAACCTACCATTCAAACAACACGGATAAAGTTGGAGATATTATGCCTCATTGCATTATTGAGTGCTCAGCCACTCTGGATGGCGACATGCTTACGTCGAAGGTGCATCAGGGGACACTAGACTCAATGCTTTTCGAACCGGACGGTAGCGATATTAAAGTCCGGGCGCTTACCTATCACAGTTACATTGTAGGCGGCTTTAAGACCGATTTCGTTCATGTAACGGTCAAAATACTTTCTGGGAGATCTTTGTTGCAAAAAGCAGTACTTTCCAAATCGATACAGGCCAAGCTCAGCGAACTTGATTTGGTGTCGTGCTCTATAACTGTTGAGGTTGTTGATATCGAGCGGGCTAGCTATTTGAAGTGGCTCGTTTAATCGACCTTGCTAGGGGGCTAGAGAAACCGGGGCGACTCAACCTGTATCAGGGAGGGTAATAGAGTCAAAATGTAGTGGTCAGCTAATACCGGACATGACGTTAAGTTTTTTCTCGGCCTGAGCGGGCGTTAGCCTGCCATTGAATTGATGAGGCCGTATCGAGTTGTAGCAGTGCATCAAATAATGGCTTATATCCCGTTGGGCCTGCTGAACCGACATATAGCCCACCGATGGTATCCACTCCGTTTTCAAGCTCCGGAAGACACGCTCCATCGGTGAGTTGTCGTAGCAATCCTATGCAAGCCATCGAGTGTAGGGATCGTCTATAGCACCTGGCAGGGAAGAGAGGCTGCAATTGCGAGGGTGGAGATATAGGGTTCGAAGTTTTTGTTTCTGGCCGAAAGCTGCCTGTAGTGAACAGCAGCAATGGGCCGATTGTGTTGAATAAGTCGGCTTCGGTTTTCGGGTAAGAAAAGAACACGTCTGAGATTGAAATCCGCACCGCACGCAGAAGAATCAGGACTCAGATTTTACGTACCAGCGCACAAAAATGACGTTTTCACCGCTCAATGCATTGCCCACTTGGCCAGGTCGACTTTTTCAACACAATCGGCCAGGAGCGGTCGCTGGGATAAAGCTGAAACAACCAAAATCTACTTCCCTTCAAGCTTTCGTTTCAGTCGCCTGAGATCACTATTGACGATCAGCTTATGGGCTAGACCTACCGGCAACATGTAGATGCGCCCAAAGACGTTATGCGTTACGACAGATGATGTGATCGTGAACACACGATCTGTTATCGAAAGGCAAATCATGACATCCAGGTGCCGGTCACGTTCGGTCAGAACCAGCATGTCGGGGGCACTATGCTCCACCAGAAAGAAATCCAGCTGTTCGTCAGCGTGTACTGTCTCTCGCCTAGCGCCGGAGAACCCGCCGATCCGCTTCACGCCGAATAACGAGGAAATCGCGTCCCTCGTTCGGAAAGCTAGCCGCATGAGCAGTCCCGGTTCGGCCGTCATGATGTTCCAAGCGTCAAGAGCGGTGATTTCAACAGGGAGCGGAACCGACCTGCTGTCATAGTAATCAAGATCGGACAGCGCACGCAGAGTGTGAGCAGGTGATGTGGTAGCCAAACATTATCCCTTTCAGTGGCCCGACTGCCATTCCCGATAAAATCGGAAGCTGATCATCATGTAGCCATGCTACGTCATAATTAGCACCAAATATCCCTTAACTGTTCGCTGGGTGAATATCTGCCGGCTACAGGCCGGTATGGTCGCAAGCAGTCCTCAGTGAGCGGCGGCTTTTGGCCCAGAGTGCAATGAAAAGGTGACAGACTTATTTCTCTATCACCAGCCTCGACAGTATGAAAAGGGGACAGATCTATTTTTCATTGCATCTAGGCTGATAGCAAATAAATAAGTCCATCCCCTGTTCATTGCTCATCTCAAAATCATCGATTTTTTGAAATTACACCACTCATGTATTGATTCAAATCGCGAAAATCCTTAATGCTCCAAGCGTGTGGCGGAATCTTTACACCATTCTCTCGCAAAGTTCTTGGAATCAAGTCTCCATTTGGACGAAGTATTATCGATGATACAATAACGCCCGGATAATCATTTAGTCTTTTTTTGAAAGCCGACGTTGTAAGGTCAGGTGTAGGAGGATTGATTTTATTAGCCAATGGTCCTGTTCCTTTGATATCTATTCCGTGGCACATGACACACCTCTGTAAATAGAGGTTTTTCCCATTGACATTGTCCGCGAAAGATAGTGGTGTTTGAATTAGCGATAGAATTCCTAGCGAAGCGATGAATGATATTTTCATTAACATATGGGTTTTGTCTCGTCCGTGAATGCTAGAGGGCGTCTCTACTGAGCTAGCGTTAGTATATCCGAAGCGGCTTTGCCATAGGCAAGAAGTTCTGGGTACGGTAGCTCTTGGCCGTTACCTGCACATTGCTATCGGCAGCTTTGGGTCAACTTCTGCGTTTCATGGTCATGAGCGTGCTGTTCAAATTCGATGGAAATGATTGGTCAGGTCGAACGCAAATTGGTGGGCCGGTCTGTGCAATTACCCAAGCAGCCCACACTTATCGTTGCTGTCAGTAAAAAACACAACTGCTGGCCCTAGTTGTTAGTGGGAAACGGTGCTCTGTCTTCCATGGGGCTCGTTCAACTGCCTGCATCACGTTGGTATCCCATACTCCAGATCAAGTTGGGTGTCGCGCGGGCAATAAAGATGTTTTTGATAGCAGCAGGACTTTTGTTGGGGGTGGCAAAATATCCGTCTCTCTCGCAGCCTGAACTATCTGCCAAGATACGTTGCAGTAATTTGTGTCCTCTCATGCCCCAGCTCACGGCTGATAGTCTGTCGAGCATGAGCGTCTTCAATGCGCTGCGCTGCACTCAATTCCTTGGATGAAAATCCACCCGCTGCTGGTGCCTTCCAACCGGTCAGAGCCTCATAGCGGCTTTGTGCATACCGGTGACGTAGCCCGTGCATATGACTCAGACCCGCTGCCTTGCACTGGCCATCGTAGGTATTGCGCTGTTGGATGTAGTTTTTGTGTGCCGGGATTAATGACCCGGATCCCGCCAGGCGATGCGCTGCCTGTAGCACCTCGCGTTGCTCCGGTGTAGTGATCGGCACAGAACGCTCTCGCCCGCCTTTCGTCCACGAGCCCTTGAGGAGAATGTGATCTCCTTGGTCCGCATAACTTGGCTGGAATTTGATCGCTTCCTCCCGACGTAACCCGAATGCAGACTGCAGTTGAAGGCTCATGCGCGCGTGCATGTCGGTGATTTGGTCAAGGCCTGATCCTAGTTCCCGGGCTTTGCTGATGCTGGTTACGTAGCGCCGGTCAGCCACGCCGAGTTGAGTATTGTCCGCTGGGAGAATGCCGGACTTGCCGATCTTCTCGGCCCACCACCGTAGGTGGGAAAGCCGATTCTTGATGGTGCCAGATGACAGGCCTTCGCTTTGCCAACGATCCAGCAATGCAAGGGCGTGTTTGCCCTTAAGCGAGGAGGCCTTCATCTGCCGGAAACCGGCCTCGCGCAGTTGCCGCGCGGACAGGGCCAATGAGCGCATGCGGTCGGCCTGGGTGTTGTGGCTCCCATCGCGGTTGCGTCGGCAAAGCTGCCGCAAGGTGTAGGTCAAGTCGTCCATATTCCACCATCGGGGTATTGCCAGGTGTTGTTGCGTTTTCCTGAAACTCATTGGTTAGTGTTGGTGCCAACTCGCTAGGCGAGATCCCGTGAGGGCAGGGGGCATGGTGTTCAGGAGACACCAGTGTCTCGAATGAGACGTCTGTCTTGCTTCCTGCAGGAAGACCGGACGGAGAGGGTGAGAGATGAATGGGCTGTTTGCGTCGATGAGTTCTCCAATGAAATGAGTGCGGGAGGAAGGCGGCGGCAATCCTGTGCATTGCACACAGGATCGCCACCTGGGAAAGTGCGCCAGCGGCGCGTAAAGGATTGAATCAGAGAGATTGAATCCGTGAGACAAAGTAGGCTCCGCCCCATGGGTAGGGGTCGGTATGCTGAGGGAGCTTGGCATACCTGGGATGGGTCCCATCCATCCATTCTGGTGGACCAGCCGCTTGCAGGGACCTTGCGCTGTTGGGATGACGACACATGATGCCAGTCGTCTTTTGGCGCTACCCGGTCAATGTAGAGCGGCCATCATCATGTACGCCGCACTCAATAGGATCTTGCGTTGCCCGTATTGTTCGGGGCGTGGGTGGGGCCGTCACTGCGGCTTGCAGTGACGGCCCATCTCGTGGCATCCGAGCCGCGTGACAGTTACGGGCGCTGCAGCAAGCGCGTATTTATCCGCGCCTGCGGCACTGACGCGGCCTTCGGCGTTGTCGGCTCCCTGCGCAGAAGCGGCATGGTCCCCATGCCACGCCTGCACAGGCAGCTTGTGGGCAAAGCTGAGCCAGCGGCATGTACAGATCCTCGCCGGTGGTGCTGGTTATGGGAGTTTGAGGGTGACGCTGAATCCGTCGGTCATTGTGTACTCGGGACGTTGAAGCACTTGAGTGCAGTCTCCAACACATCCAGCGAGTAAAACCGTCAATCGGCCACATGGGTGGCCGATTCTCGCGGTTCACGCGGCAGATGAACTTAGGCAACTCGGTAAGTCGCTCATCACAGAACCGTGGCGGGTAAGGCAGGTTAAGTTGATCTAGCGCGCGGTTCACCGCCAACTCGCCACTCCATTCAAGAAGCCCCGAGACCTCGGGGCTCCGCAAGCGGCCGCTAGCCGTCGGTCTTCACCGGTGGCCATCTAGTCAGCACCTTCTGCACATCATCGACAACCGCCTTGCTCATCGAAGTTAAATGATGCGCCGCCCAGGCGTGGCGGTCACTGTCCTTGGAGTAAGCGGCATCGACGGTCAACAACTTGGCCAAGAAGAGCAAATCCGACACTTGCTCCAAGGCATCCGCGACAGGCACGCCGCGGTTGACTCGAAACAGCGCTTGATCATTGCAGTAGTGAAAAGGTGTAAGGCCGATGGTCGTTAGTCTGGGATTGTCGCTCATAAGCCACCCCCATTCCTTAAGCAGCAGCCAAGATAGAGCGATTTTGTTTTACGAAACGGGGAGTAGTGTTGAGGGAAAAAAGTTGTATCACGCGGTTTAACAGGGTTCAGTCTAGCTCCTTGACGTTAGGAGCCGCCACGTTCGTTCCAAGCGAAGGGGTGGCAGCTGAGCGCAGGTTGGAAACCGGGAGTCAAGGAGACCGGCACGCCCGAAGACGTCCCACGCACAGCCGCCATAACACAAGTTCTTAAAGGCGTAACAAGACGCCAGCTCTTGTGATGGGGTGCTGTTGCGTAACTCCGGGTTTCCAAGCCCGATCGCTGAATTATCAGCGACGTCTAAAGAGTATCCCGATGAAACAAGTGTCAACAAGACGATCAACTGACCGAAAATCAGCTAACGCTCTTTCATACGCAACTCTCAGATTTTGCCTACAAACTAAGCGAGAGTCACCCGCTATCCACAGCTGGGTAGATAAGAAATAGTGCTCCGCAGAACGGACTACAAGATTGGTGATCAGCGATTGACGTCCGACAGATTTTGCCGACTTCGCAGAAAGCGACGCTTAGGGCAGCGGCTGAAACCCGAGAAGGATGATCAATGCTCCAGAATGATCGCGAAAATTTAGAGCTCGATAAACTACTGGTCGAAACCCGAAAATTGTTGGCTGAGACTCGCAAGCTTACGGCCGAAGAAACGAAGCTGAAGCACGAAGCTCTCTGGTACCCATACGCAGTAGGGGCTGGGGTAATGACCGCCATTGTCGCCGTTGTGGGATTTTGGACTAAAATCTGAGCGCCGGTTCGCCACAACACACCAATAACCACCATACATCGCTGGTACTTGAACTTTGCAATAACACGGCTCACATTGCCAGGAACGGTTTGCGGACTCAACACGGCCCGCGACCTCGGAGGAGAAAGAGACATGTCTACACATCGTAGTAATCAAGCAAGCATTGAGCAATTACATCGTGAGGTAGAGGCTTTAGCTGAAGAGATGAGACGCCCGGCCCCGACCACAATCCGCGCTACGTTGTTGCCGTTCAGCATCGGTGCTGCGTTCGCGCTGACCCTGTTTGTTGCCGTCGCTTTTGTCGCAAAGCATCTTTAATTCTCTGTCGGCTCAGATACCCTTTTTCGTGCTATCGGAGGCGCTGAAACAAATTTCATCGCTGTGCGGTCCTTGACTGCCTCCATCCAACTAACGCTTATCGGTAATCTACCGTCCACAACTGATCAAACCGCGTCGTGTAACTCTGACTCATCATTTCCCGCCGCATAGCCCAATCCGGATTGGTCGGCACGCTTGCCGCTCGCAGCGCCCCTCGTCCCTAACGAAGCCTCCCCGCAAAAGAGCGCCGATACGCCACACGTGCATACCGCAGAATTCAGCACCCTGTTCCCCACAACCCTGCCTTTTGGTCAATGCCGCAGAAGGTGAAGACACTCCTCGTTAAGCAGGGCTCGCCTGCCACTCCTTGGCTTCCATCATCTGTGTAGCCAGGTCTCCAGCGCTCATCGAGCCTGACAGTATCTTCCGCATGTTGGCGAGGTGTGGTCGTCCAGCTTCGCGCCACGCCGGTTGCGCAGGTGGCTTCTTGCAGACTTCTGTGCGCACGGGTGCCACAGGCCGGATCTCGTCAGGCTCGTTAGCTGATTGCGCTTTTTTGCGACCTGCCCACAAGCGAAACTCGCCTGCCGATACGCGCTTCACCAAAGCGAAGAAATAGGCGACGACATTGCGCACCGTGCCGCCCTGACTGCGTGCCTGCAGTTCGTCCAGCACATCCTGGCGATGTTGTGACGGCAGCCGACTCAAGGCTGCCAGCACGTCTCTTTGCTGATCTGCCTTGGCGTTGTTCAGGCATGCCGGCAATGCCACTGACGCTGATGGTGTATCGCTTTCCTCACGCGTGTGCGCGCGGTACGTACGTTCTTTTTTATACATATACGTCTTATACGTACTGTCTGGCTCATGTGGCATCTGAGGGGCTTGTTTGGTCTGCTGCGTGACGGTGGTACTGCTCACGGAATCGCTGGATGCGGATATTTGGTTTGCAGGAGGGCGCTTTCTCGATGGCGTCGAGGGTGGCGGCGGGTCATCTTCGTCGTTGCGTTGCTCCTCGGTGGAAATGGAGGCGGCTTTGGGCTCAAGCGTTGACACGATGTGCTTGGCAAGACGATCGAGATGGCTGTTTTTGTGGCCGATGCAGGTCTGCAAAAGCTCTGGCAGGCTAGGGTCAAGAGCACAGGCCTGCTGAAAGTCCAGCGCGCTCTCGTTGACCTGATACAGCACGTTGAGAACACTGTCAGTCAGGGGATCGCAATGCTGCCCTACCAAGCTGATCCAGCCCGTGAGGCGCAGCACGACTACCGTGCGCCAAGCCGTGTCGAACGCGGCGCGCTTTGCCAATGGAGTGCACGAGAGGTAGCTGCGCAACTGCCCCATGCCCGCCAGCGGATAGAGGCCTCCCGCGGAGCGGAGCATGCGCATAACATGCCAGCAATTACGGTCCAGGGGTGTGAGGCGGATATCGATCGTGAGTGAAAGCACCGTGGTGCGCAGAGCGTCTTGGTCCTGCGAGTTCTGGTGAGTGTGTTGGTGTGCCATGAGATGTCTCCGAGGTATGGGCCACGACGGCCTGTTCCCCTGCATCTCATCGCGGTTCACTTAGCAGGGCATTCAACAACACGCTCTGCAACACAACCGTTATGTTCAGCCTTCGTACTGTTTCGGCATCGCCATCAGGATTGATCGGCGATCTCGATGCTCCTAGAAAAGACTTCCGGCGGTCCCCCGCATAGCCCGTGACGCGATCTCTTCCCGAAAAATCGTGTGTTCACGGGCCATTTGCCGACCGGTCGATGTTTAACGTGTGATTCCAGTCCGACCGGCCATGCGTGGCGTCTCAGTGGTCGCTATCCACCTATAGCGGAAGTCCACTCGCTGTCAGCGGTGCACCGGGCTGGGCACACTGAACCACTAACAGGCTGGCAATCTCCTTCATATTTTGTTGCGTCAAGGCATCCAGGGACGATCTCCCTCCCAGATCTTCATCCGGGCGATGCAGCGCATGGTAGATGTCCCAAGTATCCACACCGCGAGGCGTCTGTCGTAGAACCGTTTGAACCAGTTGCCGCTTTAAAGGCTCGAGTTGCCATACAGGCACGCGCTGTCCTTTGTTGCCCAACTGGATGGCGAGCAAATTGCCCGCTTGTATCTCGTAAGTGATCCACCGCCGAGATTTTCCTGCCAGCTTCGCGTAATCGGCCACGACTAGATTGTCCGGGCCCTCAAAAATGTCCAGAAGCGTGAGGCGCTCACGTTGGAGTTCCGACAACGTAGGTTTGGCATATTCAGGTAGTTCTACGGAGGAAAGTCGATGGCTGGCCGGCGCTGCTGTTGGCGGGCTTTGTACTGGGGACGTAACCAGCATGATAGGGACATGTGGGTTTGGTGTGGAAAGGGGAGTGGTGTGCTGGCCCGTAATCGTCGGAACACCTTGCAAATGGATGGTCAAATGGGTGCTGGCGGTCTGGACTTGACCTTGTTCGAACAGATCCAGTCGGTCGGCCCAATCCTGAATCATTAACCTGCGCTGTTCGACGTACTCGGCGTGGTTGTAGGAGGCACTGATGCGGTTGGGATCGGAGTGCGACAACTGCGCATCTACCCAAACCTTGGGATAACCCAGTTCGTTGAGCGCGGTCGACATCGTGGCGCGGATGCCATGCGCGGTTAGCCGGCCATCATAGCCCAGGCGTTTGAGGGCGGTATTGACGGTGTTCTCGCTCATGCGGTTACTGATTCGCGTAACGCCGGGAAACAGGTAAATCTGCGCTGTCTTGAACTGCCCAAGCATGTGACGAGCGATCTCTAGCGCTTGCGCAGAGAGGGGGACGATATAGGGCGGAATGTCAGTGGCGCGCTTGCGCTTTTTGGCGGTCAGCATCTTGCGCTGCTTCAGTGAGGCTACAGGGATAAGCCAGAGTCCCCGGTCCAGATCGAACTGATCTGGTGTGGCGAGGCGCAGCTCACCAGTGCGTACACCTGTCAGCAACAGCAGTCGAATTGCCAGTTGAGTTGTGAGCCTGCCTTGGTACTTGCGCAGGATCTGGAGAAACGGCGGTAGTTCGGTCATGCGCAGAAATGGATTGTGATCAACAGGCGGCAGGGGTATCGCGACAACGTGCAGGTCAATGGCCGGGTGATTCTCCATTCCCTGGACCATGACCATTGCGTAGTCGAATAACTGTTTGAACCATGAGCGTAGTTTTTCGGCGACCGACAGTGCCCCGCGTTTTTCAATGCGACCGATGATTTCCAGCAGAATCGGCCGGGTGATCTCGTAGATGGTCAGGCGCTTGAGCTGGGGGAAAACGTCCTTTTTGAAAACCCGAGGGATGATCGAGAGCGAAGTCTGGCGTCCCTCTTCGAGGGTTAGTCTGCGGTGGTCCAGCCACTTCTCGTAGACCGTCATGAAGGTGTTCTCACCTGCCATCTTGATGGCATTGAGTTTCTGCTTGCGTTCAATACGGGGATTGATGCACTTGGTGACCATCGCTCGTGCCTGATCGCGCAATTCACGGGCGTCGTGCAAGGAGAGCTCGGGATAGCTTCCCAAGGAGATGCGGGTTCGCTTTCCGAGCCATGAATATCGAAAGTGCCAGAGCTTGGAGCCGCCACTCGAGATGAAAAGGGAGAGGCCGTCGGAATCGCTGAGCGTGTATTTTTTGCCAGTGGCTTTGGCCTGGCGGATTTTGAAATCGGTGAGCATGTGTCCAACCCTCAGAATTAGAGTTGGATGCGATGGTCATCCCCCGGGGATGGCTCCTCCAGCAACAATGCGGAACGGGAAAAGACCGCAAGGATGTACCACTTTATGTACCAAATCGGACCGGTAGTCAGTGGAATTCGCTGGATGTCACTGGAATGAAGCTAGGAATAAAACCGTTTCAGCTCAGTGACTTGCATGCGTTCCGTAGACTTGTATAGACGTCCATGGAAAGTCGATGTGGAGCGGGTGGCGGGAATCGAACCCGCGTGATCAGCTTGGGAAGCTGGAGTAATACCATTATACGACACCCGCTCAGAGCGGCTGACTTTGTACCAGATGTGCGCGGGGATTTGAAGTTTTTCTTTGGGGTATTTGCGATTACGGGGTTTTTCGGGGGAGCGGCGGGCAGCATTTAATCGTCGACGGCGGCTGGGGTCAGGCCGGGCGAATGATTGGGGGCAAAGATTTTGAGACCGCTTTGCGGTCTTTCGCGGGCAAGCCACGCTCCCACAGGTATTGCATGATCCTTAGGAGCGCGAGGTTGCCCGCGATGACGCTATTTCAAATTGCCAATGCATGGTGATCCTGGACGAACTGGTAGCGCGGTCGGTTTTCATGTTGGGCCGGTTTCAAGAAGCCCAGCAGAGCGTGGCGGCTGTCTCGGCAGGCGGCTTTGTGTTCCATGTCGAGAAAGTGCCCGGTGGCCTGAATGGTGCTGAAGGTGCTGTGCTGCACGTGGTTGGCGAACAGTTTGGCATCGCCAGCGGCAGTGTATTCGTCCCATTCACCGTTCATGAACAGCACCGGCACGTCGATTTTTTTGGCGGCGTTGAGGTAGCACAGGCGATCGCTGTTGAGCACTTCGTTGATGTGGAAGTGCATCTGCCCGTACTCATGCTCGGCCAGGGTGCTGACGTGGCGGTAGTTGAAGCGCTTGAACAACGACGGCAGGTGTTTGCCGATGGTGTTGTTCACCAGGTTTCCGACCCGGTCGCGATCCAGGCTGCCGAGGTAGTCGACGCCGCGTTCGAGGTACTCAAGCATCGGTTCGTTGATCACTGGGGAGAACGAACTGATCACGGCTTTTTCGATGCGCCGTGGACGATGGGCCAAGGCGACCAATGCCGCGGCGCCACCCCAGGAGAACGACAGCACGTGCTCGGCGGCGAAGTGGTCGATCAGCTCCAGGAGAATCTGCCCCTCAATTTCCTTGGTGAGCATTTTCTCGTGCAGGTTGTGGGCTTTGGACTTGCCCGCGTAGGGCTGGTCGTAAAGCACGACGTTGAATTGCGGGTGCAGGTTTTTCACGGTCTGGGCAAATGACGCAGTGGTGGCCATGGAGCCGTTGACCAGAATGATGGTCTTTTCTGCGGCATCTGCGCGATAGAACTCCGTGTAAACCCGGTACTGACCCTGTATATCCAGCACAGCGATTTCTGGCCTCATGTCGTAAGACTCCTGGCAAGCGGGTATGCGCGCAATAAGATTGCACGAGCTTTGTGACAGGTAGGCATACGCCTGGAATTTTGAAGCCCATGTCGATCCGGTGAAACCTGGTCGACGGGTATTGTTATAGGCGGGCAATCTGCCGGGGGAATGCGGAGCCTGAGGGCTCACTGCCGGCAAAAGGTTTCTTAGAAGTATGTTGATGACTCATCGGTCACATTTTGGCCGACGGTTTGATTCAAGCAGGGTGAGACTCATCCCGCAAGTGCCGTTTGTGAATTGCTCGACAACTTCTGCTGAATGGTCGTGACTCGGCAGCGAGTTTTAGATGTGTTGGATTTCTTCGGCGGTCAGCGGGCGGTACTCGCCGGGTGCGAGGGCGTCGTCGAGCACCAGCGGCCCCATGCGTTCGCGGTGCAGGCGCAGGACCTTGTTGTTGAAGTGGCCAAACATCCGTTTCACCTGGTGATAACGGCCCTCGACGATGCTCAGCCGCGCAGACTTTGGCCCGAGCACGAGCAGTTCGGCCGGTTGGGTGGTGAGGTCTTCGAAGGCGAAGTAGAGGCCTTGGGCGAAGGTCTGCGCGTACTCAGGGGCGATGTCTTGTTCGGTTTCGACGTAGTAGATTTTCGGCAGTTTGGTCTGCGGCTGGGTCAGGCGTCGTGACCAACTGCCGTCGTTGGTGATCAGCATCAGGCCGGTGGTGTTGAAGTCCAGTCGCCCGGCGATGTGCAGTTCGTGTTTGTCCAGCTCATCGATGAGGTCGAGCACGGTCGGATGCTCAGGATCGCTGGTGGCGCTGACGCAGCCCGGCGGTTTGTGCAGCATGAAGTAGCGCGGCGGTTTGCCGGCTTGCAGCACTTCGCCGTCGCACTCGACGCGACTGAACTCGCGCACATCAAAGTGAGGGTCGCTGACTATTTGCCCGTCAACCTTGATCCGCCGTTCGACCAGCAGCAAGCGCACTTGTTTGCGGTTGAAACGGGGCAGGTTGCTGAGGAAACGGTCAACGCGCATGGCTATCGGCAGATCAGAAAAGGGTTGTGCATCTTACGTGATCGGCTTGGTGGCTGCGCCTACAACTGCGCCTCGACTTGCGCGCAGCGCGGGCACAGGCAGGATTGGTCGCGCAGTTCGGCGGGCAGTGCCTGGAGCACTGCCGGGTCGATGCTGACGCCGTAGCACCAGCAGGCTTGGTCAGCGGTTCGCGGATCGACCAGGGTGCAGTCGTTGCTGGCGCCGCAGGCCGGGCAGAGGTCAGGTTTATTCATCGCTTGAGTGAGGCTTTTCCACGCAGGTTCGGTTACGGCCAGTTTGTTTTGCACGGTACATCGCATGGTCGGCGCGCGATAGCAGCAGGTGCAGCGTGTCGTCGGTTTGCAGGGTGGCGAGACCAATGCTGACGGTGACCTGCAGCGCCTGGCCTTCATAGGCATAGCGTTGTTGCTCGATCTGGTGACGGATTTTTTCGGCAATCATCTGACCAGTGGTGCTGTCAGTGTCCTTGAGCAGCACGATGAATTCTTCCCCGCCCCAGCGGCAGACAATGTCTGACTGGCGCAGGCAGCTTTCCAGATCCTGGGCGAAACCGGCCAGCACCTGGTCACCGGCGAGGTGGCCGTAAGTGTCGTTCAAGCGCTTGAAGTGGTCCAGGTCCAGCAGCAAGGCCGTCAGCGGTTTTGGTTCGCGCTGGGCTTCGTGCATGGCCTGGATAGCCAGCAGGTCGAAGCCACGGCGGTTGGGCAGGCCGGTGAGGCTGTCGAGGGTCGCCTGGGCTTCGATCTTGCGCTGGTAGCGGTTGACCACGCGGTTGAGCAGGGCCAGCACGATCAGTGTGACGATCAGGCAGATCAGCAAGTTGAGGTACAGCGACTGGCGGATTTCATTGAGGGCGCTGTCTTCGCGTTTATCGACGAACAGGTACCAATTCAACTCGGGGATGAACCGCACGTTGAGAAAATGCCCCAGACCCTGGGCCGAATACTCATAGCTGCCGCTGCTGGGTTTGGGCAGTTTGGTCAGTAGGTCCTTCATGCTGTCGAGCTCGCTGAGGGTCTGCCCGACCCGTGCGCCTTGCGGCCCGCCTTCAGCGCCGGTGAGCACCAGGCGGCCGAAGGTGTCGACGAAGTACACGCTGCGCTGGTAGCGCTGCTGGTATTTGTCGATCAGCTTGATGACCGCATCGACCGTCAGACCGACGCCGGCGGCACCGATGAACTGGTCTTTGTAGTCGTAGACTTTGTAGTTGATGAAAAAGGTCAGGTTGTCATGGTTGGCCATGTCCGGATCGACGTTGATCTCATACGGCTCGGCCATGTCGCGCACGCGAAAGTACCAGGTGTCACGGGGTTCCTTGGCGCTGATTTTTTTCAGTACACCCTTGGCGTGGTAGTAGGTCAGGCTGCTGTTGGAAACGAAGAACGCAGTGTAGGCATCGTAGTGGGTCATGACCTCGTTGAGGTAACGGGTCATTTGCTCGGGGTCGCGTTCGCCGGCGACTACCCAATCGCGCATGAAGGTGTCGCGGGCCATCATCGAGGAAATCAGGATCGGCCGGACCAGGTCTTTCTGAATCTCCGAGTAGACCGTGTCGGAAGTCAGCGGCAACTCGGTATTGACGATATTGTCGCGAATCGACGCCCGCGAGGCGTAGTAACTGAGCAGTGAAGTGGCGAGGAAACCACAGCCCAGCAGCGCGATGAGCGTGAGCACCAACGAGCGTTGCGAATACAGTGCAGAGCGAAGCAGCATAGCGATTCCGTTGGCAGAGGCCGGGTGGGGGCATTCTAATGGCACGGCACGGAAATAACTGCTTCATTTGCAGGGGTATTCGGACTGCTAACAGTCAAAACTTGATCGTTCCCACGCGCAGCAAAGGAATGCCGCCATGGACGCTCTGCGTCCGCTGTGGATGTGACGCGCAGCGTCACGGGATGCATTCCCACGCGGGAGCGTGGGAACGATCATGTGGTCAACTGCGGCTTTGCAGATACGCCCGCCATCCGCCCAGATGGCTAATATTCTTTGCGCCGTCCAGTCCATAGGATTCACAGATAAACCCGCTTTCCCAGCGTCCGTCGGCAAGCTGCACTTTGCCCAACCCGAGCGGCGCCGCAATCCCGGTCAGAAACGAACCCAACTCACTGCTCGGCAACTCCCAGACCTCCACCGCAATCGCCATCCCTCCTTCAGCCACGCGCACCATACCCGGGCGAAACGGTGGGCCGCCGGCCAGAGCGTAGAGTTGGTAGTGCGGCGAACTTTGAGTGGTTTCAACCAGACGACCACCGCGTTGCTTGAGTTGCCAGTTCAGCGCCAGTCCATCCAGATGCGCACCGCACACCACCAGCCGGGCGCGATCGTTGCGGGCCGGATGGGTAGGGGCGGGTAAGGTCGAGCCTTGTTGACGTTGCAGCGCATCGGCCACGCTCAGCAGGTACTGGTCGGTAAACGCCCGGCCAAACAGCGTCACGCCCCACGGCAAACCATTGCTCATGAAACCGCTGGGTACGGCGACGGCGGCGTAGTCCAGCAGGTTCATGAAGTTGGTGTAATAGCCGAGTTCGGAGTTGCGCAACACCGGCTCCGCCTCAAGTTCCGCCAGGGTCACGGGGCGGCCGATGGTCGGGGTCAGTACGCAGTCGAGGTTTTCCAGTGCCTGGTCGCACAGGGCTTTCAAGGCTTGCAGACGGTACTGGGCGCGGAAGGTTTGCACGCCATCGACTGCCGGCGCCTTGGCCAGCACAGCGCGGATTACCGGCAGTACGGCTTCGGGGTTTTGTTCCATTAACTCGCCGGCCACGCTGTAACGCTCGGCCACCCACGGCCCTTCATACAGCAAGCGGGCGGCTTCGAGGAATGGTGACATGTCGAGTTCCACCGCTTCACCGCCAAGTCCCTTGAGCCGATCAATAGCGTCACCGAACAGCAAGGGACCTTCCTCGCAGCCGAAGAATTGCAGGTCCTCAACTCGCGGCACGCCGAAGCGAAACGGTCGCGGTGTGCCGAAGGCCGAGCCGTCATTCCACAACGGGTTGATGCGGCTGTACTCATCACGCGGATCGAGCTGCGCGGTCAGGGCCAGCAACTGGCTGGCTTCGCGAGCGGTCGCCGTAAAGGTTGTCACGCAATCCAGGGTGCGACAGGCCGGGACTACGCCCGCGGTGGAGATCAAACCTTTGGTGGCCTTTAAACCCAACAGATTATTCAACGCCGCCGGCACTCGGCCGGAACCAGCGGTATCAGTGCCCAAAGCAAAACTTGCGACCCCGAGTGCCACCGCCAACGAAGAACCGGCACTGGAACCCCCCGACGGATATTCCGGCAATACGCTGTTCGGGCATGCGCCATAGGGCGAACGACTGCCATTGAGGCCAGTGGCGAATTGGTCGAGGTTGGTCTTGCCCAGCGGGATCGCGCCGAGGGCCAGCAACTGCTCGACGATAGTCGCCGAACGCTGCGGTACATAGGCGAAGGCCGGGCAGGCGGCAGTGGTGGGAATGCCCGCCAGGTCGATGTTGTCCTTGATCGCGAACGGCACGCCGTACAGCGGCAAACTGTCGATGTCGCGGCCGTCCAGCGCGGCAAGGTAGGGCTCCAGTTCGGCGAGGCTGAGCAAGTGGATAAACAGGTGATAGTCCGGATTCAGCGCTGCGGCTTTTTCCCGCAAGCCTGGCAGCAGTTGCCGAGGCGTGGTGCTGCCGGTGCGGTAGGCGGCGCGCAGGGTGTCGAGTTGCAGATTGATAGTCATCGTTTAAGTCCTTCTTTAAATGAGATCAGTCGAGTTCCAGCACCACGACTCGCTGCCCGGCACGCACCGCAGAACCGGGTTGCACGCGGATTTCCCGGACGACACCGGCCATGGGCGCGAGCACCGGGATTTCCATCTTCATCGACTCCAGAATCACCAGCACATCACCGGCGGCGACCCGGCTGCCGGTTTCTACCTGAACCTGCCAGAGGTTGCCGGCGATGTGGCTGTCGACGCTCTGCTGGCCACTTTCCAGCGGCGCGTCTTCGGCCTGTTCGGGCACCTGTTCTTCGCTGTCGAAATGCGCCTGGCCGCTGGCGATCCAGCGCTCGCGCTCGGCGTTGAAAGCGCTCTGTTGCTGCTGACGGAACGCGGCGATGCTCTCGGCTTCCTGGGTCAGAAAGGCTTGGTAATCGGCAAGCTTGAGCTGGCTCTGTTCGATGCTCAGCTCAAAGCGCCCCAGCGGAAAATCACGACGAATCTGCAACAACTCATCGGCACTCACCGGGTAGAAGCGGATCTGGTCGAAGAAGCGCAGCAACCAGGGTTTGCCGTCGAACGCCGCGACTTCGCGGTAGCGGTTCCACATCTGCAAGGTGCGGCCGACGAACTGATAACCGCCGGGGCCTTCCATGCCGTACACACACATGTAGGCGCCACCGATGCCCACCGAGTTTTCGGCGGTCCAGGTCCGCGCCGGGTTGTACTTCGTGGTCACCAAACGGTGCCGTGGATCGAGCGGGGTGGCGACCGGCGCACCGAGGTAGACGTCACCCAGCCCCATCACCAGATAGCTGGCGTCGAACACCGTGCGTTGCACTTCGTCGAGGTTGGGCAGGTCGTTGATGCGGCGGATGAACTCCAGATTGCTTGGGCACCAGGGCGCGTCCTTGCGCACCGTGGTCATGTACTTCTCGATGGCCAACTGGCAGGCCGGGTCGTCCCAGGACAGCGGCAGGTGGACGATGCGCGACGGCACTTGCAGGTCTTTGGCGGCGCACACGGCATCCCATTCGCCGGCGACGATGCCGAGCAAATCGGCCAGCGGCAGTTGCTCGGGTTGGTAGTGCACTTGCAGCGAACGGATACCAGGCGTCAGGTCTATCACGCCGTGCAGGGCCTTGGCTTCCAGTGCTTGCATCAGCGCGTGGCCGCGGAAACGCAGCACCAGATCCAGCTCGGGGGCGCCGATTTCCAATAGCAGATGGGTGTCGCCAGAGAGACGTGCGACGAGGCGGGTGTCGTCCTGGCCCAGATCCAAAACGACAGGCGACACAATCTCGTGTGGGAGTGGGCTTGCCCACGAAGAAGTTGATGCGGTGTCTCGTCTGGCCCCTTCGCGGGCAAGTCGGATCGCCGCACCGTCGCTCCCACAGGAATCACCCTCAAGTTTGAGTGCGCGGGCCGTCTGTAGATTGACGGGGGAGAACTGCACCTTGTCCCCAGCCTTCAGCTGCCCCAACTGCCACAAATCCGCCTCAATCACCGTCACCGGGCACACAAACCCACCCAGGCTTGGGCCGTCGGGGCCGAGGATCACCGGCATGTCACCGGTGAAATCCACCGCGCCGATGGCGTACGGGTTGTCGTGAATATTCGATGGGTGCAGCCCGGCCTCACCACCATCAGCGCGGACCCATTCTGGCTTCGGCCCGATCAGCCGTACGCCGGTGCGACTGGAGTTGAAGTGGACTTCCCATTGGGTGGCGAAGAAGGTCTGGATGTAGCGTTCAGTGAAATATTCCGGCGCGCCGTGGGGCCCGTAGATCACCCGAACTTGTCGCACGGACGGCAACTCGACGACCTGTTCATCCGGCAGCGTTTCCCCCGCACGGTGGTCGCTCAACGGGCAAAGGTGCAGCACATCCCCGGCCCGCAAGGCACGGCCGCCGTGACCGCCGAATTGGCCGAGGGTGAAGGTGCTTTTGCTACCCAGATAGTCCGGCACTTGCAGACCGCCGCGCAGGCACAAATAGCTGCGTGCGCCGGCGCCGGCAATGGTGCCCAGGCTCAAGGTGGCGCCTGCCGGGGCCGACAGGCTGGTGTTCATTGGCACGGGTTGGCCGTTCAACGTCAGCGGAATGACAGCGCCGGTCACCGCCACCATGGCCTCGCAGTTGAAGCGCAGCAAGGGCCCGCTCATGGTGATTTCCAGGGCCGCAAAACCCTCTTCATTGCCCAGCAGGCGATTGCCCAAACGCAGTGCTCGGCTGTCCATCGGTCCTGATGGCGGCACACCGACCGCCCAATAGCCGAGGCGACCGGGGTAGTCTTGCACGCTGGTCTGGGTCCCGGCGCTGAGCACTTCGAAGGTGTTGGCCTGGTAGACCAGACCTTCGAGGCAACGGGTCCAGGGCTGGCCGCTGGCGAACGGCGCATCGAGCAGAATCTGCCGCAGGTAATCGCGGTTGGTTTCCACGCCATACAGCAGGCTGTCGCCCAAGGCTTGATGCAGATCAGCGCGGGCCTGTTCGCGGGTCGGTGCCCAACTGATGAGCTTGGCAATCATCGGATCGAAGTACGGCGGGATTTCGCAACCGGCCTCGACCCAAGTGTCGATGCGCAGCTGTTTGCCGTCGGCGGTAGGGAAGTTCACAGCGGTCAGCAGGCCGGGGCTCGGCTGGAAATCCCGGCCCGGGTCTTCAGCATACAATCGTGCCTGTATCGCATGACCTTCGGGTTTCAATGCTTGGCTCAGTTCACTCAACGGTGGCAGATCACCGGCCGCCAGTTGCACCATCCAGCGCACCAGATCGACACCCCATACTTGTTCGGTGACGCCGTGCTCGACCTGCAAGCGGGTGTTCACTTCCAAAAAGTAGAATCGCTGAGCGTCGCTGTCGAAGACGAATTCCACCGTGCCAGCGCTGCGGTAATTCACCGCTTTTGCCAGTTTGATCGCAGCCGCGCATAGCGCTTCGGCCATGCCGTCGGGCAGGTTCGGCGCAGGGGTTTCTTCGAGGACTTTCTGGTTGCGCCGTTGCACCGAGCAGTCGCGCACACCGAGGGCGATCACTTCGCCCTGGCCGTCACCGAACACCTGAACTTCCAGGTGTCGGGCGCGCTGGATGTACTTCTCGATAAACACTCCGGCGTCGCTGAAGTTGTTCTGCCCGAGGCGTTTCACCGCGTCGAAGGATTCGCTCAAATCCACCGCGCTGCGGCACACGCGCATGCCGATGCCGCCACCGCCGGCGGTGCTTTTGAGCATCACCGGATAGCCGACCTGATCACCTGCAATCAATGCGGCGTCGAGGCTGTCGAGCAACTCGGTGCCTTCCAGCATCGGCACGCCGTGCTGCTTGGCCAAGGCGCGGGCGGTGTGTTTGAGGCCAAACATTCGCAGCTGTTCTGGCGTCGGCCCGACGAAAGCGATATTGGCCGCTTCGCAGGCTTCGGCGAACGCGGCGTTTTCCGAGAGGAAACCGTAGCCGGGATGAATCGCCGTGGCGCCTGAGGCTTTGGCGATGGCGAGGACTTTTTCCACTGCCAGATAGGTGCCCGAGGCGGCGCCTTCGCCGAGGCTGTGGGCTTCGTCGGCGTGCAGGATGTGCAGGCTGGCGGCATCGGCTTCGGAGTACACAGCAACGCCCTTGACCTGCAATTCACGCAAGGTCCGCAGAATGCGACAAGCAATGGCGCCACGGTTGGCGATCAACAGTTTTTCGAACATGGCAAAACCCCTGGAGGCTGATGGCAGCTCAGCCCCGACCTGGGATGCGGGCCGTCCCGCAGTTTTCGATGTGTGCCAGGGTCGTCCCGGGTCACTGTGCGATCGCTTTCGCGGGCAAGCCCGCTCCCACATTAGATCGCGGTCCCCCTGTGGGAGCGGGCTTGCCCGCGAAAGCGTCAGTCAGAACGCCTCACTTCTTAACGCACTGCCCCGACCGGCTCTGGCACAGCACAAACAACCAACGGCGCAGGCGCGCGAGTTTCAGTTCCATACCAGTAGCTCCGCAGGGGTGGGGTTGTAGGCGTTGCACGGGTTGTTCAGTTGCGGGCAGTTGGAGATCAGCACGATCACGTCCATCTCGGCCCGCAGGTCGACGTACTTGCCGGGTGCTGAGATGCCGTCTTCGAAGGTCAGGCCACCGTCGGCAGTCACCGGCACGTTCATGAAGAAATTGATGTTCGGCCCGATGTCGCCTTTGCCCAGTCGCCCGTCATGGGCACAGGCCCGCAGGTAGTTGTCGCGGCAGCTGTGCATGTAGCGTTTCTCCAACGCGTAACGCACGGTGTTGCTCTCTTGCGCACAGGCACCGCCGAGGGTGTCGTGACGACCGCAGGTGTCTTCGACGATGGTCAGCATCGGCTGGCCGAGGTTGGAATAGAGCACGCTGCCGGTGCTCAGGTAGACGCTGTTTTGCCGGCGCAAGGTGCGTTGCACGTCGTAGCGTTCCTTGGGGTTTTTCAGGCTGTAGAACAAGGTGTCGACCGCTTGGTTGCCTTCCAGATCGAGGATGCGCAAGGTCTGGCCGGCTTTGACCTCCATTAGCCACGGTTCGCCGGACGGGATGGTCGCGCGGTAGACCGCCGCTTCAGGATGCTTTTCGGTGGTGGCAATGGCTAAAGACATGGCAGCGATCCTCAGGCGAACAGACGGTCGGTGTTGATGAAGCCGCGCTCGTTTTCGGCGCGCGAAGTGCGGCAATGCTCGGCGACGCTGGCGTCGGCGTTCATCCAGCTCAGCTTGAGCGGCTTGGGTGCGTATTCCGGGTTCGGGTCCATGGGATGTTGCAGGGCGGTGAGCACCACCAGGGTGTCCATCGGTGCGTAGAGTTCGATGTAGTCGCCGGCCTTGGAGTTGCCTTCGAGGAAGTGGAAGCGACCGTGCGCGTCGACGCTGACTTTGCTGAACAGATTGAGGGTCATCAGCAGGTCGGACAGGCCCAGTCCCCACTTACCCAGCTCAACTAATAAGTTGTCGGCGCCGTTGCGGTAGAAGCCGTTGCGCAGTTCCTGAAAGCGGCCCTGGCCGTATTTTTCTGCGACTTCGTCTGCGCAGAGCACACCGCCGATGCTGTCGCTCCAGCCGCAGGTGTCGGCGGTAATCGCCGCCAGCACCCGGCCCATGTCCGAGTACAGGCAATGACCGGCGGTGAGCTTGGCGGTGTGTTGGCATTTGAGGGTGTCGGGCAGGTTCAGCCGCTCGGTTTTCTCGTTGGCGTTGAGCAGGGTCAGGCTGACGTTGGCGCCGCCGCGAAGGTCGGTCAGGCGCAGCAGTTGGCCGCGCTTAAGAACGAAGGAACGGTGACCTCCACCGGGAAGCATTTCTTCGGCGAAGGGTGGGAACAGTTGAGTCGAATCAGTCATGTGGAAACTCCTCTAAGCGATGGGAATCGCGCCTGCCAGCACAGCCGGCAGGGCGTCGACGGCGGCACGGGTGGCACGGCGGTCGCTGTTCAAAGGGATGTCGTAGGTGATGCGTGCGCCAAAGGCGCCAGGTGCGTGCGGGTCGAGACGGACCTTGTCGAACACCAGCAAGCGGGTGCCGAGGCTGAAGCCTTCAGACAGATCGTGGGTGACCATGAACACCGTCAGTTGCGTCTCGCGCCACAGCTCCAGCAGCAGGCTGTGCATGTCTTTGCGAATGCCCGGGTCAAGGGCGCCGAAGGGCTCATCGAGCAGCAACACGCGGGGTTTCATGATCAGCGCCTGAGCGATGGCCAGCCGTTGCTGCATGCCACCGGACAGCTGCGCCGGGTACTTGTCCAGCGCGTGACCAAGGCCGACTTTGTGCAGCAGCACGGCGGCCTGTTCCCGCGCTTCGCGCTTGGCGCTGCCGAACAAGCGCCCAAGCAGCGGCGAGCGTGGCAGCTCAAGACCGAGGGCGACGTTGTCCAGCACCGTCAAATGCGGGAACACCGAGTAACGCTGAAACACTACGCCACGGCTGGCATCCGGTTCGCTGGCCAGCACCTTGCCGTCCAGCAGGATTTCGCCGCGACTGGCTTTTTCCTGCCCCAGCAACAACCGCAGAAAGGTCGACTTGCCGCAACCCGAAGCCCCCACCAAAGTGCAGAACTCACCCTCGTTGACACTGAGGTTGAGCCTTTCGAGCACCACCTGATCGGCGTATTGCTGCCAGACATTGTTCACGGTGATGAAGCTCATGCGCGCGCCCCCTCATACCAGGGGAACGCCCGTTGGGTCAGACGTTTGAGCCCCCAGTCCATCAGCCAGGCGAGGAGGGTGATCCACACCACGTACGGCAGAATTACGTCCATCGCCAGGTAGCGACGCACCAGGAAGATCCGATAGCCCAAACCGTCGGTGGAAGCGATGGCTTCGGCGGCAATCAAAAACAACCATGCCGAACCGAGCATCAACCGCAGGGATATCAGCAGCCGTGGCAGCAGTTGCGGCAGGACTACCCGCAGAATCACCGTCCAGGTCGAGGCACCGAGGGTCTGGGCCTTGATCAGCAGCTCGACCGGAATTTCCCGGGCGCGCTGTTCCAGATCACGGGCCAGGCAGGGGGTGATGCCGATCACGATCAGCATCACTTTCGATAGCTCGCCGAGACCAAAAACGATGAACAGAATTGGCAGGATCGCCAGCGGCGGCACCATAGACAGTACCGTCAGCAAGGGTGACAACGGCGCGCCGAACAACGGCAGCGTCCCGGCGGCGATGCCCAGACAGAGCCCGGCCAGGGCGCTGATGCCCAGGCCGATAGCCAGCCGCTGGAGACTGGCGCCCGTGTCCTGCCACAGCAAGTATTCGCCGCTGCGCAGGTCGGCGGTGAAGGCCAGGCGTTTCACCGCGTCAGTCATTTGCACGGCACTGGGCAGCAGCTTGTCGTTGGGGTTGTCCGTCAGCCGCTCGGCCGAGCCCATGAAATAGGCGAACAGCACCAGGGCGAACGGCAGGATCACCAACAACAGGCGGCTCGGGCGATCCGGGTGGCGATTGATCAGGCGCATGGCCGTGTCCTCCGGTTACCTACAACGTGGCTCACAGCTTGGCGTCGGCGGCCAGCTGCACATAGCTCGGGTCGAAATGCAGCTTGAGGTTGGCCTTGTCGCCACTGGTCACGCCATTGGCAAAGGACATGCCGACAGCGCTGGTGTCCTTGGCGCCTTCACCGAGAAGCCCGTGCTGGAAGGAGAACTCGGCGACCTTGCGCATGGTGTTCGGCAGTTGCGCGCTGGTCGCGAAATCGAGTGCTTCTTTAGGCGTGGAAAACAACTTGGTGGTGTCCAGTTGCGACTGGAAGCCCGGCAGGTCGGTACCCGACGCTTTGGCCATGTGTTGCAGCGCTGCGGTGCTGGCAGCGGATTTGGCATTCATCAGGCCAACCACTTCAAACCAGGCGCCGGTCAGTGCCTTGCCCAGTGCCGGGTTGTCCTTCAGGGTCTGGGTGTTGACGACCATCATGTCCATGATTTCGCCGGGAACCTTGCTCGAGTCGAACACCTGGGTAACGCCAGGCTTGGCTTTGATGTCCGACAGCATTGGGTTCCAGGTGGTGACGGCGTGTACTTGATCGGTGTTGAAGGCGGCAGAGATGTCGGCGTCGGAGGTGTTGACCACTTTCAGGTCTTTCTCGGTGAGATCGACCGAGTCCAGCGCACGCGCCAACAGGTAGTGGGAGACCGACAATTCGACCAGATTGACGTTCATGCCTTTAAGGTCGCTGACAGTCTTGCCTTCACCTTTGAGTACGATGCCGTCGTTGCCATTGGAGAAGTCACTGACGATCAGCGCGGTACTTTCGACGCCGCCGGCAGCCGGGATGGTCAGCGCGTCCATGTTGGTCATGGTGCAACCGTCGAACTGGCCGGCGGTGTACTGGTTGATCGATTCGACATAGTCATTGAGCTGCACCACATCGATTTTGATGCCGTACTTTTTCGCCCACTTGTCGACGATGCCTTGGGTGCCTGCGTATTCCCAAGGCATCCAACCGGCGTAGATAGTCCAGCAGACGCTGAAGTGGTCTTTCTGTGCAGCCTGGGACGAGAAGCTCACAAGGGCCGCGAAAGCGGCGGCGAGCAGGGCAGGTAAACGAAGCTGGGACATAGATGGTTCTCCAGTTGATCAAGGGCGGACAGGAGCACGCGGCACCGCGAACGGTGTCTTGTCTCCCGGGCTTTTATCCCGCCGTGTAACCTCAACTGGAGGTCGCTGACTCTCGGACCAGCCACTCGCCTAAGCGAGCCGGAACCCTAGTCAGCCATTGCAAATTGTGGTGCCGCGAACCTGTGATGACTCCTGCACGCTTTTGACTAAGCGAGAGGCGTGCCAAGTGTCGCCAAGTACTGATCTAGAGGGTTTGGTGCACATGCAGAGGGGGAGGGGCGAGGATGATCATGCGTTGTTGTGGTGCTCGTCGCACTGGGATGGGGCGATCATGGCTTTGCGCTAGTTGTATAAAAGTGTTTCAGAAACGCACCAGATTCCGATTTTGTTGTCAGATGTTTCGACAGCCAGCTAATTGTTGACTGTCGCCGACCAGCGTCGCTGGTGTGTGCTCTTTCGCGGTCCAGGAGGCCGCCATGTATCGACGACTTCTTCTGATTGCTTTATTGGGTTTGTCTATTTCTGCGTGCGTACCCTATTACGAGGATGGAGGATCGAGCTACTACCGTTCCGAGGTCTATACCCAGCCGGCTCCAGCTTATTACTACGGAGGCGGGACTTACTATCGTGACCGGGACCGTTACTACTCACCGTCGCCGCGGTATTACCAGTCAGCTCCACGGTATTACCAACCGGCGCCACGGTATTACCAATCGGCTCCGCGCTCAGACTACCGGTCTTATTCGAACCGAGGTTGGGATTCCCATGATCGTCATGGAGACAATCGCCAAGGGGACAATCGTCAAGGGGACAATCGTCAGGGATTCATCCGTCAGGAAGACAACCGCCATGGCGATGATCACCGTCGGGATGAACACCGCAATGTACGCGAAGATCACAGAGACAATAGTCCAGACCGCGACTGGCACCGTTAAGCACTACCGTTATCGAGCGGCGCATCAAGCGCCGCTTTTTTTGCCTGGGATTTCAGTAGTTGGACAAATCCGCCAGCGGATGCCGACCTTCCCATACCTTGTGGAAATGCGCCTCGACCACCGCTTCCGGGATCGCATTGATATCGGGCCAGTGCCAATGGGGCTTCTGATCCTTGTCGATCAGCCGTGCGCGTACCCCTTCGCTGAACTCTGGATGACGACAGCAGTTCAGGCTCATGGTGTATTCCATCTGGAATACCTGTGCCAGCGACAAATGGCGGGCGCGGATAATCTGCTCCCAAACCAGATGCGCGGTCAGCGGGCAGCCCTCGCTCAGGGTTCTTGCGGCACGGCTGAGCAGAACATCGTTGTGATCGCGAAGGTGGTTGATGGCGCGCCAGGCGCAGCGCACATCACTCACATCCAGCAATTCGTCGATCTGCTCGCGTCGCGGTAGCCACTGGGCGGGCGGTAATTGCCCGATGGCCTCCTGCTGCAAGGCCTTGAGCAGACTGTTGAGCTGCATGGGTGTCTGCTCTTGCCAATTCAGTTGCAGCAGGCCTTCGATCAGTTCTTCTTGCTGTTCATCCAGCAGAAAGCGGTCGGCCAGGTCCAGATCGATCGCATCGCGACCATTCATATGGGCGCCGGTCAAACCGAGGAACAACCCGAGCTTGCCCGGCAGGCGCGCGAGAAACCAACTGGCGCCGACATCCGGATATAAGCCAATGCTGATTTCCGGCATGGCCAAACGACTGCTCGGCGTCACGATGCGGATACTGGCACCCTGCAACAGCCCCAGGCCGCCTCCGAGCACATAGCCATGGCCCCAGCAGATCAGTGGTTTCGGGTAGGTGTGCAGGCTGTAGTCGAGGCGGTATTCCGCCGCGAAGAAGTGTCCGGCCAGAGGGGGGACTTCGCCTGGATGTGCGCGACACGCTTCAACCAGACTGCGCACCTCACCGCCGGCGCAAAATGCTTTGGCGCCGTTGCCGCGCAACAGCACGCAAACGATCTGCGGGTCTTTGGCCCAGGCGTCCAGGCGTTCGCTCAAGATGTGGATCATTGGCAGGGAAAGGGCGTTCAGGGACTTTTCGGCATCCAGGCTGGCGATGCCGATACGTGCGCCGTCGGTGCCGGTCAGTTCTTCGAAGTGCAGATTCATCGTGACCTCGATTGAGAAATTGAGCATTCAGTATGATCGCTATACGGGAAAGTGCCGGTTCTGCGCCAGATCAATTGACAAGCGTGACGGGCTTTCTTAGGGTGCGCCCATTGTTTTTCTGGACCAGGCGATGACTTCTGACGACCGTATCAAACTCGAACCGAGCTGGAAGGAGGCACTGCGTGCTGAGTTCGACCAGCCGTACATGGCAGAGTTGCGCGAATTCCTGCGTCAGGAATACGCCGCGGGCAAGGAAATCTACCCGCCAGGCCCGATGATTTTCAACGCCCTTAATCTGACCCCGCTGGACAAGGTCAAAGTGGTAATCCTCGGTCAGGACCCCTATCACGGCCCGGGCCAGGCCCATGGTTTGTGCTTCTCGGTGCAGCCGGGCGTGCCAGCGCCGCCGTCGCTGGTGAACATCTATAAAGAGCTCAAGCGCGATCTGAACATCGACATCCCTGCTCACGGTTGCCTGCAAAGCTGGGCCGAGCAAGGTGTGCTGATGCTCAACACCACCATGACCGTCGAGCGCGCCAACGCCAATGCGCATGCGGGCAAGGGCTGGCAGTTTTTTACTGATCGGGTTATCGAGATTGTCAGTGAGCACCAGCCGCATCTGGTCTTCCTGCTGTGGGGCGCCCATGCCCAGGGCAAGCAGAAACTGATCGACGCGACCAAGCACCTGGTCCTGACCTCGGTGCATCCATCGCCGCTGTCCGCTTATCGCGGGTTCCTCGGTTGCGGGCACTTCAGCCGGGCCAACAAGTTTCTTGAACAGAATGGCGAGACGCCGATCGAGTGGCGATTGCCGCCGGTCGAGTGACAATGATCGTTCCCACGCTCCGCGTGGGAATGCCTCAATGGACGCTCTGCGTCCGCTCTTGAATGTGACGCGGAGCGTCACGGGCTGCATTCCCACGCAGAGCGTGGGAACGATCAAACGATCAATTCAGATCTTCTCTGGTTGCTTATCCCAATACCGGAACAACGGCTCCGCCAGAAACAGCACAAACAGCAACCGCATCACCTGCATCGCGGTCACCAGTGGCACCGACAGCTGCAGGGTTTCGGCCGTCAGGCTCATTTCGGCAATGCCGCCGGGCATCATGCCCAGCGTCAGTGAGCGCAGGTCCAGTTGAGTCAGGGCGCTCAGGCCTAGAGCCGCCAGGGTGGCGATCAACATGGTTAATGCCGTGCCGATCAAGGTCCGGCCCATGAACGACGGTGCCCGGCGGAAGAATTGCCGATTGAAGTGACAGCCCAAGCCGCTGCCGATCAACCACTGGCCGATCTGACTGCCGCCCTTGGGCAGGCCGATGTGCAGATCCCAAGTGATACTCACCGCCGCACTCACCAGCAACGGCCCGAACAACCAAGGGTTAGGTTGACGCAAACGCTGCCAGAGCCAGGCGAGCAGGGCGCCCGCCGGGAACAGCACCGCCAGCCAGCGCCAATCGACTGCCGTCGGATGAAGCACCGGAGCGCCTTCTCCCAACAAATACTTGAACGCCGCCGGTACACACAGCACCACCACCAGCACCCGCAAACTCTGTCCGGCCGCGACCCGACTGAGCACCGCGCCATTGCGCGCGCCGAGGTTGACCATCTCGCCGGAACCACCGGGCATGCTGGAGAAAAACGCAGTGGCGCGATCTTCGCCGGTACGCCGCAGCAACCAGACCCCGACCACGCTGGACAGGCTGGTGATCAAGGCACCGAAGAAGATCAGACCGAAGTGGCTCATGACTTGCTCAATCACCACCGGGGTGAAGTGCAGGCCGATACCGATGCCGACGACCCACTGGCCACATTTGCGCCCGCCAGGGATTTCCGCCAATTGCCAGGGTGTCAGGCAGCGCACCAGGATGATCGCCAGCAACGAGCCGACCATCCATGGCAGCGGCCAGCCGATCTGGCTGGCGAGGTAACCGCCCAGCAGACCGACCAGCGGTGTTCCCCACCAGTTTTTGAAGGTGGCCTCAGACATCGGCCAGGGCACGACGCTGCACGGAACGTTTGCGCCAGATCCGCAGGATTGGCATCAACAGCATGATTGCGGTCAGCACCCAGACGCCGAAGGTGATCGGGCTGGACCAGAGAATTTCCAGCGCACCGTTGGAAATCGACAGTGCCCGACGCAGGTTCTGTTCCATCAGACCGCCGAGGATAAATCCCAGCAGTACCGGCGACAGCGGGAAGTCGAGCTTGCGCAGGATGTAGCCGAAGATGCCGATGCCGATCATCAGGAACAGATCGAAGGTGGTGGCATGCACGGCGTAGACGCCGATCCCTGTGATGATGGCGATCACCGGCACCAGTGCCCAGTTCGGCACGGCGAGGATGCGGGTAAAGATGCGGATCATCGGGATGTTGAGGATCACCAGCATGACGTTGGCGACGAACAACGAAGCGATCAGGCCCCAGACGATGTCCGGTTGCTGCTGGAACAGCAGTGGGCCTGGGGTGATGTTGTACAGCGACAGTGCACCGATCATCACGGCCGTGGTGCCCGAACCCGGTACACCGAGGGTCAGCATGGGCACCAGTGCGCCGCAGGCAGCGCCGCCGATGGCGGTTTCAGGCGCGGCGAGGCCACGTTTGTCGCCCTGGCCGAACTTACCGCTGGCACCGGCGATACGTTTCTCGGTCATGTAGGCCACGGCACTGGCCAGGGTCGCACCGGCACCTGGCAACACGCCCATGACGAAGCCGAGCAGGCCGCAACGGATGTTCACGGTGAACACCGACGCCGCTTCCTTGAAGTTGAACATCATTCGCCCGGTGGCTTTCACCGCTTCCTGGCCGCGATGGGTTTTTTCCAGCAGCAGAAGGATTTCGCTGATGGAGAACAGACCCAGCACCAGCACCACGAATTGAATACCGTCAGTGAGGTGGATGTTGTCACCGGTGAAACGGTACACACCGCTGTTGGCATCGATCCCGACACTCGACAGAAACAAACCGATCAGCGCCGCGATAAAGGTCTTCAGCGGTCGATCACCGGCCATGCCGCCGAGGCAGACAATGGCAAAGACCATCAGCACGAAGTATTCCGCCGGGCCGAAGGCGATCGCCCATTTCGCCAGTAGCGGCGCGAACAACACCATGCCGCAGGTGGCGATAAAGGCGCCGATGAACGAGCTCCACGCCGACAACGACAGTGCAACGCCGGCAAGACCCTGGCGAGCCATTGGGTAACCGTCCAGCGTGGTCATCACGGTGGAGGCTTCGCCCGGGATGTTCAGCAGGATCGAGCTGATGCGGCCGCCGTACTCACAACCCAGATAAACCGCCGCCAACAGGATCAACGCCGATTCCGGTGGCAGGCCAAGGGCGAAGGCAATCGGGATCAACAGCGCCACACCGTTGATCGGGCCCAGACCCGGCAGCAGACCGACCACGGTACCGATCAAGGTGCCGCACAGGGCGGTCACCAGGTTGTACGGTGTCAGCGCAACGCCGAAGCCCTGGCCGAGATAATTCAGGGTATCCATATCAATTCTCCAGAACGTCGAGCAGGCCCATAGGCAGTGGCACGTCCATCACCCGATCAAACAGCAGGTACAGACCGATGCTCATCAGGCTGATGATCACCACGCTGGGCAACCAGCGACCACCGTACAGACGCGCCATCGGAATGCCGATCAGGATGCTGGAAACAATGAACCCAAGTGGTTCGAAGGTCCCGGCGAACACCAGCAACAGCACCACGCAGATGCCGATCTTGATCAGTGTTTCACGGTCCAGTTGCGGGTCGTCTTCGCTGTGCACAATGGCTGCCGGGCGAAAGATCATATACAGCAGACCCAGCCCCATCAGGCCGAGCATCAGCAGGGGAAAGGCCCGAGGCCCGACCGGTTCGTAGGAAAATGCGGCCTGATACGGCCATGCCATCAGTGCCAGGCCAATGCAGACCAGTAGCAGCGCTGAAGCGAAAATGCGTTGTAAGAGCATGGGAAACTCCTGGGGCACGCCCCTGATGCGCAGGGGCGCAACCGCTAGACAGAGGCGATCACTGGATCAAACCGAACTCTTTGGCCAGCACCTTGTAGTCGGCAACCTGCTTCTTCACGTAGGTGTCCAGCTCCGGCCCGGTCATGGCGAACGGGAACAGTTCACGCTGATCGCGCAGCTTGGCGAAGTCTTCCGAGGCCAGCAGTTTGTCGAAGGCGGCTTTCCACCAGGCGTAATCTTCGTCGCTGACTTTTGGCCCGAGGTAGAAACCACGTACCACCGGCCAGACAATGTCATAGCCCTGTTCCTTGGCTGTCGGGATGTCTTTCATTTCGGGCTCGTCCAGACGCTTGTCGGAGAACACCGCGAGCAGGCGCATGTCACCGCTCTGGATGTGCGGCATGGAGTCGGAGATGTCGGTGCTGCCGACCTGGATGTGGCCACCGAGCAGGGCGGTAGCGATTTCACCACCGCCTTCGAGGGCGACATAACGCAGGTCACGCGGGTTGATCCCGGCGGCCTTGGCGATCAGTGCGGTTTGCATCCAGTCCTGGCTGCCGACGGTGCCGCCGGAACCGATCACCACTTTGCTCGGATCTTTCTTCAGCGCCTGGACCAGATCGTCGAGGTTCTTGTAGGGCGAATCGCTTTTTACTGCGATGGCACCGTAGCTGGTGCCGACCGCTGCGAGCCAACGCACGGCGCTTTCATCGAAACGCCCAAACTTGCCTTGGGCCAGGTTCAGCAGCGAACCGCTGGACCAGGCGACCAGCGTGCCACCATCGGCCGGACGCTGAGCGACCACCGCGTTGTAAGCCACCGCACCGACGCCGCCGGGCATGTAGGTCACACGCATCGGTTTGGTCAGCAGTTTTTCGTTGACCAGCGCGCTTTGTGCCAGTTTGCAGGTCAGGTCGAAGCCGCCGCCCGGTGAGGCCGGGGCGATACATTCCGGGCGTTTTGGCTCGGCGAGCAATTGGCCGGCAAAGAGCATGCAGCTGGCGGCTAGAGCAACTTTACGCAGTGATAAATTCATTGTTGTCTCCACAGAAATTGTTGTTTTGTTTGTGTAGGAGCTGCCGCAGGCTGCGATCTTTCGCCCTTGGCGGTTGAATCAATTACCAAAGGGCAACGCTATAGCTCACCAACAGACGCACTTCATCAGCGTCGCGGGCAGAGTAGTTGGAACGGTAAGTGGCATTGCGCAGGCGCACGGCGACGTCCTTGAAGGTGCCGCTTTGCACCACGTATTTGATCTCAGTGTTGCGTTCCCACTCTTTACCGGTCTCGCCGCTTTTGAGCTTGATGTTGTCACCGCTGATATAACGGCTCATGAAGCTCAGGCCGGGAATGCCAAGCTTGGCAAAGTCATAGTCGTAACGCGCTTGCCAGGAGTGCTCTTGGGCTTCGGCGAAGTCGTTGATCTGGACGAAGTTGACCAGGTACGGGTCGCTGCCGTCGACATACGGAAAGGCGCTGTCGCCGGACATGTGCTGATAGCCGGCGCTGAGTTTATGCCCGTTCAAGGCATAGCTGACCAGACCGTTGAGGGATTTGTTGTCGATATTACCGCCACGGGCCGCGCCCTGGTCATCACTGATGGCCAGACGCAAGTCGGTCGCGAAGGTACCGGGGCCGAACGGTTGTGAAGCGACCACGCCGAGGAAGTGCTGGTTGTAGACGTCATCGAGTTGGGCGTAGTGGTAGCTGCCGGTGATCTTGTCGGTGAACTTGTAATCTACGCCGCCAAAATTGAAATGCTTGCCGGTTGCACCCGAGACGAAGCGGCTGTTCTTGTTGTTGAGGGCGATGTCCTCGTAGTTGGTGTCGTCGCGATCCTTGGCCTTGTCCAGGCGTCCGCCGGTGAAGGTGAGGTTCTTGATTTCTTTGGAGGTCAGCAGGCCACCTTCGAAGGTCTGCGGCAGGATGCGCCCGTCGTTGGCCTTGAGGATCGGCAGCTCCGGGAACAGGCTGCCGATCTTGAGCTCGGTGGCGGAGATTTTCACCTTGCCGGTCAAACCCAGCTTGGAATACTCGTTTGCGGCACGCCCGTCATCGTGGGTCGGCAACAGGCCGGTGCCGGTGTTGTCGGGGCTGGAGTCGAGCTTGACCCCGAGCATGCCCAGCGCGTCGACGCCGAAACCTACAGTCCCCTCGGTGTAACCCGATTGCAGGTTGAGCATGAAGCCCTGAGCCCATTCATCACGCTTGGATTGCTTGGCGCTGGTGCCGTCGCGAAAGTCGCGGTTGAAATACATGTTGCGGGTTTCAAACGTGGCGCTACTGTCTTCGAAGAAGGCCGCCTGGCTTAACGGCGAAAAGCCGGCGAGGGCGGCGGCACTGGCAAGGGCGGTCTGGCTGAGGCGGGAAAAACGCGCAGGCGGGAAAACCTGAGGCTGTATGGACAGCATGGTGAAGTACTCCGTTATTGTTCTTATTGGCGAAAACGCTTCGAGGCGTTTTTCGGTCGCTACTCTTCAGTAGCCACGGCAGTCGAAACTGTCCGTGGCTGGACTCTAACGGGCCAACCTTTCGCTAACCTTTCAGCAGACTTTCAGTGTTTTCAGGCTTCACAGCGGCGGATGCGGCTGTAAACTCCGCGCCAAAGAATGGCGTCGACCATCCCTGAATGAGGTAGAGATCCATGCGTGTTCTTCTCGTCGAAGACCATCTGCAGCTGGCCGAAAGTGTCGCCCAGGCGCTGAAAAGCACCGGCTTGACCGTCGATGTGCTGCACGATGGCGTGGCCGCCGACCTGGCCCTGAGCAGCGAGGAATACGCGGTGGCGATTCTCGATGTCGGCTTGCCGCGCATGGACGGTTTCGAGGTGCTGGCGCGCTTGCGTGCTCGCGGGAAAAATCTGCCGGTGCTGATGTTGACCGCCCGCAGCGACGTCAAGGATCGAGTCCATGGGCTCAACCTTGGCGCCGACGATTACCTGGCCAAACCCTTTGAACTCACCGAGCTTGAAGCGCGGGTCAAGGCATTGCTGCGCCGCAGTGTGCTCGGTGGCGAGCGCCAGCAGCGTTGTGGTGTGCTGGTGTATGACCTGGACACACGGCGTTTTACCCTCGGCGATGATCTGTTGACCCTGACTTCCCGCGAACAGGCAGTGCTCGAAGCGCTGATCGCCCGGCCTGGTCGGGTGATGAGCAAGGAGCAGCTTGCTTCTCAGGTGTTTGGCCTGGACGAAGAAGCCAGTCCCGACGCTATCGAAATCTATGTCCACCGCTTGCGTAAGAAACTCGACGGCCAACCGGTGGCGATCGTGACATTCAGGGGGCTCGGTTACCTGCTGGAAACCCGCGATGCATAAGCCCAGCAGTCTGCGCTGGCGGTTGCTGTGGAACCTCGCGCTGCTGCTGGTGGTATTGATGTTGGCCAGTGGTTTGAGCGCTTACTGGAATGGCCGCGAAGCTGCCGACACCGCTTATGACCGGACTTTGCTGGCTTCGGCCCGGACCATCGCCGCTGGCTTGTCCCAGCGCGATGGCGGCCTCAGTGCTGATGTGCCCTACGTCGCCCTCGACACTTTCGCCTATGACAGCGCCGGGAGGATTTATTACCAGGTCAACGACATTCACCAGAAGCTGATTTCCGGCTACGAAAACCTGCCCGGGCCGCCACCGGGTACGCCGCGCACTGACGATTACCCGGCGCTGGCGCGCTTCTACAACGCCACTTATCAAGGGCAGAACGTGCGGGTGGTGAGCCTGCTCAAGCCTGTCAGTGAGCCGAACATGAACGGCATGGCGGAAATTCGCGTGGCGGAAACTGACGAGGCTCGGGTCCGCATGGCGCGCAGCCTGATGACCGATACCTTGCTACGTCTGGGGATGCTGGCCATGGGCGCGCTGATGTTAGTGTGGTTTGCCGTCAGTGCCGCGTTGCGGCCATTGGAGCGGTTGCGCACCGCAGTGGAGGAGCGTCAATCGGATGATTTGCGTGCCTTGCCGCTGGTGGAAGTGCAGCGTGAGTTGTGGCCGCTGGTGCGGGCACTCAATCACTTTACCGAGCGCCTGCGTGGCCAGTTCGAGCGTCAGGCACAGTTCATTGCCGATGCCGCTCATGAATTGCGCACGCCGCTGGCGGCGCTAAAGGCACGACTTGAATTGGGTCTGCGCGCGGCAGAACCCGAAACCTGGCGCACGACCCTGGAAAGCGCCGCTCAGGGGACGGATCGCCTGACACACCTGGCCAATCAATTGCTGTCGCTGGCCCGTATCGAAAACGGCGCCCGGGCGATTGCCGAGGGTGGTGCGCAGCTACTTGATCTGAGCCAGTTGGCCCGAGAGCTGGGCATGGCCATGGCGCCGCTGGCTCACGCACGGGGCGTTGCTTTGGCATTGGAGGCGGACGAGCCTGTCTGGCTACGCGGCGAGCCGACGCTGCTCAATGAACTCTTGAGCAACCTGGTGGATAACGCTCTGGCCCATACACCGCCGGGCGGCAATGTGATTCTGCGGGTGACTGCGCCGGCGGTGTTGGAGGTCGAAGATGACGGGCCTGGAATTCCCCAGGAGGAACGTGATCGGGTGTTCGAGCGTTTTTATCGGAGTAACCAGCAAGGCGCGGGTTCAGGATTGGGGTTGGCGATTGTCGGTGAAATCTGCCGCGCCCATTTGGCGCAGATCAGCCTCCACGATGGCGCGCAGGCGGGGTTGAAGGTGCGGGTGAGTTTTATTGCGGGGTAGATGCTGAGCACAATATCTGTGGCGAGGGAGCTTGCTCCCGCTGGGTTGCGAAGCAGCCCCAAAACCATACACCGCAGTATTTCAGCCAAATCGCATTTGCCGGGTTTACGACTGCTGCGCCCGGGCGCGGATCGGCCGGCGGGAGCAAGCTCCCTCGCCACAATTGCTCGTGTTCACAATCAGTAAAACATCGAACGCGACTCTTCCAGATCGCTGCACATCGCCGTGTTTTCGGGATCAATACCCAGTTTTTTGAAGGCCGGCACGTTGAATGCGTCGACCCTGGCCAGCGGGTGCTCGGTGTCTTTGTGGCAATACAGTGTGGCAACCTGCACCAAGTCGACATAGTCGACCCGCTCTGACTGGCGCTTGAAGTCGAGGTATTGGCCCGGCAGCTTCACCAGCATTTCCGGAAACTCCCAGACACTGAGCAGCTTGTCGCCAAGCAATGGATGAATGTGCTCGATCACATGGTTGAGGCTGACTGGGTCCGAAAGCAGCTCATAGTGATCTTCGGCGTAGGTCAGAATCGGCAATACACCGATCTGATGCACCAGTCCGCCGAGCGCCGCCTGGTCAGGCTTCAGCTGAGTATGGCTGCGGCACAGGGCATAACTGATGGCGGCCACTTCCAGACTCCTGCGCCAGACATCGCGCATTTTTTGCGCCACCACCTCGGAGCGGGCATGAAAAATCTGCTCCATGACCAGACCGATGGCCAGGTTGCTGCTGTAGTTGACGCCCAGTCGGGTGATCGCCGTATGCAGGTCGGTCACTTCCTGGGTCGCCCGCAGCAAAGGGCTGTTGACCACTTTGATCAGGCGGGCCGATAGCGCCGTATCGCGGCCAATCACTTTGCTCAGCGTACTGACGCTGATTTCCGGATCTTCAGCGGCCTTGCGAATCCTGAGGGCCACTTCCGGTAATGTTGGCAGAACCAGGTCATCGTTATCGATGGCCTCAACCAAATCCTGTTGGACCTTTTCCGCCAGCTTGCTCATTTCTGTTCTCTAGGGTATTGCAAAAAAGTGCTGCAATTAACGCTGGATTTCGCGATCACGATCCAGTTGGTAAGGCAGGTCGAGCAGTTGCAGGGCAGGGCCTTCGAGCGCGCCAAGGTGGACGATGCCACCCTCTGCTGCTTCGGCTTGCAGCACCGCCAGCAGTTCAATGTGCTGTTCGGCACGGGCAGCGATGACCACTTCGCCGATGGAGCTGCCGTGGGTCGGGGAAAACAATTGCGCACCGGGCTCAGGCAGTTCGCTGGCGTCCAGTTGCAGTCGATACAGCCGGCGCTTGAGTTTGCCCAGGTATTGCATGCGCGCGACGATTTCCTGGCCGGTGTAGCAGCCTTTCTTGAAACTCACGGCGCCAACGGCTTGCAGGTTGAGCATCTGTGGGATGAACAGCTCGCGAGTGCTCGGCATGACCTGGCCGATGCCTGCGCGAACTTGCCCCAGCAGCCACTGATTCAGATCACCCTCGACCAGTTGCGCGGACAAGTGGCCACGCAGGGTTTGGGCCTGATCCGCCGCGGCCCAGAGTTCGGCTCTGCCGGGGGACACGCGAATGGCGATCAATCCGTTAGCACGCGCCACGGCATCGGTTTCTGGTGGCAGCTCAAGGCCCAGGGTGGAAAGAGCGGCATCAGCCTGACCGAGGCCGAAGCGAACCCAGGCGGCACTTTCGTCAGTCAGTTTGGATTTTGAAAATACGGCGTACTTTTTCAGGTCCGCCAGTTGCGGCTCAAGCAATTCAGTCGCCATCGCGAGCAGGCAGCCATCGCCTTCAAGCAGGATGCGGAAGCTCGATTGCATGCGGCCTTTCTGCGTGCAGCGTGCGCCGAGACTGGCCTGGGTATCACTCAGGTAATTGAGATTGCAGGTCAGTTGCCCCTGAAGGAATTTGCTGGCGTCGGAGCCGCGAACGGCGAGAACGCCTTCATGAGACAACGTGCAGAAAAAAGCAGAATCGGCCATGGGTCATCGCAGGATAAAAGGTCTGGGGGACATCATAAGGGGGCGCCCTTGAAATGGGTAGTTCACAAAGTATGGATAGTCCCGACCAAAGCCGACTGTTCGTGGTGGTCTCGGGCTGTATACTTGCGCTCTATTTGAGGAGCGCTCCATGGTCGAAGATGTTGAACTGAATCGCCTCTACTGGCACAGCCGCCGCGGCATGCTTGAGCTGGATGTATTGCTGGTGCCATTCGTGAAAGAGGTCTACCCGCATCTGAATGCTATAGACCGCGAATGCTATACCAGGCTGCTCGAGTGTGAAGATCAGGACATGTTTGGCTGGTTCATGGAGCGCGCCGAATCGGAAGACCCTGAGTTGCAGCGCATGGTTCGAATGATTCTGGACCGTGTCCAGCCCAAGTAATTATTTCGAATGCCGCTGGCATGCCTCACGGCAGTTGCTGGCGGCTTATCTTCTGGCTCAGCTGTTCGCGCTGGGTTCGCTATCTCTACTCACTATACCGATCTGGGCGAGTCTGCTCGGTGCCGCCTTGTGCCTGGCCCATGGACTATGGGCGTTGCCGCGACAAATTTTGTTGACTCATCCCGCCGCGTTTAGCGGTTTGCGCCGTGATGCCGATGGCTGGCAACTGTGGAATGCCGCTCATGGCTGGCAGGCTGTGCAGCTTCGGCCCGATAGCCTGGCATTGCCACTGATCGTCGTGCTGCGTTTTCGTCTGCGCGGTGAACGGCGTGTGCGGGCGATTTGCGTACCGCGCGACTCGCAGACGGCGGATGTGCACCGACGCCTGCGGGTTCGACTCAAGTTCAGTCGGCGTAGGTGGGCGGCACCAGAATAGTGTCGAGGGCAACCGGCAGCATGTTCGGGTAATCGAGGGTGTAATGCAGGCCTCGACTTTCCTTGCGCTCCATCGCTGAGCGAATCATCAGTTCGGCAACCTGAGCCAGGTTGCGTAATTCGATCAAGTCGCGGCTGACTTTATAGTTGCTGTAAAACTCATCGATCTCATCCAGCAGCAGGCGCACACGATGCTCAGCTCGTTGCAGGCGCTTGTTGGTACGCACGATACCGACGTAGTCCCACATGAAGCGCCGCAATTCATCCCAGTTGTGCGCAATGATCACGTCTTCGTCGGAGTCTGTGACCTGGCTGGCATCCCAGGCGGGCAGGGCGAGAGGCGCCGGGATCTGCGGCAACTGCTCAAGAATGTCCGCGGCCGCCGATCGGGCATAGACAAAACACTCCAGCAGCGAGTTGCTGGCCATGCGGTTGGCCCCGTGCAGGCCGGTGAAGCTGGTTTCGCCAATGGCATACAGGCCTGGCACATCGGTGCGCCCCTGCTGATCGACCATCACCCCGCCGCAGGTATAGTGCGCGGCCGGAACGACCGGGATCGGTTGTTTGGTGATGTCGATGGAGAATTCCAGGCAGCGCTCATACACGGTCGGGAAATGGGTCTTGATGAACGCTTCCGGCTTGTGGCTGATGTCCAGATACACGCAGTCAACGCCCAGGCGTTTCATCTCATGGTCGATGGCGCGGGCAACGATGTCACGCGGCGCCAGTTCGGCTCGAGGATCGAAGCGCTGCATGAAGCGTTCGCCGTTCGGCAGCTTCAGGTGCGCACCTTCGCCGCGCAGGGCTTCGGTGATCAGGAAACTCTTGGCTTGCGGGTGATAGAGGCAGGTGGGATGGAACTGGTTGAATTCCAAATTCGCCACCCGGCAACCCGAGCGCCAGGCCATTGCGATGCCATCACCGCAGGCGCCGTCGGGGTTGCTGGTATAGAGGTAGACTTTCGCTGCGCCACCGGAGGCCAGGATGGTGAAGCGCGCGCCATAGGTGTCGACTTCGCCGGTGCCACGGTTCAGCACGTAGGCGCCAAGGCAACGGTCACCGTCAAGGCCCAGGCGTTTTTCGGTGATCAGATCAACGGCGACCCGTTGTTCCAGCAGTTCGATATTTGGCCGTTGTTTTGCCTGGTCCAGTAAGGTTTTGAAAATGGCCGCACCCGTGGCATCGGCGGCGTGGATGATCCGTCGATGACTGTGGCCACCTTCGCGAGTCAGGTGGAATTCAAAACCGCCGTCTTCGGTGCCTGACTGTTCATCGCGGGTGAAGGGGACACCCTGATCGATCAGCCACTGAATCGCCTCGCGACTATGCTCGACGGTAAAGCGCACTGCATCTTCATGGCACAGGCCGCCGCCGGCATTGAGCGTGTCATCGACATGGGACTCAACGGTGTCGGTGTCATCCAGCACGGCAGCCACACCACCCTGGGCCCAGAACGTTGAGCCGTTGGCGAGGTCGCCTTTGCTCAATACGGCAATGCGCAGATGACCGGGTAAGGTCAGCGCAAGACTCAAGCCGGCAGCACCGCTGCCAATCACCAGAACATCGTGTTGAAACTGTTGGCTCATTTCAGGATTCCGCTCAAAGCGACCCGGGTCGGGGTTGGCGCAAGACACCTGGATCGGCGAGTCAAGACAGCCACACAGCCCACTAGTATATAGAGGGGTGGATCGGCACAATAGCCAGGCGATCGTGGCATTGTGAAACTACTGTGACTGAAAGGCTGTTCTCAGGTAGATAGGGTGCCGGATGATTTTTTCAGGTAAATCGACGATTAGACGACGGTATCGAGGATAAACCGGTCTTTTTCGCTTCACGGTTGCACAATGTTCATGTCGCACAGCTATAAATATCGGGAACTTTTGCTGAGCAGACAGGCTCAATAGAAGGTTGCCCGACAGAAGGGGATAGCGTCGGAATCATACGGGACCTGTGTACCGGTCTTTGTAGGTGAATTCGACGACAAGATTATTCGCGCAGCCGGCTTTTGCCCGCGCTGCGTTTTTCGTGTGTGCCAAATCAGAGTGCGCAGGAAACTTGCTTGGAGGGGGAGAACTTTTGCGAAAAGCCCGAGTCTATGTTTGCAAGCTTGATCGTTTGGGAATGCAAGCCTCCTTTGAGTTTAACGAGGAGTGTTCATGCTAACCCAGGAAGAGGATCAGCAGCTTGTAGAGCGCGTTCAGCGCGGCGACAAGCGAGCTTTCGATCTGTTAGTGCTGAAATACCAGCACAAAATTCTCGGGTTGATCGTGCGTTTCGTGCACGACACCCATGAAGCCCAGGATGTCGCACAGGAAGCCTTTATCAAGGCTTACCGTGCACTCGGTAATTTCCGCGGCGACAGTGCGTTTTATACGTGGTTGTACCGAATCGCCATCAACACGGCGAAGAACTATCTGGTTTCACGCGGCCGCCGGCCGCCGGATAGCGATGTTAGTTCTGAAGATGCGGAATTCTACGACGGCGATCATGGCCTCAAGGATCTCGAGTCACCGGAGCGTGCGTTGTTGCGGGATGAGATCGAAGGCACCGTCCATCGAACTATCCAGCAACTGCCAGAAGATTTACGTACGGCCTTAACTTTACGTGAATTCGATGGTCTGAGTTACGAGGACATTGCGAGCGTCATGCAGTGTCCGGTGGGTACCGTGCGCTCCCGGATTTTCCGCGCTCGGGAAGCCATCGATAAAGCCCTGCAGCCGTTGTTGCAGGATTAACTGAGACAGCGGCGACAGCCAAGAGAGGAACCGCCATGAGTCGTGAAGCCCTGCAGGAATCGCTGTCCGCAGTGATGGATAACGAAGCGGACGAACTGGAATTGCGTCGGGTATTGAATGCCTTTGACGATGTTGAAACTCGTGATACCTGGGCTCGTTACCAGATCGCTCGGGCTGTAATGCACAAAGACTTGTTGCTCCCTCGTCTGGATATCGCTGCGGCAGTTTCTGCGGCTCTGGCTGACGAAACCGTACCGGCCAAAGCGACTCGTGGTCCATGGCGCACTCTGGGGCGTCTGGCTGTTGCCGCTTCGGTGACTGTTGCTGTGCTGGCTGGCGTACGTCTGTATAACCAGGATGAGATCGCTGGGGTCGAACTGGCTCAGCAATCGGCTCAACCAGGTCTGGCTACTCCACAAATAAAAGGCCCTGCGGTATTGGCAGGCTATAGTGAGAGTTCGGAAGCCACTGGCCCTATGGCCAACGGCGTACTGCAAGGTCAGCCAGGCTGGCATGATCAGCGTCTGCCAAGCTACCTGCGTCAACATGCTCAACAAGCTGCACTCAAAGGCACTGAAAGCGCTCTGCCTTATGCCCGTGCGGCAAGCCTGGAAAACCGCTAAGGAGGATCATGCGCGCCATACCTCTACTTACTCTTCTGCTGGGTGGCTGGTTCATTGTTCCAGCCCATGCCGATGAAGCCCAGGACTGGTTGAGCCGTCTGGGCCAGGCCGAGCAACAGCAAAGCTTCCACGGTACTTTCGTTTACGAGCGTAACGGTAGTTTTTCTACCCATAACATCTGGCATCGTGTCCAGGATGGCAAAGTCCGCGAGCGTTTGCTTCAGCTCGATGGCTCAGCACAGGAAGTCGTGCGCATTGATGGGCATACTCAATGTGTAAGCGGCGCCCTGATAGCAGGGCTGGGGGATGCTCCTGACTCTTCCGCTCGTGCACTTGATCCACAAAAACTCAAGAATTGGTACGACCTTGCCGTTATCGGCAAGTCGCGTGTGGCCGGTCGACCGGCGGTGATTGTTTCGCTGACGCCTCGTGATCAGCATCGGTATGGTTTCGAACTGCACCTGGACCGAGAAACCGGCCTGCCGTTGAAGTCATTGCTGTTAAATGACAAAGGGCAGTTGCTTGAGCGGTTCCAGTTTACTCAGCTCTATACTGCTGATGTGCCAAGCGACAGCGAGCTGCAAGCCAGCGCCGAGTGCAAGCCTGTCGTCCTCGACAGTGACAAGGCTTCGGCGGTGAAAGCTTCTCGGGTCTGGCATTCGGACTGGCTACCACCAGGGTTCGAATTGACTAGCAGCAGTGCGCGTAAGGACCCGGACACCAAGGTGTTGGTTAATAGCCTGATGTATGACGATGGACTGGCGCGATTTTCGGTGTTCCTCGAGCCTTTGAATGGCGCGGTGGTCACAGATACCCGAACCCAGTTAGGCCCGACCGTTGCAGTCTCGCGACGTCTGACCACGCCAGAAGGCGAGGTGATGGTGACGGTGGTTGGCGAGATTCCGATCGGTACCGCTGAACGGATTGCGCTTTCGATGCGCACCGATGCCACTGCGTCCAAGCAGTGAGTTTCTGAAATGATGCTCATCGAAGCGTTTGGTTGTGTAAGAGGTCGGCAATGCCTACTCCACAATTGAGATGTCGAAATGTTTGGTGAGCATTTCAATTTGCAAAAAATCCAGAATTTTTCTATAGGTCAGAGCCCTCGGCTCTGGCCTTGTTTGTTGTTCCCGGAACAAAAGTACCGGCGTATATTTCCCCGGTGTTTCTTGCTCCATATCGCTTAACCCTGCTCGTTGTAACGGGAGCCGTATGTCGATACCACGTTTGAAGTCTTATCTATCCGTTGTTGCCACTGTGATTTTGCTTGGTCAGACGCTCGCCGCCCAAGCGGCTGAGCTGCCTGACTTCACGCAACTGGTCGAGCAAGCCTCGCCTGCGGTAGTGAACATCAGTACCACGCAAAAGCTTCCGGATCGCAAGGTCTCTGATTCGGCTCAAATGCCTGATCTGGAAGGCCTGCCGCCGATGTTGCGCGAGTTTTTCGAGCGCGGCATGCCACAGCCACGGACGCCCCGCGGCGACCGTCAGCGCGAAGCGCAATCGCTGGGCTCAGGTTTCATCATCTCGCCTGACGGCTACATCCTGACCAACAATCATGTGATTGCCGACGCCGATGAAATCCTCGTGCGTCTTGCCGATCGCAGTGAGTTGAAAGCCAAGTTGGTCGGCACTGACCCGCGTTCCGATGTGGCGCTGCTGAAGATTGAGGGCAAGGATCTGCCGGTGTTGAAACTGGGCAAGTCCCAGGATCTGAAGCCCGGACAATGGGTGGTTGCTATCGGCTCGCCATTTGGCTTTGACCATACTGTGACCCACGGTATCGTCAGCGCCGTCGGTCGCAGCCTGCCGAACGAAAACTATGTGCCATTCATCCAGACTGACGTGTCGATCAACCCGGGCAACTCGGGTGGTCCACTGTTCAACCTTGCCGGTGAAGTGGTCGGGATCAACTCGCAGATCTATACCCGTTCCGGCGGCTTTATGGGCGTGTCATTTACTATCCCGATCGATGTGGCGATGGACGTTTCCAATCAGCTGAAGAGCGGTGGCAAGGTCAGTCGCGGCTGGTTGGGTGTGGTGATCCAGGAAGTGAATAAAGATCTGGCCGAGTCCTTCGGTCTGGAAAAGCCGGCTGGTGCGCTAGTGGCACAGATCCAGGATGATGGCCCGGCGGCCAAAGGCGGTCTGCAGGTCGGTGACGTGATCTTGAGCATGAATAATCAACCGATTGTCATGTCTGCGGATCTGCCGCACCTGGTGGGTGCGCTCAAGGCTGGTTCCAAGGCCAAGCTTGAAGTCATCCGTGACGGCAAGCGTAAAAACGTCGAGCTGACCGTCGGCGCTATTCCTGAAGAGGGTAAAGAGTTGGACGCCCTGCCTAAGTCCGGCGGCGTTGAGCGCAGCAGCAATCGCTTGGGTGTTGCCGTGGCTGAGCTGACCGATGAGCAGAAAAAGACCAACGAAATCCAGGGCGGCGTTGTCATCAAGGAAGTTCAGGATGGTCCTGCTGCCTTGATCGGCCTGCAGCCGGGCGATGTGATCACTCACTTGAACAACCAGGCAATTGGTTCGACCAAGGAGTTCACGGAGATCGCCAAGGCGCTACCGAAGAATCGATCGGTATCAATGCGGGTTCTGCGTCAAGGTCGTGCCAGCTTCATCACCTTCAAACTGGCTGAATAACCGGGCAACCGATTATTCGCGGCATTAAAAAGCCCGTCTCGAAAGAGACGGGCTTTTTTGTCGGCGGGATAAATGTCAGCGCATCATGTCTTTGACCATTTGCTCCTGATCCATCAGCTCCCTTTGTCGCGCATCGATCCTTGAAGACAGAGGGAAGTTGGTACCGGCACGGCGCTTGGCGAAGTCGAGTTGCTGGATTGCCTGTCGGTAATCACCAACCAGCGCGAAGTATTCGGCACGGGCTTGATGCAGGCCGATGATATTGCCGGACAGCCCGCGGGTTTCCGCCACCATGTACCAGACATCCGGATCGTCAGGACGAGTCTTGAGCAGGCCCTCGAGTGCTTTCTCGGCGTCAGCGGGGCGGTTCTGCTTGAGCAGCAAATCGACGCGTACCTGATTCAGCGGATAGTTGCCTGGATACTGCGTCAGCATCCGGTCCACGCGTGATTGGGCATCGGGTAGGCGGTTATTGGTGATGTCCAGGTCAACCTGGGCCAGGTTGTAAGTGATGTCATTCGGTGATTTGGCCAGGAGTTGTTTGAGGTTCTCTCGAGCTTCATTCAACTGACCGCCTTTGACCTGCGCGATCGCCAAACCATAGCGGGCCACATCATTCTTCGGGTTTTCATCGAGTTGGGCGCGGAAGCGTTTGGCACCAAGGCCTGGAGTTTCTTCGTAGATCAACTGGACCCGCGCGCGAATCAATTGATAACGCAGGCTGTCTTCGATGCCTCCCTGTTTGGATTGTTCGGCGCGGTTGCGGGTGTCGGCGATCCTCGATTCAGTGACGGGGTGAGTCAGCAGGAACTCCGGTGGTTTGGCATCGAAGCGGTACTGGCGCATCAGCCGTTCGAACATGGTCGGCATGGCGCGCGGGTCGTAACCGGCTTTTTCAAGGTTGAGAATGCCGATGCGGTCGGCTTCCTGCTCGTTCTGGCGCGAGAAGCGTCGTTGTTCCTGCATCGCTGCAGCCTGGGTCCCAGCGATGGCCGCAATCCCGGCGTCACCGCCGCCAGCAGCGGCGATCACGATCCCGGTCAGCAGGGCTGCCATCATTGGCACTTGCATGCGTTGCTGGGCTTCTACGCCGCGAGCGAAGTGGCGTTGCGACAAGTGAGCCAGTTCGTGGGCCAGCACCGAGGCATATTCGCTTTCGGTCTGGGCATTGAGAAAGAGCCCTCCATTCACACCGACAATCCCGCCCGGTGCCGCGAAGGCGTTGAGTTGCGGGCTGTTAATCAGGATGAACTCCAGGCGCCGGTCATTGACCTGGCTGGTCTCCACCAGTTTATAGACGCTGGTTTCGACGTAATCCTTGAGTTGCGGGTCGTTGAGTTGTAATACCTGACTGCGCAATAGCGCCAGCCAGGCCCGACCCAATTGGTGTTCCTGTTGCGGCGAGACGATGGCAGAACTGGCGTCGCCGAGTGACGGCAGGTCGTCGGCGAAGCCCGGTGAGGCGAGCAGGCAAGCGAGCGTCAGCAGGGTAGGGCGCAAAAAAGTCATGCACAAAGCCTTAGTCGACAAAGAGCTTACTGTAGCCGGACACTTGGCTTGGGACCAGATATTCTAAGCGGCTCTAATACCCGCCCGGAGTGAAGTAATGACCGACGCTGTAGAGTACGACGCCGAACTGGATGCCAGTGGTTTGAACTGCCCGCTGCCATTGCTCAAGGCCAAGCTGGAACTCAATCGCCTACCCAGCGGTGCGGTACTCAAGGTAATAGCTACCGACGCCGGCTCTCAGCGGGACTTTCGCACCTTTGCCCGTTTGGCCGGTCATACGCTGCTTCGCGAGGAAGATGAAGCGGGTGTCTATCGCTATTGGTTGCGCAAGGCCTGAAATCTGCAGCGCTCATTTTTAAGGATTATTGATGTTCAAGGTGTTACGCGACTGGATTCAGCGCTATTTCTCCGATGAGGAGGCCGTGGTGCTGGCCGTTCTCTTGTTCCTGGCCTTCACCGCTGTGCTGACCCTGGGCGGAATGCTGGCGCCGGTGTTGGCGGGCATGGTGCTGGCCTATCTGATGCAAGGGCTGGTTGTCATCCTTGAACGCCTGCGTTTGCCTGGCGCGGCTGCGGTGGGCCTGGTGTTCGCCTTGTTCATGGGCGTGCTGCTGGTGTTCATCGTGGTGGTGGTGCCGTTGCTCTGGCATCAGCTGATCACCTTGTTCAACGAGTTGCCGGGCATGCTCGCCAAGTGGCAGTCATTGCTGTTGCTGCTGCCGGAGCGTTACCCGCATCTGGTGTCCGATGAGCAGGTATTGCAGGCCATCGAAGTGGCGCGCGGTGAAATCGGCAAGTTCGGCCAATGGGCGCTGACGTTCTCGCTGTCCAGTTTGCCGTTGCTGGTCAACATCATGATCTATCTGGTTCTGGTGCCGATTCTGGTGTTTTTCTTCCTCAAGGACCGGGAGATGATCGGGCAATGGGTCCGAGGCTATCTGCCCCGCGAGCGAGCGCTAATCACCAGGGTTGCTGAGGAAATGAACCGCCAGATCGCCAATTACATTCGCGGCAAGGTCATCGAGATCTTCATCTGTGGTGGCGTTACTTACATTGCTTTTGTGGCGCTGGGTCTGAACTACGCGGCACTGCTTGCGCTGTTGGTCGGGGTTTCGGTCGTAGTGCCCTACGTCGGGGCGGTGGTGGTGACCGTGCCGGTAATGCTGATTGCGCTGTTTCAATGGGGCTGGAGCGATCAGTTCATCTATCTGATGGCGGTCTACGGGATCATTCAGACGCTGGACGGCAACGTGCTGGTGCCGCTGCTGTTCTCGGAAGCGGTCAACCTGCATCCCGTGGCGATCATCTGTGCGGTGCTGTTGTTTGGCGGGCTATGGGGTTTCTGGGGGATTTTCTTCGCGATTCCGCTGGCCACCCTGTTCAAAGCGGTGCTGGATGCCTGGCCGCGCAAGGAGCCGATTGTGGCGCCGTTGTTGTAGCGATTAATTTTAGATTTGCGTTGTGGTGCGATCCTCATCGCGAGCAGGCTCGCTCCCACATTGTCTGGACGACTAGGTCAAGCGTGGGAGCGAGCCTGCTCGCGATGACGTCCTGACAGACGCCTGAATAATCAGGCCTTGTTCAGGGCCTGCGCTGCAGCCAGTACTGAATCCACATGGCCGGGTACTTTCACGCCACGCCATTCCTGGCGCAGAACACCGTCTTTATCAATCAGAAACGTGCTGCGATCTACGCCCATGTATTCCTTGCCATAGAGTTTCTTAAGCTTGATCACATCGAACAGCTGACAGACGGCTTCGTCTTTGTCACTGATCAGCTCGAACGGGAACTCTTGCTTGCACTTGAAGTTCTCGTGGGACTTCAGGCTGTCGCGGGATACGCCGAACACTTCGGTGTTGGCTGCCTTGAACTCAGCGTATTGATCACGAAAGCCCTGGCCCTCGGTTGTGCAACCAGGCGTGCTGTCCTTCGGATAGAAGTAGATCACCACCTGCTTGCCTTTGAGCCCCGCGAGGCTAACGGTTTGCCCGCTGGTGGCAGGTACTTCGAAGTCGGCGACAGGTTGGTCGATAGCAACGGCCATGAAAGCTTCCTTACATTGGGTTCTGTGGGCGCCACGGTTCGATCAGCGCGTCGAGGTTCAGCGCGTCGGCAAAATCCAGGAACTGATCACGCAGCCAACTGATCTGCACGCCGGCTGGCAACGTGACAGTGAACGTCGCGTTGAGCATGGTGCCGCCGGTTTGCGGGGCCTGATAGGTATCGCAGGTCAGGTTTTCCAGCTCGACGTGATGGTCGATGAAGAACTGGCACAGCTCGTTGACGATATCCGAGCGATAGGCCGAACTGACATACGCCACATAAGGTAGCGCCTCAGGACGATTTTCCAGCGCGGCGCTACGAACTACGTTGACCGTGAAGGCGTGCTTCTTGGCCAGAGAGGGCAAGCCGGCTTCCAGGCGCGCCAGGGCGTCCCAGCTGCCGGAAATCTGCAGGACCAACGCGCTGCATTCGCCGTGGCGAGTCAGGCGGGAGGTCACCACGGCACAGCGATTTTCATGGCTGGCGCGGCACAGGACGTTAGTCAGCTCCATGGGGTTGGCGCCGAGGGCACTGATGACAAGGAATTGTTCGCGGACTGTGGGGGTGGACATGCAGCATTCCTAAAACGATGAGCGGTCGATACTTTTGCAGGCTCGAGTACTGGGAGCGAGCGTCCGGATACGAATTCAGAAACCCTGAGTCTAGAGGTTGCGACAAGCTCCCGTGAGACGAGAGCGAGGGGTGGCAACGCAGGATCGGGGGCTTCGGATGCCGAAAAGGGAGGCTGGAACCCGGCGTACAAGCTTATCAGTACCGATCAAAGTCTGAAGGGTAGCGAAAACCATCGCTCAGGGGAATGGCACGAGCGCAGTACTTTGCTTGTACAAGCATCTTGGCGCCAGTACCATTACCGCTCTCTTTTTCCGGCAGGAGCGGTTGCATGATTGCGGGCAGTATGGTGGCACTGGTCACACCCATGGATGCACAGGGTCGTCTCGACTGGGACAGCCTGAGCAAACTGGTGGACTTCCACCTGCAAGAGGGCACCAACGCCATCGTGGCGGTCGGCACTACAGGTGAGTCGGCCACCCTCGATGTGAACGAACACATAGAAGTGATTCGTCGCGTGGTAGCTCAAGTTGCAGGGCGTATTCCGGTGATCGCCGGTACAGGAGCCAATTCGACGCGCGAAGCGATCGAATTGACCACTAACGCGAAGAACGCTGGCGCCGACGCGTGCCTGCTGGTAACGCCTTACTACAACAAGCCGACGCAAGAAGGCCTGTATCAGCACTTCCGCACCATCGCCGAAGCGGTCGATATTCCGCAGATTCTCTACAACGTGCCTGGCCGCACTGCCTGCGACATGCTGGCCGAGACGGTAATCCGTCTGTCTACCGTGCCGAATATCATCGGCATCAAGGAAGCCACTGGCGATCTGCAACGTGCCAAGGACATCCTGGCCGGCGTCAGCAGCGACTTCCTGGTGTATTCCGGTGACGACGCCACCGCGGTCGAGCTGATGCTGCTGGGCGGCAAAGGCAATATCTCGGTAACGGCCAACGTTGCTCCGCGAGCCATGAGCGATCTGTGCGCCGCTGCAATGCGTGGCGATGCCGTGACTGCCCGTGCGATCCACGAAAAGCTGATGCCACTCAATAAAACCCTGTTCATCGAATCCAACCCTATCCCTGTGAAGTGGGCCCTGCACGAGATGGGCTTGATGCCGGACGGTATCCGTCTGCCGCTCACCTGGCTCAGTGCTGCCTGCCACGAACCGCTGCGACAGGCCATGCGCCAGTCCGGCGTATTGGTTTAATTGAGGAAGTACTACGCATGAAGCGAATGGCCGGACTTTCCGCACTTGCCTTGATCATCTCCAGCACCAGTGGCTGTGGTTGGGTTTGGGGCCCGGAAGGCTACTTCCGTGACCGTGGCAGCGATTACCTGGAAGCGCAACAAACCGCGCCAATGCAATTGCCGCCGAATGTCAGCACCTCCAAGCGTCTCGACCCTTTGCTGCCGATCCCGCGCAACGTGGCTGACGACACCGTCAAGGGCGAATACGAAGTTCCGCGTCCGCAGCCGTTGTCGGCGGTGGCCAATGCCAGCGACTACACCCTGCAGAAAAGCGGCGATTCGCGTTGGGTCATGGCCCAGCGACCACCCGCTGAAGTCTGGCCAGTGGCTATGCAATTCTTCCAGGACAACGGTTTCCGTATTGATGAACAGCGTCCGAAAACCGGCGAGTTCACTACCTCCTGGCAGCATTCCGACGAGTTGTCCGCTTCGATGGCCAAGCGCCTGAGCAGTGCCGGAGCCGCGTCTGACGGCGAAACCCGCGTGCGGGTTCGTATCGAACCGGGCGTGCAGCGCAACACCAGTGAAATCTACGTGATCAGCGCCGAGCGTCCTGCCGGCAGCACTGCCAATGTTGATTTTACCAACCGTTCGGTTAATACCGGTCTGGATGCGGCATTGGTCGACGAGATGCTTGCGAGCATGAGCCGGACCTCCGAGAAGGGCGGTTCGGTTTCCTTGTTGGCCGCGCGTGATTTCGATACGCCTAACCGCGTCAGCCTCACCGAAGACGGCAGCGGCAACGTGGTGCTCAACCTCGGCGAAGACCTTGACCGCGCCTGGTCGAGTGTCGGCCGTGCGCTGGAGAAGGGCGAATGGCGGGTTGAAGACATCAACCGCAGCCTGGGCTTGTACTACATCAACCTCGCTGAAAAGGCCGAGAAGAAAAACGATGAGCCAGGCTTCTTCGGCAAATTGTTTGGCAGCAAACCGGCCAAAGAAGAAATCGATGCCCGCGCCGAGCGTTATCAGGTTCGCCTGAGCAAGGTGGGGGATGCCGTGCAAGTCACCGTCGAGAAAAACATCAATACCGTTGCGCCGGCCGAAGTGGCTCGCAAAATATTGGGTGTGATTCAGGACAACCTGGGCTGATCCAATGCGTTTTGCCGTTCTCGGCAGTGGTAGCCAAGGGAATGGCACGCTGATAGCCCGCGATGACACGTACGTTCTGGTGGATTGTGGTTTCTCCTTGCGCGAAACCGAGCGGCGCCTGCTGCGCCTGGGTGTAAGTCCTACGCAGCTGAGTGCCATACTGGTAACCCACGAACATGCCGACCACGTGCATGGCGTGGGTTTGCTGTCTCGGCGCTACAATCTACCGGTCTACCTCAGTCGCGGTACATTGCGCGGGATGCGCAAACCCATTGAGCCGGCGGGCTTCGTGGCAGGTGGTGAGCAACTTCAGGTTGGTGCCTTGAGCATCAATGTGATCTCTGTATCCCACGATGCGCAGGAGCCGACGCAATACGTATTCAGTGACGGTGAGCGGCGTTTCGGTCTGTTGACCGATCTGGGTTCGTATTGCAGCAAGGTGCTGGAAGGCTATCGGGATCTCGATGCGTTGATGATCGAGTCCAACCATTGCCGCGACATGCTCGCCAGAGGTCACTACCCGTACTTTCTCAAGCAGCGTGTGGGCGGTGAACTGGGACATTTGAATAACCATCAGGCGGCATTCCTGGTGGCGGAGTTGGGCTGGAAAGACCTGCAACACCTGGTCCTGGCCCATCTGAGCAGCAAGAACAACCTGCCGCAGCTGGCCCGGCAATGTTTTGTCGACACCCTCGGGTGCGACCCGGACTGGCTGCAATTGGCCGATCAAGATTCAGGGCTCGACTGGCGACATATCGCCTAGCCCACCTACTTAGCAAGCGGAGCCCATCATGGAAAAACGTGAAGAACTCTACCGCGGCAAAGCCAAATCGGTTTACAAGACCGATGACGCTGACCGCTTGATCCTGCTGTTTCGCAACGACACTTCGGCGTTCGACGGCAAGCGTATCGAGCAGCTCGACCGCAAAGGCATGGTGAACAACAAGTTCAACGCCTTCATCATGCAGAAACTCGAAGAAGCCGGCGTGCCGACCCAATTCGACAAACTGCTGGGCGACAACGAATGCCTGGTGAAGAAACTCGACATGATCCCGGTCGAGTGCGTCGTGCGTAACTACGCAGCCGGCAGCCTGGTCAAGCGCCTGGGCGTTGAAGAAGGCCTCAAACTCGAGCCTTACACCTTCGAATTGTTCCTCAAGGACGACGCCAAGGGCGACCCGTTCATCAACGAATCCCACGTCGTGGCGTTCGGCTGGGGCAAGGCTGAGCAACTGGTTCGCATGAAAGAACTGTCGCTCAAGGTCAACGAAGTCCTGAGCAAACTGTTCGACGACGCTGGCTTGCTATTGGTCGACTTCAAACTCGAATTCGGCGTGTTCCACGGTGAAATCGTCCTGGGCGACGAATTCAGCCCGGACGGCTGCCGTCTGTGGGACAAAGCCACTGGCAAGAAAATGGACAAAGACCGCTTCCGTCAGGGCCTCGGTGACGTCATCGAAGCCTATGAAGAAGTTGCCAAGCGTCTGGGCGTACCGCTTTAATCGACGCAAGCATCTGATAGCACGGAAAAATTTTGCCTAGGGGCTTCGCTTCGGGCAAAGGTGCTGTTATGATGCGCGCCGTTGGAGAGATGCCAGAGTGGCCGAATGGGACGGATTCGAAATCCGTTGTACCTTCACCGGTACCTAGGGTTCGAATCCCTATCTCTCCGCCATACATAGAAAAGCCCCGTAGCTGAACAAGCTACGGGGCTTTTTTCGTTTCCGGTGTTTGGTCATGCCCACCTCATCAACTGTTCGCCGCATGCCGAAGCTCCTCACAGCACCTGAACAAAAGCGATTTTTTGGCTATCAGGTTTTTTGTTTTTAATAATTAAACGATATTTCAGTCAGCGTAACTGACTCCGCGGTGATGGCCTGTTGAATGGCCAAAACCGCCGCAGTTTCGCCCTTGCATCACCTCCCGTGCTCCTGCTTAATACGATTCGGCTCATGGCGCTGAAAATCAGTCGGCGGCTGCGGATTGTAGAAAAATCACTATAAAAAAGAGCAGTCAAATGACTCATCAGCACGGAACGCATCTGGCCGAGCATTTGGAATTATCGCTCGTCATCCCCGTTTTCAATGAAGCGGCAACCATCGATTTGTTCATCGCCAGGATTATCGACGTCTTCGAGAACGAAGCGCTGATCGGTCTGGAGCTGGTTTTCGTCAATGACGGCAGTACCGACACCACGCTGGAGTTGCTTCTGGAGCGACAGAAGAGCGACTCGCGTATTCGAATCGTCGACCTGAGTCGCAACTTCGGAAAAGAAGCCGCGTTGACTGCAGGCTTGCAGAGCGCAAGCGGCCAGGTCGTGGTGCCCATCGATGTCGATCTGCAGGACCCGCCTGAAGTCATCCTCCAGATGATTGCCCGCTGGCGTGAAGGTTATGAAGTGGTGCTGGGCCATCGTGTGAGTCGCAACAACGACTCTTGGGCCAAGCAAGTATCCGCCAACTGGTTCTACCGTCTGCACAACAAAATCTCCGATCAGCCTCTTCCGGAAAACGTCGGTGACTTCCGGCTCATGGACCGCTGTGTGATCGATGCATTGCAGACCCTGCCAGAGTCACGGCGCTTCATGAAAGGCTTGTTCGCCTGGGTCGGGTTTCGCACCACCTATGTCGACTACGAGCGCCCGGAGCGGGTGGCGGGGGAAACCAAGTTCAACGGGTGGCGCTTGTGGAATTTCGCCTTGGAAGGCATTACCAGTTTCAGCACGGAGCCGCTTCGGATCTGGACCTATCTGGGGCTGTTCGTTTCTCTGGTTTCTTTCTCGTTCGCCATTTTCATCGTGTTGCGGACATTGATCTCCGGTATCGATTTACCCGGCTACGCCTCGCTCATGGTCGCCGTCACCTTTTTGGGTGGCCTGCAACTGATTGGGATCGGGGTGCTGGGTGAATACCTGGGCAGAACGTACATCGAATCAAAACGCCGCCCGGTTTTCCTGGTGCGTCGCGTCTACAACGCCAAGGACTGACCATGGATCTCAAGGAAACCGACATCCTCGGTTCAAGCATCGAGCAGCATTGGTATTACCGTTCAAAAGCGGCGGCGATGAGGCGCATGCTCCAAGGCATAGACGGCCGAAAAATCCTCGATGTAGGCGCCGGTTCCGGGTTTTTTTCCCATCATCTGTTGAGCCATACGCCCGCCAGTGAGGCCTGGTGCGTGGACATCAGCTATGGGGCGGACTCGGACGCCATAACCGCCGGGAAACCGGTGCACTATCGCCGATCCATCGAGTCTGTGGATGCCAATCTGGTGTTGCTGATGGACGTTCTGGAGCATGTTGATGACGACGTCGGATTGCTCAAGGCCTACATCGACAAGGTACCGTCTGGCAGTTGTTTTCTTATGACGGTTCCGGCATTCCAGTTCCTCTGGAGCGGGCACGATGACTTCCTCGAACACAAACGTCGCTACACTTTGTCGCAACTGGAGGCGGTGGCCAAAGACGCAGGTTTGACGGTCCGGCAGGGGGCTTACTATTTCGGTCTGGTCTTCCCTATTGCGGCCACCCTGCGGTTACTGCCGAAAGGTGCGCAACCATCGCCACCACGCTCGCAGCTCAAACGACATCATCCGCTGGTCAACGCGTTTTTGAAGACCTTGTGCAGTATCGAGCTTCCTTTCATGGGCGCGAACCGTCTCGCCGGTTTGACGGTGTTCTGCCTGGCGCAGAAGCCGTGATGTCACGCCGATACCTGAGTGACCTGCGATGAGCAGTGAGACAGGCGCCGACAGGTCAGCCTTCATCAAACGGGCTCAGCGTTTTGCCTTGACCGGGCTGTTCGTCACCGCCCTTCATGCGCTGGTTGCCGTGCTGTTCATCAACTATGTGCTGCCCCTGCCGCCCTTGGCCAACGGCGTGGCGTTTACCGCTGCGACCGTCGTTTCCTACGTAGTGAACACCACCTGGAGTTTTTCCAGCCGATTGCACGGCCGAACGCTGCTGCGTTTTCTGATGGTGTCGGGTGCCGGTTTCTTATTGGCGATGCTGGTGGCCTGGGCCGCCCAAATGGCCGGGCTTCATTACCTACTTGGGATCGGTGCGGTGGCGCTGACCATTCCGGCATTCACCTTTGTGTTGCATAACTTCTGGACGTATCGATGAAGGGGTCGGGCAAGCATCTGGCGGTCGTATTGCTGCCCCTGTTAATGGGGCTGGTGGCCTTTTTCATGGTGATCGGGCCACGGGCACTGGACCCGCAAAACATTGCCTGGCTGGAAAGTGGTGATCCGGCGACCCATTATTTGGGATGGGTGTTCTTCCGACACTTCCCATGGACATTTCCTCTCGGACTTAACCCGTCCTACGGGTTGGAACTGGGCAGCGCGATCATATTCTCTGACTCCAATCCGCTGTTGGCATTTTTGTTCAAACCCTTCGATTCGATGCTTCCAGAGACGTTTCAATACTTCGGTATTTGGCTGTTGGCGTGTTTTGTTCTGCAAGCCTGGTTTGCCTGGAAGTTACTTGGGCTGGTGACACCCAGTGTCGTTCTCAGGCTTCTGGGAGCAGGTCTGTTTCTGTTCTCGCCGCCGATGTTCTTGCGCATGGGCGGGCATCTGTCCCTCGCCGGCCATTTTCTGATCCTTGCCGCCCTCTATCTTGCGCTGCATCCCGGCATGCAGAGACGCCGACTGGCCTGGGGCTCGCTGTTAGCGGCGACGGCCCTGGTGCACGCATACCTGCTGGCGATGGTTGCCTTGATCTGGGTGGCGGATCTTGCCGGTAGAACCCTCAAAGGCAAACTGACGCGGCGCAACGCCCTCATCGAGTTGTTCCTGCTGTTTTTGCTGGTGAGTCTGAGCTGCTGGCAGGCGGGTTATTTCAGCATTGGGGACGGTACGGCTTCCGGTGGCTTTGGCTTCTACCGAATGAATCTGCTGGCGCCGGTCGATGCCAGCGGCTGGTCTTCAGTGTTGCCAGACTTGCCGGAGGCCGCAGGCGACTACGAAGGGTTCAACTATCTTGGGTTGGGAACCTTGTTGCTGGCGATTTGCGGTGGTATCGCGACGCTGAAAGGTACAACCGGCTTCGCAGGTGCGGCGCGCCGTCTGCCGATTCTATTGTTGGCGCTGCTAGGTTTGACGCTGTTTGCGCTCTCGAATGAGATCGGTGTCGGCTTGCTCGGTTTTCACTACCCGCTGCCAGGAAAAATCATCAAGCTGGCGAACATCTTTCGTGCGTCGGGACGGATGTTCTGGCCGGTTTTCTACGCCATTCTGTTTGCCATCATTTTCCTGGTTGTGCGTGGCAACCGGCCGCGTACGGCGGTATGTCTGCTGGCGGTGTCGCTATGTGTCCAGGTTGTGGATACCCGCAACGGTTGGGCAGGGCTGCGTAACAGCCGGATGATGACACCTGTCTCGCAGTGGTCGTCAACGCTGCGTGATCCGTTCTGGGCCAGTGCAGCCTCCCACTACGAGAACATTCGCTCGTTGCAGCCGCAGAACCAGTCGGATAACTGGCTCCCGATTGCCACCTACGCCGCAATCCATGGTTTGAAAACTGACACTGCCTACCTGGGACGGATGGGGACCGCCGCGTTGCAACAGGCTCAGCAAAAGGCGAAACGGATGCTTGAGACGGGGCAGTACGACACTGACTCGCTGTACATCCTCGATGAAAGGGCCTTGCTCGACGCTGTGAAAAACGTCAACAGCGAAACCGATCTTCTGGCTCGTGTTGACGGTCTGGTGGTCCTGGCGCCGGGATGGAAGCAATGTGCTCAATGCCTTTGGGTAGAGGACGAGGGGCGTTCGATGCAGTTGATCCCCTTGATCAAATTGGGTCAGCGGCAACTGTTCAACAGCAAGTCCCGCCACCTGATTCAAGGATGGTCGAGTCCTGAAGCCTGGGGGACCTGGTCTGAAGGGAATGAAGCCGACATCGCGCTTCGGGTTCCCGCTCAAGCTCAGGCCGTCGTGATCGAGGCGCTTGCCTTTGTGCTGCCCATGCATGTCCGTCAGGAGGTGGTCTTCACCATCAATGGTGTACAAGCGTTGTCGACTCGTCTGACGAGACTGCAGGACAATCTCATCGAAATCCCACTCACTGCGCCAATCCGAGAAGCCATCGCCCGCGACACGCTGATGCGTATTCATGTGCAGTTGCCCGACGCGATCAGCCCCAAGCAATTGGGACTCGGGGACGATCAACGAGTCATGGGCCTGGGGGTGAAGGCGCTGACCGTGCAGTGATTCGCAGACGTCCAATCAGACCCTCGCCAAAGGGATCAAACGGATGCCCTCATTTTTCAGGATGATTAATGGGCAGACAGATACGGATGTTCATCCAGGCTTGTCTGGATGAGAGAGGCTAACTGCCGAGTGACAGGGGAGGGGGAATCGTTGGCTTGGTGTAGCACATAGCCAATAGCGGGCAGCCTCGGCAGCCCGTCAATCACTGTCAGATGGCTTGGCAGGCCGATTCGGGTTCGCAGAGTGATACCCAGTCCAGCAGCGACGGCGGCCCAGATCCCGCTCACGCTTGGGCTTGTCAGAGCCACGCGCCAAGGAATATGAGCATGATCCAGCGCCTGGGTGGCGGTGCTGCGTAGTACGCATGGCGAGTCAAAAACCACTAGCGCTAACGGCTGGTTTTTTTGTTGATGGAGCAAAGGATTGTCACGTGGCCCAATCCAGCGCATCTGGGTTTCCCCGATACGTGTGCTGTAGGGCGTTCCTGCTTCCGTTTCCCACGCAAGAGCGAGGTCCAGGCTTCCATTTCCGATCAGCGTCAGAAGTTCTGCGTTGCGCGCAATGCGCACCTCAAGGCGTACCAACGGATGGATTCGGGAAAAACGTCTGAGAATCTCGCTGAGGAGGTGTTCGCCAAAATCCTCCTGGAAGCCCACACGGACACAACCTTCGACTTCGGCCTCGTGCAACATACTGAAAATTTCGTCGTTCAGCTCCAGCAGACGGCGTGCATGGCTTAGGACCGCTTCGCCGACAGGTGTCAGCGCCAGGCCACGTCCTGATTTGCGTAGCACAGCAGCGCCGACCTGATCTTCGAGCTTTTTGAGTTGGACACTGACCGCCGACGTTGAACGGCCGAGACGCTCGGCTGCCTTGGCAAAGCTGTTGAACTCGATGCCGATGACAAAGGTGCGCAGTACATCAAGATCAAAGGTAGGGCGTCGCACGGGTACCGTCCATATTTTCAGGAGTGTTATGTGTATTTAATTTGATATTCAGGATGATAGTGAGTTGTTATTTTTCCTCCGTCAAATGAGTTGATCGGAGGAGAAATAAATGGAGCGTACTACCCCCCTTTATGCCGGACTGCTCGGCGAGCACGCACAGAATTTCGCGCAATTGACCACTCAGGAGTAAGTCCGCTATGCCATATGCCCGTATTTCATTACTCAAAGGCAAGTCCCCCGAATATTTGAAAATGCTCTCGCAGAGCTTGCATGAGGCGCTGGTGGGCTCATTCGAGGTCCCTGCCAATGATCGGTTTCAAGTCATTCATCAGCATGAACCGGAAGAATTAATATTTGATTCCAGCTATTTGGGCGGGCCACGTAGCCAGGATTATGTCCTGATCGCAATTACCGCTGGCCGCCCTCGAGATACACGGACCAAAGCGCTTTTCTACCGTAGCCTCGTCGAGCGATTGAACATCGCACCTGGGCTACGACCGGAGGACGTGATGGTGGTGATCACCACCACGGCGGAGGATGAGTGGTCTTTCGGTGGCGGGCGCTCCAACTAGTTGTTGAGATCCCATGGGTTGAGCAGTGGGGTTCGGCTGATGGGTGCCCTGTAGCTGAGGGGGCGGCCAAGTACCTTTCCATTCCCTTCCAATCCCGATCTCACTGCGGACTTAATTCGGCCATTTAATAGGCTGATGGGGTACGCCGGTTTTATTACCTATTACTTCAGAAGGTAATATTTGCTGACTATTAGAGGTTCTTGTTTGATGGTCATTTTGCTGGCTTCTTCTACGCTTGCAAGACAGGTCTACAACCTGTCGCCATTCAGCAATCGCATGGAGCGAGCAGTATGTATTTTGAAATCTACAGGCAATCCCGAGGCACGCCGCTTACCGGGAAGGGGCAGTGGCGCTGGCGGTTGAGGGCGGCAAATCATGAAACGATTGCCAGCGGGGAGTCCTATATCAATAAGGCTGATTGCATGCACGCTATCGGATTGATCATGGGCACACAGGGGGAGACCCCGGTGAAGGAAATATAAAGCACCGAGCTGCTTGGGTTGCCGTCAGATGTTGTTAAAAGCTGCTCATCTGTCATGAGCAGCTTTCCATCAAACTACTTCACTGGAGGTGTTTGAAGACCCAGTTTTTTATGGATCAACGCATAGACTTCCTTATGCGTCGAATTACGGATGGCATTGGTTTTACAAGCGAAGGTTAGAAACTCTTCGACTTTGTCCGCTGCGTCTGGATAGAGGTTGGCAACATAAGATTTTTCGTGAGGCTGGCTGCAGTTGAAATACAGATCATCTTTTGCTTTGTCTCTGGCCATGAGTCATTTCCTTATCGGGTTATTAGGCAGGGGTCGGGGTTTGTTTACATGATTTAGCCCCAAGCCATCCAGAGCTTAATTACGATCGACCACAGCGCTAGTGCCGAGCCGAAAAAAGGAAAGGGTTGTAGGATGCGAGAAGTGATCGTCAGTTTTTTAAACGCAGAAAGTGAATAGCGGCCCATCACGTACCCGTCTCACCAACGATAAAAATCCCGTCGTGCTGCAAGGTCTATCGCCTCTGTACATAGACGCGGGTCCTTCCTCCTCCCTAAACTGTGATCCGTCTTTGAGACTGGGGTCAGGCAGATGAATCGCAATGAGCTGCGCAAGGCCGACATCAATCTGATGGTCGTGTTCGAAACACTGATGCTGGAGCGCAATGTGACGCGAGTGGCAGAGAAGCTGTTTCTCGGGCAGCCCACCATCAGTTCTGCGCTCAATCGCTTGCGCACAATGTTCAACGATCCGCTGTTCATCCGGGTTGGTCATCGAATGGAGCCGACGGCGAGGGCAGAGGAGATCATTTTGCACCTCTCACCGGCACTGGATTCGTTGTCGGTCGCTCTGAGTCTGACCCACGATTTTGACCCCGCCAGCAGCACCATGACCTTTCGCATCGGCTTGTCCGATGATGTCGAGTTCGGTTTGCTGCCGCCGTTATTGCGTGCGCTGCGCCAAGAGGCACCGAAAGTGGTATTCGTCGTCCAGCACGTCGACTATTGGCGTATCCCAGACTTGCTGGCGTCCGGCGACATCACCGTTGGCATTAGCCAGACCCGAGGCCTGCCAGCCAACGCCAAACGTAAATTGCTCAGGCATATCTATCCCAGCGTGTTGCGCGCGGACGCCTCTGAAGCCCCGCTGACCCTGGATGAATACTGCTCACGGCCGCATGTGCTGGTTTCTCACACGGCCAATGTCAGCGGCTTCGCGGATGAATGGTTGGCGGAAATCGGCCGCAAGCGCCATGTGGTCCTGTCCGTGCCGCAATACAGCTCCTTGCCGGCATTGCTCGCTGGCACCGACATGATCGCCAGCCTACCGGATTACGCGGCGGCCGCCATGGCCGTTTCAGGTCAATTGTTCAATGAGCCGTTCCCGTTCAAGACGCCGACGCTGGACCTGTCCATGGTCTGGCTGAGCCACGTTGATAGCGACCCGGCCGAGCGCTGGCTGCGTTCGCGACTGGAAGCCTTTATGAGTGAACACGGTTTGTCTGATACGGTTTGTCCGATATAGAGAGCCTCAAGCCGCTCTGAAACCCTGACAACGCGCTGCAGGTTTGCTTGATGCCTCGACGCTGCGCTGCTTTGCTGTGTAGCGATATTCCTCAGAATTCGACCGGAGGTTCACCCCATGAGCAGCTCCCGTTCTCTGTTGCGTGGGCGCGGCAGCCACGACAGTGGCAAGGTCGGCATGGTCGAATTGTTTTTCGATCTGGTGTTCGTGTTCGCTGTCACTCAACTCTCGCATTCCTTGCTGGCTCACCTTTCCATCGGTGGTGCCGTGCAGGTCGCGTTGATGATGATCGCGGTGTGGTGGGTATGGATCTTCACCTCTTGGGTCACCAACTGGCTCGACCCGGAACGGATTCCGATCCGTATTGGTTTGTTCGCACTGATGGTTGCCGGGTTGTTGCTGTCGTCTTCGATTCCCAAGGCTTTCACTGATCGTGGTCTGCTGTTCGCCGGCGCGTATGTGTTCATGCAGGTCGGGCGAACGTTGTTTGCGATCTGGGCTGTGCGTGGCGAGCCGTTGAATATGACTCGTAACTTCCAGCGCATTCTGGCCTGGATGGTCCTTTCCGGGGTTTTCTGGATCAGCGGTGGGGTGCTCGAAGGTGATCAGCGTCTGACCTGCTGGGCGCTGGCGCTGGTGATCGAGTTGATCTCGCCTTCGTTGTATTTCTGGGTGCCGGGCCTGGGCCGCTCGACGCTGACTGACTGGAATGTGGAAGGCAATCACATGGCTGAGCGCTGTGGGTTGTTTGTGATCATCGCCTTGGGTGAGTCGCTGCTGGTCACCGGTGCGACCTTCGCCGAACAGGTCTGGAGTCTGCAAGGGCTGATGGCCTTTCTGGTGGCGGTGCTCGGCAGCGTGGCGATGTGGTGGGTGTATTTCGACAGTGGCGCCGAACGGGCTCACCATCGCATTGCTCACTCTAGTGATCCCGGCCGCCAGGCGCGGATTGCCTACACCTATCTGCATGCATTGATCGTGGCCGGAATTATCGTCAGTGCGGTGGCCGATGAATTGGTATTGGTGCACCGGGACCATGCGACTGACGCCGGCATCATCGCGATCATCGCCGGGCCCGGGCTGTTTTTGCTCGGTTGCGCGCTGTTCAAATGGGTGATGGCAGATCGCGTCCTGCCGCCGCTGTCGCATCTGGTCGGTTTGGCGCTGCTGCTCGCCTTACTGCCGGCGGCGCTGAATCATCTGTTTTCGGCGTTGGTCCTGGGCGCACTGACAACGGGGCTGCTGATCATGGTCGCTGCGTGGGAAAGCCTGGCGCTACGCGACTCAGTGGCAGCACCCGGGCATTAGTAGGCTGTCAGCAGTGGGATAGCACTGTGTTATATGTACGACCCTTCCTTCAATCGATCAGGAGCAATGACATGCCTCACCTGCATATGGAATATACCCCCAACCTGCCAGCGCTCGATGCCGACAAGGCGTTGTTGCGACTCAACCATGCGCTGGTAGCTTCCGGGCAATTTGCGGCTGAGTTCGACATCAAGAGTCGGGCGGTGCAGGTGGGGACATTTCGGGTCGGTACCAGCCTGGGCGAGCGTGCTTTTGTGCATGTAAAGCTGGCGCTATTGAGTGGGCGCTCGGCCGAGATCAAGAAGCAGTTGTCGCAAAGCCTGTTGGACGTGTTGCAGGACTTGTGCGAATGGCCGGCCGATGTAGACGTGCAGCTGTGCGCGGAGATTTTGGATATTGACCGTGAGTCCTACACCAAGACCGCTATCGGCCACTGACCGGCAAGGGTTTTCGATTCAGCGCAAGCCCTGTTCCACGCAGACCTTGGCCACTTGCTCACGAAGCCAGGTATTGGCGCAGTCCTGATCGCTGGCTTCGTTCCATTGCATGTCAAGGGTAAATCCGGGCAAGCCGTTTGGTGCTTCGCAATGACTGAACACCGCGTCATTGGCCAGCAGCATTTGAATACGCCGCGGCAGCGTCAGGATGAAGTCGGTTCCGGTGATCATCTTCAGTGCCGCACTGTAGCTGTTGGACCGCGCGACAATCTGCCGTTTGTGTGCCTGCCGGGCCAGCCAGCCGTCGACCATGTTGGTGTCGGAGGTCCAGGGTGTGGGGAACACGTGACGACGTTCGACGAACGATTGCAGGCTGAAGCGCGGTTCCAGTGGGGTCGCGCGTTTATCGAAGACGCAGACCAGATCGTCTTCAACCAGCATCTGGGATTTGAAGTCTTTGTGAGTGCGGTGAAAGTTGGGGCCGAAGCAAATCACCAGGTCGAGACTGCCGTCGCGCAGCTCATCGGCGGGAATATCGGTTTCGAGCTTTTGCACATTGACGGTCACCGGCAGGTCGGCGAAATCGAAGTTTCTCAATAGCCGCGGCAGTATCAGCAGCTCGAAGTATTCTGGCGCGCAAATGTTGAAGGTGACGGCATTCTGGGTAGGGTCGAAGGCTTGAGCACCGGAATGGCACAGGTTGATGCTTTCAAGAATCTTCAGCACATGCCCGTACATGGTGGTGGCTTTGTAGGTCGCACGCATACCCGTTCGGGTATTGAGAAACAACTCGTCCTCGAAGCTTGTACGCAGCTTTTTCAGGCAATAGCTGACGGTGGACTGGCTGACGCAGAGGGTTTCAGACACGCCGGTGACGCTGCTTTGTTCATACACGGCGATAAACACCATGAGGTCCTGCATGTCGAGCTTTCTAAGCAAGTTGCTGTTCAGCATCAGTTCCGTCCCTATGAACGCCTTGCGCTGGTTGAGCGCAACACATCCATAAAAGGGTAGCGGAACGGTAGTCCCAGGAGAATGCCTCGTGGGAAATTTCATTATCTGCTGTGGGACACGAAGTGTAGGTCACACGACCAGCGCCTGATCTTACGCCGTTACAGGTTCCGAGCGTCGGCTGGAGACGACCAGTGCCAGCATGCCGATCCCCACCAGCAGCGCGCCAATGATTTCCATCGGCAGCGGTTGCTGCCTGAGCCAGAACCAATGGAACAAGGTAATAAACAGCGTGCTCAGATAGATGTAGGAAATCACCGTGGACGGAGCAATCACACCGATCGCCCGGTGCAGCAGCCAGAAAGTCGCCAATGTGGCAAACAGCGCCAGGTACATCAGCCAGAACACATCACTGGCCGCCAATTGCGAACCCGTGCGCCAGCCGCCGCTGAACAGGCAGAACACAAACAGAAACAGCGAGCCAAACAGCATGTTCCAAAAGGTCATGGCCACCGGGCCGCGACCTTTGAGGCTATGGTCTTTGAGCCGCTGGCTCAGGGGCGAGTAAAAGGCCATCGCCAGGCAGCCGACGCCATACACCAGGAGGGCATAGAGCGACGGCAGTTCGCCGGACCCTGTGTCTTTGAGAATCAGCAACAGTGCGCCTGCCGCAGCGATCAGCATGGGCAGCAAGCGGTTATTCAGGCGACTATTGGGTAGAAGGAATGCTTCGAACAGCAGGCTCATCAAGGGGACGAGGGTGAACATCGTTCCGGTATTGGTCGCAGAGGTGTAGCGCAAGGCTTCGAACAGCGAACCGAAATACACCGCCAGCAACAACCCAAGGATTGCATGGCTGAGTAAGCCGCGGGCGGTCATGGGCGTGGTGCCTTTCAACAGCAGCATCGGCAAAAACATCAAGGCTGAAAACAGCAGTCGTAGACCGGTCAACAGAATCGGGTCGATGCTCTGACTGACCTGCGCAGCCGCGAAAAACGAGGCGGCGATCAACAACGCCCAGATCAGCATGCCTATGTTTGCGGCGGTGAAACTGACGGTTTTCATTGGTGAATGTTTTCCATAACCAAGCCTTGAGTGGCATGGGTGTGATTAGGCAGAGAGATGCGTCGGCGCCGCAAATCAAAATCTCGCTGCTGCTATTGGGAAATTAGATGGACTTGGCAATTGTGAGCACGCAAGCGTGCCATTAGCGGGCTTGCAATGTTTAACCAATCTGCAACCAAACTCCGTCAAATCCGGATTTAACGGCTTATCTGCCCGTGTGACGCTGTTCGGCATCTGTTTTCTGCGGTCTTTTCTATGGATGCTTGGCTGATTGGAATCAAGCACGAGGCTTCGCCTGGCGTTATAGCGTCAAGCCTTCAGCCACGTCGTCGAATCATGCCTGGCACCGCGCCGAGCTTGTCTGCACTCCCTTCTGAACTGGCCTTCTGGGCGCTGTGGCACTGTCGCCATGCGCGCCCACCGGATACCTGTATTTCCCGTTAAGTCTTCATATGGATCGCACTTCGCCGTACGCGGTGGACTGGATCGAACCGGCGACGCCTGCGCGTTTGCCTGACGCGGAAATACGAGAGTTCCCATGAGTTTTGCCACGACCCGCTTCGCCTCACAGCAAGAAGCCCTGACTTTTCTTGAGCACAACCCGGATATCGAGATGTTCGAGTTGTTCATCCTCGACAACAACGGCGTCCCACGGGGCAAGTTGCTGCATCGCGATGAACTGCTGGCGGTGTATGAAAGCGGCCGGCCTCTGCCGAGCACCATCCTCGGTCTGACCATCAATGGCGACGATGTGGAAAACTCCGGACTGGTCTGGGACGTCGGCGATATCGACTGTCGGGCGTATCCGCTTAGCGGCAGTTTGCAGCGTATGCCCTGGCGGCAGATTCCCACCGCAGCAGTGCAGGTCAGCATGCACCCGCAGGAGGGGATGCCGGCGACGGTGGCTGACCCTCGGCACCTGTTGGCCAAGGTGATCGATGGGCTCAAAGCCGATGGTTACTATCCGGTGATGGCGGCAGAGCTGGAGTTTTATCTGCTTGATCGCCAGCGCGACAGCAACGGTCGCCCACAACCGGCACGGGATGTGGACGGCGGTCGACCCCTGGCAACGCAGGTCTATGGCTTGCGTGAGCTGGAGCAGATTGAGCCGTTTCTCGCTGACCTCTACAGCGCCTGCAAACTCCAGGGCATTCCGGCACGCACGGCGATTTCCGAATACGCGCCGGGACAGGTGGAGATCACCCTTGAGCACCGCAGCGATGCCTTGCAAGCGATGGATGAGGCGGTGCGCTACAAGCGCCTGGTCAAAGGCGTGGCGCACAAGCATGGAATGACCGCCTGTTTCATGGCCAAACCGTTCGACGACTTGGCCGGCACCGGCATGCATATGCATGTCAGTCTGGCTGACAAGGACGGCAATAACCTCTTTGCCAGCGAAGCGCCCGACGGTACGCCGCTGCTCAGGCAGGCGGTCGGCGGCATGCTCAGCACCTTGCTTGATTCGCTGCTGATGTTCTGCCCGAACGCCAACTCTTACCGGCGTTTCCAGGCCAACAGCTACGCGCCGCTGGCCGCAACCTGGGGCGTGGACAACCGCACCGTGAGCCTGCGCGTGCCTGGCGGCCCAGCATTTTCCCGGCATATCGAACACCGTATCTGCGGTGCCGATGCTAACCCCTATCTGGCAGCAGCAGCGATTCTGGCGGGTATTCATCGGGGTATTCGTGAGCGGCGTGACTCAGGTGCGCCGGTTGAAGGTAATGGTTACGCTCAAGCCAAAGAGCTGCTGCCTACGGACTGGTTGACCACTTTGGGGGCTCTGGAAAGCTCGTCCTGGGCTCGCGACGCATTCGGAGCCGGATTTCTTGGGGTGTATCTGGCGGTGAAGCGTGCCGAGTACCGTCAGTTCATGGGCGAAGTGGGTGAGCAGGACTGGCGCTGGTATTTGCACCAGGCCTAAAGCGTCGAGATCCTGAGCAAAAGCCTGGCAAATGGTCACTCGCCGGCTTTGTAGGCTTCCTTTTCACGAAAAATTGATGGTCAGTTGCGTAGAGTTCGTGCTGCCGTGGGCCTGAATATTTGCTTTTTTTCGGCGGCACTTCTTTTAAGGATCAAGCAAACCCTCATGTTGAATGTTAAAGCCGTGCGCCCTGAGTGGGTGACGCTGATAGCCAGCGCATTTTTATTATTTGGCTTCAATTTTGTTCTCTGGCAACACCTTTTCGACATTATTCCATCCGACGGGCAAGGCATTGCCATGCGCGTGGCGTTTGGCGTGATGATTGTGTGTGCATTCAATATCGTATTGACACTGCTGGCTTTTCGATTTGTTCTCAAGCCCGTATTGATAACGATGTTTTTAATCAGTGCTGGCGTTGCTTACTTCATGGCGCAGTACGGTGTTTTGATTGACGCCGGAATGTTGCGCAACTTCGCCGAAACCAACGCCACTGAAGTGCGTGGCTTACTGTCGCTGAAGTGGCTGGCTTATGTTGTTTTCCTGGGCGTACTGCCGTCGTGGTTGTTATGGAAAACCCCGATTAACTATCGTCGCTGGCACGGTGAACTATTAAGTAAAATGCTGGTGGGTATCGTCTCGGCAGGCGTTATTGGTGTTGTGGCTCTGGCCAACTACCAAGGCTTGTCTTCGTTGTTTCGCAATCACCACGAATTGCGGTTGATGATAGTGCCGAGCAATTACATTGGTGCCTCGGTCGGCTATATGCGTGAGCAGGTAGTGTCCGCTCGGCAACCGTTCCTCAAGATCGGTGAAGATGCGCAGAAAAATCCGGCCTGGCAGACACATGCCCGCAAGTCGTTGACGGTACTGGTGGTGGGCGAGAGTGCCCGTGCGGAAAACTTCGGCATTCTGGGTTATGACCGCGATACCACACCCAAACTCAGTAAAGAGGCCGGCCTGATCGCCTTTACTGACGTGCATTCCTGCGGCACGGAAACCGCGGTGTCGGTGCCGTGCATGTTCTCCAACATGGGTCGCCAGGATTACGACGCCAGTAAGGCGAAGAACGAAGAAGGCCTGCTGGATGTGCTCAAGCGCGCCGGGCTGGAAGTGATCTGGCGAGATAACCAGTCAGGCTGCAAAGGCACCTGTGATCGGGTCACGATCGATGATGTGAGTAACCTCCAGGACCCGGTATTGTGCGCCGATAGCGAGTGCCGCGATGAAATCCTGCTGCAGGGTATGCAGCAGTTCATCGACAACCTTGATAAAGACACCGTATTGGTACTGCACCAGATGGGCAGTCATGGCCCTGAATACTTCAAGCGTTACCCCAAAGCGTACGAGCGCTTTACTCCGGTCTGTGAAAGCAATGCACTGAACAATTGCAGTCGCGACAGTATCGTTAACGGTTACGACAACACGCTGGTGTACACCGATCATGTGTTGTCGACATTGATCGATCTGCTGCGCAGCAATCAAAACAAAGTCGATACCGCGATGCTCTATCTGTCGGATCACGGTGAGTCGCTGGGTGAATACAACCTGTACCTGCACGGCACACCTTACATGCTGGCGCCGGAGCAGCAGAAGCATGTAGCGATGCTGGCCTGGTTCTCGGACAGTTATCAGAAGGCTTTCTCGGTGGACGCCGGTTGTCTGCAACTGAGTCGTGAAAAACCTCTTAGCCACGACAATCTGTTCCATTCGATGCTCGGCCTGTTGAAAGTCGACAGCAGTGTTTACAACGCCAGCCTGGACATGTTCGCCGGTTGCCGGGGCAATGGGGCCGATGGGGCTCTGGCTGCTCATTGATATCTTCACGACCGTTCGACCTTTTTTTCACGCGCCAGACTTTAGCCTGTCGCCAGTAGATCCCTTCATAAGAGTTCGCGAGTCATGTCATCGCAGCCCCCATCCTCCATCGAGCTTGAGTTCGCTAAGCGTTACGACCAGGAGCACGCCCGAGTTTGCCAGGGGACACGGCCGACCGGGTGGGCCCGTCGACTCTCGCTTTGGCGAGATGAGCAGTTGGTGCGTCGCGCGCTCAAAGAGGCGGGCGAGCCGGGGCTGATTCTCGACGTAGCGTGCGGTGCCGGGCGTTTTTGGTCGGTTCTGGCCGAGCACGCCAATCGGGTAATCCTGGCGACGGACAATTCTCAGGACATGCTCAACCATGCCCAAACGCATCACTCGGCGGGTCTGCTAAAGCGAGTCAAAACCTTTCAGGGCTCGGCATTCACCATTGGTCTTTCGGCCAATGCGGTGGACTGCATTTTCTGCATGCGGTTGTTTCAGCACGTTGTCAGTAGTGAGCACCGACTGGTTTTGCTGCGTGAGTTTCACCGTGTCAGCCGTGACACCGTGATTATTTCGGTGCAAGTCGACAGCGGCTTCAACGTTCGGCGCCGCGAGGGACTAGACATTGACCAGGCGACCTCGACGGGTGTTGCCGAGTATCAACTGGTCAGTAAAGCGCAGGTCGAGGGCGAGTTCAGGCAAGCGGGTTTTGAGATTCTCGATTCTCGAGACTTCATGCCTGGATGGGCCCTGTCGCGGGTCTACGTGCTGCGTAAATTGAGCTAACGAACTAGCCGTACAGGCCACTGGTCAGGATTTGTCAGGCTATTCTGAATAGCCCGGCAGGTATTTTCGCTCAAGCTCTTGTGCTCTGGATGCTCGGAAATCGCCGGGGGCGATATATACTGCGCGCCATTCTTCAAGGGAGAGCCGTGTGGCCATCGATATTCACTGGATTCGCGACAACGATAGCCTCGGTCAGTTTTGCGCCGAGTGGCAGCAGCTGCCATTCGTTGCCCTCGACACCGAATTCATGCGGGTCGACACTTTTTATCCGATCGCCGGGCTCCTGCAGATTGGCGATGGCGTACGCGCTTACCTGATTGACCCTTTGACCATCGACAATTGGCAGCCGCTGGCCGCATTGCTGGAAAATCCGGCGGTGATCAAGGTCCTACACGCCTGCAGCGAAGATCTGGAAGTACTGCTGCGTCTGACTGGCAGCCTGCCAGCGCCGTTGTTCGATACGCAATTGGCCGCCGCCTACCTGAACCTGGGCTTCTCCATGGGCTACTCGCGCCTGGTCCAGGAAGTGCTGGGCATTGATCTGCCCAAGGGCGAGACGCGCTCGGATTGGCTGCAGCGCCCGTTGTCCGAGACCCAAATCAGCTACGCTGCCGAAGATGCTCTGCATCTGGCTGAGGTTTACATTCGGCTGCGTCCGAAACTGTCTGATGACAAGTACGCCTGGGTGTTGGACGACGGTGCTGAGCTTGTGGCCAACCTGCGCCGCGAAGTTGATCCGTATGAGGTCTATCGCGAGGCCAAGCTGGCCTGGAAACTCTCCCGTGCTCAGTTAGCGGTGTTGCGTGAACTCTGTGCCTGGCGCGAGCGTGAAGCCCGTGCCCGCGACCTGCCGCGTAACCGGATTGTCCGTGAGCACGCGTTGTGGCCATTGGCCCGGACTCAGCCGGACAACCTCGCAGCACTGGCAAAAATCGAAGACATGCACCCGCGTACCGTGCGTCAGGACGGCGAGTTTCTGCTTGATCTGATCAAGCAGGCTGGCAGTGTATCGCCAGATCAATGGCCTCCTGCGGTGCCTGAGCCATTGCCAGTCGAGGCTGCGGCGCTGATCAAGCGTTTGCGGGCGCTCGGTCAGGCTGAAGCTGAACGCCTGGATATGGCGCCGGAATTAATGCTTCGCAAGAAAACCCTGGAAGCCCTGCTCAAAAGCGGCTTCCCCGAGGGTCCTTACCAATTGCCTGATTCATTGCGTGGTTGGCGCCGCGAATTGATGGGCCAGGCGTTGCTAGACAGCCTGGCCACCGCCGGAGAACAGCCTTGAAACGTATTTGTTCCATCTACCGAAGCCTGAAGAAAAACGAGATGTACCTCTATGTGCTGAAAAGCGATGCACTGGAGCGCGTCCCGGAACCGCTGCTATTGGCCTTCGGTAAACCGCACCACGCCTTCGATCTGGTACTCAGCCCGGAGCGCAAGTTGTCTCGCGAGGACATTAACGTGGTGCTGGAGAACCTCGAGAAGCAGGGCTATCACCTGCAAATGCCGCCGGCCGAAGACGAATACATCGAACATTTGCCCGAAGAACTGCTACGACGTAATGATCCGCTCTGACGGACTGATCCGGGTGCTCTGTCCAGAGCACTCTTACAATTGGAACTGAATAATCTGGCGGTGGCCGTTAACGATGGGGAAGACTCCGTCGACGACCACCTGCACTGTTTTTGAAAGGTTTGAACCATGCGCGTTCTAATTGCTGAGCACGACCACGCTCTTTACGCTCAATTGTTGCGTCAGGCCGCTCCTGACCTGGAAGTGCTCACCAGCGGCGACTCCGCTGAACTGGCGAGCTTTGCCGCGGATTGCCCGATCTGGCTTGGTCAGCCGGACCTGCTGGCGACTTTGCTGCGTCAGGGGCACGAACCGCAGTGGTTGCAATCCACCTGGGCCGGGATCACGCCGTTGCTCGCCGAAGGTTTGCCTCGGCATTACCGCCTGACCCGGGCCGTGGGTATTTTCGGTCAGGTCATGGCCGAGTACGTACTGACCTACATGCTCGGCCACGAACGCGAAGTACTGGCGCGGCTAGTCAGTCAGGTCGAGCGCAAGTGGGACAACCGCTTGGGCCAGAGCCTGGCCGGACGCAAGGTGTTGATCGTCGGCACCGGTGACATCGGCCAGAGCGTTGCGCAGTTCCTGTTGCCGTTTGGTGTCGAGTTGTACGGCATCGCCAGCCAGGCGCGTGAGCAGGCGCCGTTTATCGAAGTCGCCGGGCTGGAGGATTTAGGGCGTCTGGTGGGAGAGGTCGATTACGTGGTCAACCTGCTGCCCAATACATCCAATACCCATGATTTGTACGACGCGGCGCTGTTCAAGAAATTCAAACCGACCGGGTTGTTCATCAACGTTGGACGCGGTGTGGCAGTGGTCGATGCGGATCTGGTCGAAGCGTTGAAGGAAGGGCATCTGGCGGGGGCGGTGATCGACGTCTGCCGTCAGGAGCCCTTGCCGCAACGTCACCCGTTCTGGACGGCTTGGGGTTTGCTGCTGACGGGCCACAGTTCGGCGCCTACGTCACCGCCGATGATGGTGCAGTTGTTTATCGAGAATCTGCTGGCGTATCAGGCCGGTGCAGCGTTGCGCGGCGAAGTGGATTTCTCGCGGGGATATTGATTCCCGCGGTAAAGTTTGAAAATCGGTTGACCCTTTCGCGGGCAAGCCCGCTCCCACAAGGATTGCGCATAACCTGTGGGAAGGGCCGGGCGACGTTCGCTTGCCCGCGAATGCTTTTACAGGCTGAAATCACCCTCAGCCGCCAACTCGCTCAGCGGGCGGCGCGGGCTTGGGGTTTCCCGGGCTTGCAGGTACTCGGCCAGGGTCGCTTTGTCTCCCAGCTTGCCGATCGCCACGGCGGCGTGCAGCGCGTAGCCTTCAGGAATATTCAGCTCCTTGCGGGTCAGTTCCTGATCGAAACCGGCCATACCGTGGGTGTGCCAGCCGCTAATGCTGGCTTGCAGCGCCAGATGGCCCCAGGCCGAGCCGGTGTCGAAGGTGTGCCACAGTGCCGGGGTTTCTTCTTCGGCGCCTGGTGCCGTGAAGGTGGTTTTCGACATCACGATCACCAGCGCCGAGGCGTGTTGTGCCCAGCTGCGGTTGAACTCATTGAGCAGTCCCAGATAGCGCTCCCAGTTCGGCGTATCACGACGCGCGTAGAGAAAACGCCAAGGCTGCGAGTTGTAGGCCGAAGGTGCCCAGCGCGCGGCTTCGAAAAAGCTCAGCAAGGTTTCTTGCGGGATGCTTTCGCCAGTGAAGGCGCGGGGAGACCAGCGGTCGGTGAACTGTGGGTGGATCGCGTATTTGGCAATGCGGGGATTAGCGCTCATGAAGAGTTCCTGGCTACGTTTGAGAATGAAAGGTTGAAAAACCGACGGGCGCAGTTAGCTGAGCAGATGTGGTTTTCTGAGCCGTGGCAGTTCACCTGAATGCAACGCAGTTGAGCGTTAATGGCACTTCGGCATGGCTCCTTGCAACTCGCAAAGCTACTTCGCGGCGCAAGAACTGACAAGTCCTGTTCTACCGGCAGTCGCAAGCGCTTGGCCCCAGAGCCCTTGCACACTAGACTGGCGGCCTTTTCACTGCCTGATACTGATGCTTGAACCATGGCCGCCAAAGTCGAACCTTTCTGGATACGCAAAACCCTCGAACAACTCGATCAAGAGGAGTGGGAGTCGTTGTGCGACGGCTGTGGCCTGTGCTGCCTGCAAAAGCTCGAAGACGAGGAAGACAACAGCGTCTATTACACGCGAATCGCCTGCAAACTGCTGGACCTGAAAACCTGCCAGTGCACTGATTACACCAATCGTCGCGACTCGGTGCCCGATTGCATTCAGCTCACGCCGGGCAAGGCTGACCAGTTTAAATGGCTGCCGCCGACCTGCGGGTATCGTTTGGTCAGCGAGGGCAAGGACTTGCCGCTCTGGCACCATCTGGTTTGCGGTGATCGCGATGCGGTTCACCACGAGCGGATTTCTCAATCCGGGCGCATGCTCGCCGAAGGCAGCGTGGCCGAAGAAGATTGGGAAGATCACCTGATCTTCCGTGCGGGTTGAGAGCCGAGTGGATTAGGCGCTTCAACGTTGATTCACCGGGGAGTGTGTATGGCTGTGGGATCAAGACTGCCGTTAGCTTTTCTGCTGTTGGCGCTGAGTTCGCCGCTGTGGGCGGCGAAGAAAGTCAATCTGGATTACCACGTGCGTCTGTTGCCGCAGAGCGATGAGGCCGAAGTGCGGCTGACACTGGCCGACGGTGCAGCGGTGCGCAGTCTCGACTTCGATCTGGGCAATCGCGGTGATTACAGCGATTTCAAGGCCGATGGTCAGTGGCAATCTGCGGTGCCCAAAACTTCCGAAGGCCAGCGCGGCATTTGGCGTCCTGCCAGTGGCAAGTCCAGCCTTACCTACCGTGTACGTATCAGCCATGCCCGCAAGAGTGGCACTTTCGAAACGCGCATGACCCCGAGTTGGGCGTTGCTGCGCGGCGAAGACCTGGTGCCGGCGGGGCGTTTGGATCAGCAAGACGGTATCGAGCTGGTGTCGCGTCTGGAATTTGAATTGCCGACTGGCTGGAAAAGCGTTGAAACCGCTTGGCCGCGAATCGGCAAGAACCGCTTTCGGGTCGACAACGTTTCGCGCCTGTTTGACCGGCCGACCGGCTGGATGCTCGCGGGCACCTTGGGCAGTCGTCGCACTCGCCTGGGAGAAACCGAAGTCACGGTCGCCTCCCCGCAACGCCAAGGCATGCGTCGCATGGACGTGCTGACACTGCTGACCTTCGTTTGGCCGCAAGTGCAGGCCGTATTCCCACGTCACCCGACCAAACTGCTGATCGTCGGTGCTGGCGACCCGATGTGGCGCGGCAGCGTGGCCGGCCGGGACTCGATTTACCTGCACAGCCGCTTGCCACTGGTCAGCGAAAGCGGCAGCAGCCCCTTGGTAGGTGAGTTGGTTCAGGTGTTTGGCCGGGTCAAAGGCAGTCAGCGCAGCGACTGGATCAGCGAAGGGTTTGCCGAGTACTACGCGATCGAACTGATGCGCCGTGCTGGCGGCATGAGTGACGAGCGTTATCAGAGCCTGGAGATCCGACTGGCCAGGGACAGCCACAACGTCACCACCCTGCGTGGCGAACAAATCACCGGACCGGCGGTTGCCAAAGCGGTGTTGCTGCTGCAGGAACTGGACCGCGAAATACGCCTGAAAACCCGCAACAAGCGTTCACTGGATGATGTGATGCGCGCGGCGATGCGCCTGGAAAGCATCAGCACCAAAGAGTTTGTGCAGCTGAGCGAAAGTATCCTCGGCGAGCCGTCGAAGGTACTGGATAGCGAGTTGTTGCAGTAAGGCTATAGTTGCTGGTCGTTCCCACGCTCTGCGTGGGAATGCCTCACTAGACGCTCCGCGTCCGCTTCGGCAGTGACGCGGAGCGTCACGGGCTGCATTCCCACGCGGGAGCGTGGGAACGATCATCTGATCAACTGTGTCGCCTCAAACCCCGGCTTTAGGCGATTTCACCGAATCATTACCCGCCACTTTCGCAGCACGGTTCGCTGCTTCGGCATTGGCTTTCAAACGGCTCAACTCTTCTGCGGCCCGTTCGATTTTCGAACGCATGCTGTTCATGTCCTGACGGCTTTTTTCCAGCAGGTCTTTCACCGAACTGTGGCCGGTGATGCCACGGGCCAGGGCCACACCGCCAATCGCCACCTGAACCAGACCGAAAACGCCGCCACGGCGCAGACCTTTGCCCATCATTACCACGCCACCGGCCAGCGAGCCAATGCGCTCCCAGCCCTGGACGTTTTGCGTCGGCTGAGTCTGGAACGGGGTGGATTCGATGCGCTGTACGATTTTGCTGTCGCTCATGACCTGTCTCCAGAAGGGTGATTGATATAAAGCTGACTGCGCGCGCGCGTCGCTTGTTCCGTCCGTTTTCTATATTTACAAACTAGAACTTCGGGCCGGAGCGTGTGTTATTGCCTTTCGCCATGCGGTCATAAAGCACCACGTTGACGGTCGCGGCGAGGTTCATGCAACCGGTTGTCGGGATGTACACCACGTCCTCACACCAGTCGCGAATGTCTTTATCCAGCGAGCCGTCTTCCGGGCCGAAGATGTACAGCGCGCGATCCGGGTGGGTGTATTCCGGCAGTGAGCGAGCGCCTTCGACCAGTTCGACAGCGACCGGGACGCAACCTAGAGGGAGGATTTTTTTCAGGTCTTCGATGCCGATCAACGGAATGTCCTGATGGACTTTCTTGGTGTCGGTGACAAAGTCGCGGGCGCGTTCATACCGTTTGCCGGTGTAGAACACTGACGCCACGCCATAACAGCCAGCGGCGCGCATCACCGAACCGACGTTCTCCGGTGATTTAGGGTTATACAAACCAATGCAGCTGTACCGTTTGTTTGCCACGAGCCGGGTGCCTTCGAGAAAAACCGCGATTATACGGGGATTGCTCGAAGGGCGGTCAGTTTGAAGAGGCGTGTCGTCTGGTCAATTGCTATCGCGAGCAAGCCCGCTCCCACACTAGTCCTCTGGTGAACACACTATTTGTGGCCGCTGCAGATCAAGTGTGGGAGCGGGCTTGCTCGCGATGAGGCCCGCACAGGCACCGAAGATTCTCAGTCGTCTTTCTTCATTAACCCCGCCAGAGCGGCGAACGGATTGTGAGTGGCCTTGGCGATTTTCGGCGAGCTGGTGGAGCCTTCGCCGAAGTACTGTTGGTCGGTGTAGCGCGAGTGCTCGTTGTCGTGGCAGTACAGGCAGAGCAGCTCCCAGTTGGAACCGTCTTGCGGGTTGTTGTCGTGGTTGTGGTCGCGGTGGTGCACGGTCAGCTCGCTCAGGCGCTTGCCGGAAAACTCACGGGCGCAACGCCCGCACACGTGCGGGTACATCTTCAGGGCTTTGTCGCGGTAACCCATCTCGCGGTCGCGCTGAGCGTCGGCGAGGATGCGGTCCAGTTTGGCCGTGTTGGACGGAGGTGTTGACGAACTCATGGGTTCACCTTTGTAAAAGACGAATGACGGTTATGAACCTAGTTTAGCTCAGGCCTTGAGCTTCTCGGCAATCCAGATGGTGTGCCGCGTGCCTTTGTTGCCGTGGGCGAAGACTTGCACTTCCTCGGCCTTGAAGCCGGCCTTGCGCAGTTTGTCGGAGAACTGCCGGTCAGCACTGGCCGACCATACCGCCAGCACGCCTTTGGGGCGCAAGGCCTTGGCGCAGGCACTTAAGCCGCCAGAGGAATACAGCCAGCTATTGGCCTTCTGGGTCAGGCCTTCGGGACCGTTGTCGACGTCGAGCATGATCGCGTCGAAACCTTGCGGCTCGGCTTGCAGCACCTTGGCCACGTCTTCCATACGGATCACTGTGCGCGGGTCGAGCAGCGGCCGGCCGGATTTTTCCCCCAGCGGTCCGCGATTCCACTCAACCACGCCGGGCACCAGTTCCGCGACCACCACTTCGGCGGTCTTGCCCAAGTGTTTGAGGGCCGCGGCAAGGGTGAAGCCCATACCCAGACCACCGATCAATACGCGAGAGCCAGGACGACCCGCCACCTTGCGGCAGGGAATCTCCGCCAGGGCATCTTCGGATCCGTGCATGCGAGTGTTCATCAACTGCCCGCCGTCACCGCCCTGGATCTTGATGACGAAATCCTCACCGTATTCGAACAGGCACAAGGCACCGCCGTTATCGGGGATCGGGGTGGTGTCGAGCAGAACGAAACGTTTCATGGGACTCTCATTAGGGTGGGAAAACTGGCATTGAGAAGGGCAAACTTGAGCGGTTGGGAGTAGCCTGAAGATCAGCAAAAAGGGCAACGGAGCCATTGATGAAGCGCACCATTCTAACGGCCATTGTGTTGGCCGCGCTCTCGATAAGTGCAGCGCAGGCACAAGAGCTGCAATCTGTCCCCGTTTTTCCAGAGCCTGTCTCGGGTTCACCGGGCACCGCGACGCCCACGCCGTATCCGCAGATCACACCAAGGAATGTGCCCAAGGCTGGCGGCGGGAGCGGGGGATCCCCCTTGTTGCCACCGATTGAAATGCCCAATCCGCCCAAGGATCAGACCTTGCCAGGATTGGAACAAAGTCAGCAAAAAGCCAAGACCCCCGGCGGTTAAACCTGCTGCGAAAGCAGTTGTCCATCGGCCATGCGCAGTCGTTTAGACAGCGCGATGGCGATTGCGCGGATGATCTTGGCGGCGATTTTCGGCGCCTCGTTGAGCATCTTTTCCAGCGAATCCTTGCCCAGGTTGAGCAATTGGCAATGACTGGCAGCGATACAACTGGCCGAGCGCCGTTCGCCGTCGAGTACCGCCATCTCACCAAAAGCCCGGCCACTGCGCAGGGTTGCGATAGTCACCAACTGACCTTCGTTGTTGGTCTTCTGCACCGCCACCTGGCCTGTGTGGATGATGCACATGAAGCTGCCGGCATCGCCCTCATGGAAAATCTCTTCGCCGTGAGTGATGGTGCTGATGCTGAAGTAGCCGGCAGCGGTGCTGAAATCGGCCGGCAACAGCTGATCGAACATGCCACAGTCCATCAGCCAGTCGCGGATTTCGTTGTTCAGTAAAGTGGGTTCTGACATGTCATCATAGTCTTTTTGTGTCTGTTGCTGTTCCGGGCGTTGGATGAAACGCCAAAGCCCGGCGGCCCAGTGTTAAGACCGGGACGCCGGCCTGAGTTCCTCAGGCGATGCCCAAAACCTTAAAAACAAATGCGTATTCGAGCGCTACATCACGCAATCCCTGATAGCGACCGCTCATGCCGCCGTGGCCAGCACCCAGCTCGGTCTTGAGCAGCAGCAGATGATCGTCGGTCTTGGTCGCTCGCAGTTTGGCCACCCATTTGGCGGCTTCCCAGTACTGCACGCGGCTGTCGTTGTAGCCAGCAATCACCAGGGTTGCCGGATAGCTCTGGGCACTGACGTTTTCGTAAGGCGCGTAAGCCTTGATCCGATCATAGACTTCAGGCTCTTCGGGATTGCCCCACTCGTCGTATTCAGTGACGGTCAGCGGCAGATCCGGATCGAGCATGGTGTTCAGCACGTCGACAAACGGTACTTCGGCAATCGCTGCCTTGAACAGCTCCGGACGCTGATTGAGCACCGCGCCAATCAACAAACCGCCGGCGCTGCCACCGCTGATCGCCAGTTGCGATGAGGTGGTAAAACCGTTGGCGATCAGGTGTTCGGCACAGGCGATGAAGTCGCTGAAGGTGTTGTGTTTGTGTTCCTGCTTGCCGGCGCGGTACCAGGCTTCGCCCAGCTCACCGCCGCCGCGCACGTGGGCGATGGCGAAGGCGACGCCACGATCCAGCAAGCTCAGGCGCGCATGGGAAAACCACGGATCGAGGCTTTCACCGTAGGCGCCGTAACCGTAGAGGTAGAGCGGCGTTGGTTTACGCTCTTGGTTTTCGAGCAAGGTTTCGCGCTTGACCACCAGACTGATCGGTACCTGGGTGCCATCGGCAGCGGTGGCCCAGAGGCGCTGGCTGACATAGGCATCGGGATCGAACGGGCCGAGCACCGGGGTTTCCTTGAGGACTTTCTGTTCGCCACTCCCAAGCTCAAGCTGGCGAATCTGGGCTGGACGATTCAAGGCTTCGTAGCGCAGGCGGATCTTGTCGCTGGCGAACTCCAGGCTGTTTTGCACATGCAGGCTGTAGGCCGCGTCGGGCAGTTGCACACGGTAGGCGGGCAGATTTTGCGGGCGGACTTCAATGATCGGCAAGCCACCTTCGCGCAGGCTCAGGGTCAGCGCCGAGGCGTTCAGACTCATGCCGTCGAGCATCACGCTGTCGCTGTGGGGGACCAGATTCTGCCAGTCATCCTGGGACGGTACGACGCCGTTGTCGGCGGTCTGGTACAAGGCGAAGTTAATACCATCGCGATTGCTGCGAATCAGCCAGGCCCATTGCCCGTCGAGCTTGCCGTGGTCGACGTCATATTCATGGCCTTCGACCCGTGGCGCCAGGCAGGTAAACGGTTGCTGCGGTTGCGTGGCGTCGAGCACCCAGACTTCGCTGGTGGTCTTGCTGCCCAGAGACAGAATCAGTTGACGTTCGGAGCTCGAGCGGTAGCAATGCAGGAAGAAACGTCCGTCCGGCTCATTGAATATCTCTTCTGCCGCCGTGCCATCCAGACGATAGCGGAACAGTTTGTGCGGGCGATGGGTGTCGTCCAGCTCGCCGAAGAACAGCGTCAGACTGTCGTTGGCCCAGGTCATGCTGCCGTCGCAGTTTTCGAACGGCAGTTCACTGAGTTTGCCGTTGGACAGTTCCTTGACGAACAGGGTGTAGGTTTCTTCGCCGCTGGTGTCCAGGCTATAGGCCAGACGCTGGTGGTCCGGGCTGATGCTGAAGGCGCCCAGAGAGAAAAAGCCGCCATTGGCCAGCGCGTTCGGGTCGAGCAGCAGCTGCTCCTGGCGCTCATCGACCTGCAGGCTGTCATCGGCCGGGCGCGGGCAGCGGTAGTGCCGAGCGTATTCATCACCGGCCGTAGTGCGGGTGTAATACAGGTACGGACCCCAGGGCGAGGGCAGCGACAAGTCGGTTTCGCGAATCCGGGCCTTGATTTCTTTGAACAGGGTTTCGCGCAGTTCGGCCTGATCGGCGAGCTGGGCGTCCTGATAGCGGTTTTCAGCCTTGAGGTAGTCAAGCACAGGCGTACTGTCGCGGTCCTGCAGCCAGGCATAAGGATCAGCGCCGTCGGCCTTGTGGGCGATGGGAGCTGCGAGAACGTTGGCGGGTAGGGGCATGAATGGCTCTCGGACGTTGTACAAAAGAAAGGTTCGCGGACAGCGGTGCAGCCTGACATGCGAAAAGCCGTTATCATAAGCGCCTCTTTGCCTGCCTTGCCATGGACACCATGACCGAGAACGACTATCTGATCGCCTGGGGCTTTTACGCCTTCGCCGCTTTAGGCTGCCTATTGGTGTGGGTGCGCATGACCCGCTGGATGTGGCGCTGGCTGCGCGAGCCATTGCGTTTACTGATGGCGGTGCTGCTGCTCAGTCCGACCATTATCGACCCAGTAAAGGAAAAATTCGCCCCGGCCGTGGCCATTACCGCACTGGACCTTGCGTTTAAGGTCGGTAACAACGTCTGGCGTGCGGTCTCTGACTTGTTCATGTACAGCATGATCGCCTTCGGCATTTACCTGGTTTTCGTGTTGATCCGCTGGCCGATCGAGCGCGCCTCCAAGGCTCGCAAGGAACAGGCCGCTGCCGCGAAAGCAGCGGCGTCAGCGCAGGACCCCGAGGATGATCAACCTTTCGGTGGTGCCGGCGGTGATGATCGCTATGGCCGTCCACCCGTTCCGAGCAACCCCCAGCGTTTGCGAGTTGAACCGCGTTTGTAACCCCGCCCCGGTATTGAAGCGAGAGTCCGAGAATGTGTGAGTTATTGGGCATGAGCGCCAATGTACCGACCGATATCGTGTTCAGTTTTACCGGGCTGATGCAGCGCGGTGGCCGTACCGGTCCGCACCGCGACGGTTGGGGTATTGCGTTCTACGAAGGCCGAGGCTTGCGGTTGTTTCAGGATCCTGCGGCGAGTTGCGATTCGGAAGTGGCGCAGCTGGTGCAACGTTATCCGATCAAAAGCGAAGTCGTGATTGGCCATATCCGTCAGGCCAATGTCGGCAAGGTGTGCTTGTCCAATACCCATCCGTTTGTTCGCGAGTTGTGGGGCCGAAACTGGTGTTTCGCCCATAACGGCCAATTGGCCGACTTCCAGCCTGTCGCCAGTTTCTATCGGCCGATCGGCGATACCGACAGCGAAGCGGCGTTTTGCGATTTACTCAACCGGGTCCGCCAAGCCTTCCCTGAACCAGTGGACGTCGAGCAATTGCTGCCGGACCTGGTGGCCGCCTGCGCCGAATACCGCAGCAAAGGCGTGTTCAATTGCCTGCTCAGCGATGGCGACTGGTTGTTTTGCTATTGCTCGACCAAGCTTGCGCAGATCACTCGCCGCGCGCCATTCGGCCCGGCCCGCTTGAAGGATGTCGATGTGATCGTCGACTTCCAGGCAGAAACCACGCCCAACGACGTGGTGACCGTGATTGCCACCGAGCCCTTGACCGAAAACGAGACCTGGACCCGCTACAACCCGGGCCAATGGAGCCTGTGGCGACGCGGTGAATGCATCAGCCAGGGTCAGACCGAATAAGGACGTCCACTATGCTGCTCAGTTATTTGCGTCTGGTGTTGTTTGCGGCGGGCCTGTTGGTCGGCGTGCAAGTGCCGGGGTTTATCAGCGACTACGCCAAGCGCGTCGAAGCCCACTTGATCGAGGCGCAGACCGGTCTTCAGGGCTTTCAGGGCACGGCCCAACAGTTCTTCAAGGGCGACTTGCAGGCGTTGGTCGCCCATTACCGCGCCAGCGAGGACCCGGTATTTCGCAGCGATGCCGACAGTCTGAGTACCTTACTCACTCGCCAACTGGCACTCGATAAGCAATTCCAGGCCATGCAAGGCCCGTGGTACATCCGCGCGTTGCAAGTGGCGTTGGCCGCCGACCCGGATATTCGCAAGGAAACCTGGAACGGCTACAGCTACCAGATCCTGCTGACACCCGAAGCCATGGGCTGGGGCATGGGCGGCGCGCTGCTGCTGTCGTTCGGTCTGGAATGCCTGTTTCGCCTGATCGACTGGGTGGTGCTCGGCGGCAAACGCCTGCGCCAGAGCCGGCCGATTGAAGAACGGGATTTGAAGGGTTTGTAAAATGATCGTTCCCACACGCGTGGGAACGATCGACTAACTCGCTAACACGATATATCCCTCACCCACCTTCTGTGCATAGCTGCGCAAGACCTTCTGACACAACACCACAATCTCTTCGACCAACTCCACCCCGACCCGCCACGACACCACCACTTGCAGATTCGGCGGGCGTTGTTCGATCGCCAGCAAGGTCAGTTCACCTCGCGCCAACTCCTCAGCGACCAGCACCGGTGGCAACGCGCCAATCCCGAACCCGTCGCGCAGCAAACGGGTGATCGCCGACACCGAATTCACGCAGTTAAGTCGCGGCGCGATCACGCCGTTGGCTTGCATCAGGCTGAGCACGTCCTGATGGGGATGAGAGTTTTTCGAGTAGGTGATGATCCGCTCGCGGGCAAGGTCGGTGACGCCTGAGTATTCGCGGTTGTAGATCGAATTAGTGGCGGCGATCCAGCCGATGGGGTGACTCGCCAGCTCCAGGCTGCGGATGGTTTCCTGGCGCAGCAGATCGGTTTGCAGCACCATATCGAGGAAGCCTTTTTGCAGCTGATCGCAGAGGTTGAGTGAGGTATCGGCGACCAGTTCGATTTCTACCAAGGGGTAGGCGTCCGTCATTTCCGCCACCAGCGGACTCAGCCAGGTATGGATCACGGTGTCCATCACACCGATACGAATCCGCCCGACCTTGCTTGAACTGGTCTCGATCGAGTGCTTGAGCGCCTGCATGGTGTCCATCATCTGCTCGGCGTAGTCGAGCACCTTCAAGCCTTCCGGCGTCAGACTCACACCCCGCGAATCACGCAGAAACAGCTTCACCCCCAGCTCGCCTTCGAGCACGGCAATACGGCTGGATATCGATGCCTGGGTAGTGAAGAGTTTTTCCGCGGTCAGGCGAAAGCTCTTGAGCCGGGCCACCCAGACGAAGGTTTCGAGAAACTTGAGATTCATGGGATCAACTTTTTCTTATGTCTTGGGGTGGTTTTTATTAGTTGGACGGGCAGGGCGCCTGCGCCGAAGAATGCGCCTAACCCACGATAAGCGTCGTCGGGACTCAGAACAATACCAATAAAATTAGCGTGGAGATTTTTGCCATGAGTGCGCCCGACACCCTCGATGTCGCCAAGTCCGAAGGCCGCCCCGGTCCCTTCGACTGGTACCGTAATATCAATAAGCAAGAACGCCGGACGTTCTGGAGCTGCAAGATTGGCTATGGCCTGGACGGCATGGACACGCAGATGCTCAGCTTCGTCGTGCCAACGCTGATTGCCATGTGGGGTATCACCACCGGTCAGGCCGGGTTGATGCACACCAGCACCCTGATCGCTTCGGCTATCGGCGGCTGGATCGCCGGGATTCTCTCAGATCGCATTGGCCGGGTGCGTACGCTGCAACTGACGGTTCTGTGGTTCGCCTTTTTCACCTTCCTCTGTGGCTTCGCCCAAAGCTATGAGCAACTGCTGATTTCGCGCACGTTGATGGGCTTCGGCTTTGGCGGTGAATGGACCGCCGGCGCGGTGCTGATGGGTGAAGTGATTCGGGCCAAGGATCGCGGCAAGGCGGTTGGCATGGTGCAATCCGGTTGGGCGCTCGGTTGGGGGCTGACGGCGATTTTGTACGCGTTGCTGTTCTCGTGGCTGCCGCCAGAAGATGCCTGGCGTGCGTTGTTCCTGCTGGGCATCGTGCCGGCGATCTTCGTAATTTTCGTCCGTCGACTGGTCAAGGACCCGGAAATCTACCGTGAGGCCAAGGCCCGGCAGGAACCGAGCAACCCGGCAAAGTTCTACGAGATCTTCGCTCCGGGCATCCTCAGCACCACGTTGCGCGCTTCGTTGCTGACCACTGGTGCGCTGGGCGGTTACTACGCAATCACCTCGTGGCTGCCGACCTTCCTCAAGAACGAGCGCGGTCTGAGTGTGCTGGGCACCGGCGGTTATCTGGCGATGGTGATTGTTGGCTCCTACGTGGGCTATGTGATCAGCGCTTATCTGACCGACATTCTCGGTCGCAAAAAGAATTTTATTTTGTTCGCGGTCGGCTCCTTCACCATCGTCCTGCTCTACACCCAACTGAAGGTCAGTAATGACGTGATGCTCTGGCTGGGCTTCCCGCTGGGGTTCTTCGCCTCGGGGATTTTCAGCGGCATGGGCGCGTTCCTGACCGAGCTGTTCCCGACGCGGATTCGTGGCTCGGGCCAAGGCTTCTGCTACAACATCGGTCGGGCATTGGCGGCATTCTTTCCGCTGCTGATTGGCCTGCTCAGCCAGAAAGTACCGTTGAGCATGGGGATTGGGGCGTTTGCGGCAGTCTCTTATGGCGTGGTGATCCTGGCGGCCCTGAGTCTGCCGGAAACCCGCGGCAAGCAACTCGAAGCGCAGTAACTGATAACCTCGGCGGGATGCTGACGAAAGGTCCCGCACAAGAATATTCAAAAGCCTACAGGAGTGTTCACCGTGAACCGCCTGCTATTGAACTGCGACATCGGCGAAAGCTTTGGCAACTGGACCATGGGTCTGGACGCCGAGGTCATGCCGTTCATTGATTGCGCCAACATCGCCTGCGGTTTCCATGCCGGTGACCCGAGCATCATGCGCAAGACGGTCAGTCTTGCGCTGGACAACGGCGTACAGATTGGCGCCCACCCGGCCTACCCGGATCTGGTGGGTTTCGGTCGCCGCTCCATGGCCTGCACCCCGCAGGAAATTCAGGACCTGCTGCACTATCAGATCGGCGCCCTCGATGGCATTTGCCGGGCCCAGGGCAGCCGCGTGAGTTACGTCAAACCCCACGGCGCGATGTACAACGACATGATGGCCAACCCTGAGCAGCTACGTGCGGTGATCCAGGCCGTGGCCGCTTATGACCGACAACTGCCATTGATGCTGATGGCGACTCGCGACAACAGTGCAGCTCAAGCCTTGGGCGATGAGTACGGTGTGTCGTTGTGGTTCGAGGCCTTCGCTGATCGCGCTTATGACAGTGCCGGGCGATTGGTATCGCGGCAGTTGCCGGGGGCGGTGCATCACGATCCCGAGAAGATCATCGAACAGGCGCTGATCATCGCCCGTGGTGACCACCTGATCGCCAGCGATGGCAGCGCCTTACATCTGCAGGCCAACACCCTGTGTGTACATGGCGACAACGCCAGTTCGGTCGCTGCGGTACGGCGTATCCGCGAGGCCTTGAAACAGCAGACTCAACCATGAAGCCACGGGTTGAAGTGGTTGCAATCGACTGTCTGATGGTGCGGCTGTTCGACGTTATTGCCGAGGACAACATGCCTTGGATGCTCGCCGCCAGCGAACGGTTGCGCAGCGGGTTCGCCGAGCAACTGATCGATCTGGTGCCGTCCTACACGACCTTGATGGTGCATTACGATCTGACTGCGCTGACGCCGGCCCAGGCCCGCGAACTGATTGCCGAGGCCTTGACCGACCTGGCGCCGAATCCACAGGCAGGAGGCCGGTGTCATGTGCTGCCGGTCTGGTATGACCTGAGTGTCGGGCCGGAGTTGAATCTGTTGTCCCGGCGCAGCGGTTTGGCGGTTGACGAGGTCATTCGTCGCCACAGCGAGCGTGAGTATCAGGTGTTCGCCTTGGGCTTTGCGCCGGGTTTTGCCTTTATGGGCCTGGTGGAAGAGGCGCTGGCCGCACCGCGTTTGAGTACGCCGCGCAAGCGCGTGGCGGCCGGCAGTGTGGGAATCGCCGAGCGCCAGACCGCGGCCTATCCGGTGGTATCGCCGGGCGGCTGGAACTTGATCGGGCGGACACCGAGCAGGCTCTTCGACCGAGAGCGCGACGGCTATAGCCTGATGCAACCGGGCGACACGGTGCGTTTCGAGGCCGTCAGCCATGCCGAATTCATCAACCTGGGCGGTGATGACACGCCGATGGAGAACGTGGCATGAGCCGTCTATTAATTGAAGCCAGCACCCCGCTGTGCCTGCTGCAGGACGCCGGGCGGTTCGGCGTGCGACATCTGGGCGTGACTCAGGGCGGCGCGCTGGACTGGGTGTCGATGTCCTGGGCCAATTGGCTGCTGGGCAATTCGCTGGATGCGGCGGTGATCGAAGTGACCCTCGGCGGCTTCACGCTGGTGGCGCAGGACGATTGCTGCCTGGCGCTGGCGGGGGCGGATCTTGGCGCACAACTCGACGGTCAGCCTCTCGCTCCGTGGCGCAGTTTCAGTCTGAAGAAGGGCCAACGCCTGCAGTTCACTCAGCCGCTGCTGGGGGCTCGAGGCTATCTCGCCGCACCCGGTGGTTTCGCTGCGTCAATGGTGTTGGGCAGTTGTGCCACGGTGGTGCGTGAAGAACTTGGCGGCCTTGATGGTTTTGGGCGGGCGTTGGCCAAAGGCGATGAGCTGAGTTACCTGCGGCCAGCGGTTAATGTGCGCGAACTGCCTCGCGAACTGATTCCGGACTTCAAGCAGCGCTCGCCACTGGACGTGGTGCTCGGTGCGCAGATCGGTGAGTTCAGTGGGCAAAGTCTGTTCGATGCGTTCAATAACGCCTGGACTGTCGACAGTCGGGCTGATCGCATGGGTATTCGTCTGCTGGGGCCGGTGTTGGAGTATCAGGGTAAACCGATGATTTCCGAAGGCATCCCGCTGGGCGCCATTCAGGTGCCGCCGGATGGGCAGCCGATCGTGTTGCTCAATGACCGGCAGACCATTGGCGGTTATCCACGGTTGGGAGCGTTGACACCCTTGGCGCTGGCGCGGCTGGCGCAATGTTTGCCAGGGGCGCAGGTACGCTTGGCGCCGGTGGTGCAGGAGACGGCGCATCAGCAGCAGGTTGGGTATTTGCGCAGGTTTAGGTAGGCAACTGATCGTTCCCACGCTCCCGCGTGGGAATGCATCCTATGACGCTCTGCGTCACTGGGACGCGGAGCGTCCCGGGCGGCATTCTCACGCAGAGCATGGGAGCGATCATTTCGAGAGGAACCGCATCCCTTCTTCCAGCCCACGCAACGTCAACGGAAACATCTGATCTTCAACCAGGTCACGCACGATGTTGGTCGAAGCGGTGTAGCCCCAGGTGTCTTTCGGGTACGGGTTGATCCAGATGAGCTTCTTGTACTTCTCCTTGAAACGCTGCATCCACACATAACCGGCTTCTTCGTTCCAGTGCTCGACGCTGCCACCGGCCTGGGTGATTTCGTAGGGCGCCATGGCGGCGTCGCCGATGAAGATCACTTTATAGTCAGCGCCGTACTTGTGCAGCAAATCCTGGGTCGACGTCTGTTCGGAGCCGCGACGCATATTGTTCTTCCACACCGATTCATAAATGAAGTTGTGGAAATAGAAATACTCCAGATGCTTGAACTCGGTTTTGCAGGCCGAAAACAGCTCCTCGCAAATCTTCACATGGGCGTCCATCGAGCCGCCGATGTCGAACAGCAGCAACAGCTTGATGGTGTTTCGACGCTCTGGACGCATCTGAATGTTCAGCAACCCCGCATCGCGAGCGGTGTGGTCGATGGTGCCGTCGATATCCAGTTCTTCCGCTGCGCCCTGGCGAGCGAATTTGCGCAGACGACGCAGGGCGATCTTGATGTTGCGCGTACCGAGTTCGACCGAATCGTCGAGGTTCTTGTACTCGCGCTGATCCCAGACCTTGACAGCTTTGCCCTGACGTTTGCCAGCATCGCCAACCCGAATGCCTTCCGGGTTGAAACCGCCGGAGCCGAACGGACTGGTGCCGCCGGTGCCGATCCATTTGTTGCCACCGGCGTGACGTTCCTTTTGCTCTTCGAGGCGCTTCTTGAACTCTTCAATCAGCTTGTCCAGGCCACCCAGGGACTGGATCTGTGCACGCTCTTCGTCGCTCAGGGAACGCTCGAATTCCTTGCGCAGCCAGTCTTCGGGGATCAACGCCTGAAGATGATCGTCGAGCTTTTCCAGGCCATTGAAGTAGGCGCCGAACGCCCGGTCGAACTTGTCGAAATGCCGTTCGTCCTTCACCAGAATCGCCCGGGCGAGGTAATAGAACTCGTCCATGTCGGCGAAGATCACCCGCTGTTTCAGCGCGTTGATCAGGTCGAGCAGTTCGCGTACCGAAACCGGCACCTTGGCCGCGCGCATTTCATTGAACAGGTTGAGCAGCATGGCTGTCGCCCTTGAGATCGTAAAAAAGAAGTATCAGCGAGTGCCGCGGCGGCTCATGAACGCCAGACGCTCAAGCAATTGCACGTCCTGCTCGTTCTTCACCAAGGCGCCTGCCAGTGGCGGGATCGCCTTGGTTGGATCGCGCTCACGCAGCACCGCTTCGCCAATGTTGTCGGCCATCAGCAGTTTCAGCCAGTCCACCAGTTCGGAGGTTGACGGCTTCTTCTTCAGACCCGGCACCTTGCGCACGTCGAAGAACACGTCCAGCGCTTCGCTGACCAGATCTTTCTTGATGTCCGGGTAGTGCACGTCGACGATTTTTTGCAGGGTGACGCGGTCAGGGAAAGCGATGTAGTGGAAGAAGCAGCGGCGCAGGAAGGCGTCCGGCAGCTCTTTCTCGTTGTTGGAGGTAATGATGATGATCGGGCGTTTTTTGGCTTTGATTGTTTCGTCGATCTCGTAAACGTAGAACTCCATCTTGTCGAGTTCTTGCAGCAGGTCGTTAGGGAATTCGATGTCGGCCTTGTCGATCTCGTCGATCAGCAGAACCACCCGCTCCTCGGACTCGAAGGCTTCCCAGAGCTTGCCCTTTTTCAGGTAGTTACGAACGTCATGGACCTTGTCCACGCCCAGCTGCGAGTCACGCAGACGGCTGACCGCGTCGTACTCGTAGAGGCCTTGGTGAGCCTTGGTGGTGGACTTGATGTGCCAGGTGATCAACCGCGCGCCGAAGGACTCGGCCATTTGCTCGGCGAGCATGGTTTTGCCGGTGCCGGGCTCGCCTTTGACCAGCAAAGGCCGCTCCAGCGTGATGGCGGCGTTGACCGCCAGCTTCAGGTCATCGGTGGCGACGTATGCGCGGGTGCCTTCGAACTTCATCTGCAATTCCTCGAACGGTAACGCCAACCTGAGCAAAGCAGGGCGGGCGAAATAAAAAACATGTCCGACTATAACGCGGCGCCCGGTCGACTGTGAACGCAGACGCCCCATTCAGTCTCTGAATGGAGCGTCACATGTTGACTCAGTCAGGGCGGGCCGAAAAAACCGGCCGTTATCAAGTGACCCTCAAAGATTAGCCAGGCGACGGTTTGGGTTGCTCATAATTGGCGTTGAACGCCTGGATGAAGCCGTTACGCAAGATCTGCAAAAACGCCTGGAACGCGCTGGTATCTCGCTGGTGAACGCTGCCGCTGAGCTCGACGCGGGTGGCGAACTGGTTTTTTCTTTGGTTCTTGAGCACCGTTTCACTGGTGCCGACCAAGGCTTCCCACACGGAACGGAAGATGCTTTTGTTCTTGTTTTCGACGTCCTGCTGCCAATTGAACACCTCGACGTTCCTTAACAGCGGTTTGATATAGCCCGTGAGTTGGCCTTTTTTGGCTTGGGCCTCTATCACCACGTCACCGGAGCCTGCATTGAAATCGAACTTGCCGTAGGCCGAGGCGAAGTCGTTCATGCGTCTGAGTTCAATATCCTTGGCACGCAGGCGGAATTCGAAGTCTTCGAAGTTGCTCAGCGGGTCGAAGGTGGCCGTGGTTTCCAGCGGTGCATGCCCAAGCAGCAGAGCTTTACCTTCGAAGCGGGCGTCACGTTTACCTTTGACGTCGACCACATTGGTCAGGTTGTACACGCTGGCGTTGACTTGAGTGGCATCCATGTTGACCGGCGGTTTCGAGTTGAAATTGTGGAAAGCAATTCGCCCGTTATTGATGCGTACTTCGTTCAGCGTGATGGGCACCAGCTTGCTCAATTGTGCCCGCCAGTTGGTACCTTGGCCGGTTTGCGAGGCCTGCTTGTTGGCACCGCCGTCGACGAAGTTCAGCTCCGGTTTAACGAACAGGACTTTGGCCACCACCGCGTGGTTGTACCAGAGCGAATGCCAACTGACTGAAAGGTCGATCAACGGCGCATTGACGAAGGGCACCGGCACCTTGCCGTCGACCTTGACGATCTTCAGCCCGTTAATCCGGTAGGCACCGCGCCACAGCGCCACGTCGACGTCGGTGACCTGGCCGCGGTAGTCGCCCATATCCGCCAGCTTGTCGTTCAAGTAGTCGCGAACCAGGTAGGGCAGAGCGATGTCCAGCGCGACCAGCAGCACGACGATGCCGGCCAGAGTCCACAGGGGCCAACTGTATCGACGCTTCATGGTATTCAATCTCCGGCCATATAAAGCCATTGACTGCTCTGCATGACAGTCGTTCGACCGACTGGACGCTCATGAGCACGAGGCTTACCCTTGAAGGCTTATTCAATGCTGTACAAGGACCCAGCCATGAGCCGCATTTTTGTTGACAACGCCCATTCCATAGGCAATACGCCGTTGATACAGATCAACCGCATTGCCCCTCGTGGCGTTACGATTCTGGCCAAGACCGAAGGGCGTAACCCTGGGTATTCGGTCAAGTGCCGGATTGGCGCGAGCATGATCTGGGACGCCGAAAGCACCGGCAAGCTCAAGCCTGGCATGACCATCATCGAGCCGACCTCGGGTAATACCGGCATTGGCCTGGCGTTCGTCGCGGCTGCCCGAGGGTACAAGTTGGTACTGACCATGCCGGCATCCATGAGCATCGAACGGCGCAAAGTCCTCAAGGCACTGGGTGCCGAATTGGTGCTGACTGAACCCGCCAAAGGCATGAAAGGTGCGATCGAGAAAGCTGAGGAAATCGCCGCCAGCAATCCGGCCCAGTACTTCATGCCGCAGCAGTTCGATAACCCGGCCAACCCGGCTATCCATGAAAAAACCACCGGCCCGGAAATCTGGAATGACACCGACGGTGCGGTGGACGTGCTAGTGGCGGGTGTGGGCACGGGTGGGACCATTACTGGTGTGTCGCGCTACATCAAAAACACCAAGGGCAAGCCGATTCTGTCGGTTGCGGTGGAGCCGATCGTCTCGCCGGTGATCACCCAGGCGCTGGCCGGGGAAGAGATCAAGCCGAGCCCGCACAAGATTCAGGGCATTGGCGCCGGGTTTGTGCCGAAAAACCTCGATCTGTCGATGGTCGACCGGGTTGAATTGGTCAGCGATGAAGAATCCAAGGCGATGGCCCTGCGGCTAATGCAGGAAGAGGGGATTCTGAGCGGTATTTCCGGTGGCGCAGCCATGGCCGTCGCCGTGCGTCTGGCCGAAACTCCGGAAATGCAGGGCAAGACTATTGTGGTGATTCTGCCGGACTCGGGTGAGCGTTACCTGTCGAGCATGTTGTTCAGCGATTTGTTTACTGAGCAGGAGAATCAGCAGTAAGGCGTCAGATCGATAGATGATCGTTCCCACGCTCTGCGTGGGAATGCCTCACTGGACGCTCTGCGTCCGCTTTGACGCGGAGCGTCACGGGCTGCATCCCCACGCAGGAGCGTGGGAACGATCTGCGGACTGTTGTGCTGATCCACATCAGCCCCTGTTCAGCCGCCTTATGTTAATAAGTGCTTTATTGCGTATCCCTTAATACTGAATGTTGAGTCAGGCGGGTTTTTCCCGAGGCCGGTAGTGTTTATCATGGCCGGCTGCCATGTGGGGTAAATGACATCGCGCAGAGTTGCCTATTATCAAGGAGTTGTTGCATGACCTTTTCCTTTGCCGCCAAGGCGTCGATATTGCTGCTGTTCCTGGGCAGCACGCTCTATGTGCATTTGCGCGGCAAGGCGCGTCTGCCGGTATTGCGTCAGTTCGTCAACCATTCCGCACTGTTCGCTCCCTACAACGCCTTGATGTACCTGTTCTCCGGCGTGCCGTCCAAACCCTACCTGGATCGCAGCAAGTTCCCTGAACTGGATGTGCTCAAAGACAACTGGGAAGTCATCCGCGACGAAGCCATGCACTTGTTCGACGAGGGCTACATCCGCGCCGCCGAGAAGAACAACGATGCCGGTTTTGGCTCGTTCTTCAAAAAGGGCTGGAAGCGTTTTTACCTCAAGTGGTACGACAAGCCATTGCCGTCGGCCGAGGTGCTCTGCCCGAAAACCGTGGCGCTGGTCAGCAGTATTCCCAATGTAAAAGGCGCGATGTTCGCCTTGCTGCCGGGCGGCAGCCACCTCAACCCGCACCGCGATCCGTTCGCCGGTTCCCTGCGTTATCATCTGGGGCTGTCGACACCGAACTCTGACGATTGCCGTATTTTTGTCGACGGTCAGGTCTACGCCTGGCGCGATGGCGAAGACGTGATGTTCGACGAGACCTATGTGCACTGGGTCAAAAACGAAACCGAAAAGACCCGCGTGATCCTGTTCTGTGACATCGAGCGCCCGCTGAGCAACCGCCTCATGACCCGTATCAACCGTTGGGTCAGTGGTTTGCTGGGCCGCGCCACTGCACCACAGAACCTCGACGACGAACGCGTCGGCGGCATCAACCAGGCCTATGCCTGGAGCAAGAATTCCAGTGACCGCTTCAGTGGTGTGGTCAAACAGTGGAAACGCCGTAATCCGAAGCTCTATCGCATCCTGCGGCCAGTGTTGGCGGTTGTCGTACTGACATTACTGGGTTACTGGTTGTTTGGCTAAGTCGTTGCAAGTCGTTGCAATAGGTATCGGGCGCTGGTTATAGTCGGCGCTCGGTGCGTTATACAACCCACCTGATGTCTCTCCTCAAAAAAGATCAGCCCATGCCAGCTTCCCTCATCAACACGGTAGTCGATTCAGCGGTCAACGCTGGCGTCGTGCCGTGCGGGGATCAGCAGCCTGCGCAGATCAGTCATTACCCCCCACCTGTCAGTAGCACGCCGGTGTGCGCAGTCGTATCACCGCCAGGCGTTGGCATTCAGGGCTGACCAGCTTCGTTTGCTGTTCCCTGTGCCCGCCTGAAAAAAACTACTGAACTTCAGCCTTTGCTGAGTTGGCTTTTTTGCCTGATTACAGGTGGTATCCATGTTTGTCCTTTCGAAAAAGTCCGCGCTTGCGGCAGCCTCGACGAGCCTGTTCGTCCTGCTCTGGAGTAGCGGGGCGATCTTCTCTAAATGGGGGCTGGCTCACGCCTCACCCTTTGCCTTCCTGCTGATCCGCTTCGCCATTGCGCTGTTCGGGCTGGTGTTGTTGATGCCGTTGCTCAAGCTGAAACTGCCCCGTGGCGGCAAACCGATGCTCTATGCGGCAGCCACCGGTGTGGTGTTGCTGGGGGCGTATCAGATTTTCTATCTACTGGCCCTCGATTTGAAGGTCACCCCCGGGGTGATGGCCACCATCATGGGCGTACAACCGATCCTCACCGTGGTGCTGATGGAGCGTCAGCGTTCCTGGAGCCGGATCTTCGGTCTGGCGCTTGGGTTAGCGGGTCTGGTCATGGTGGTTTACCAAGGCATTGGTTTGGCGGGAATGTCCCTGGCCGGGATGCTTTTCGGTTTGCTGGCGCTGGCGAGCATGACGTTTGGCGCGATCATGCAGAAACGCATCACCGATAACCCGTTGGGCACGCTGCCGGTGCAATACCTGGCCGGACTGCTGCTGTGTGGGGTGTTTGTGCCGTTCCAGCCGTTCCACTTTGAACACGACACGGGTTTTATCGTGCCGGTGTTATGGATGGGGCTGGTGGTTTCGGTGCTGGCGACCCTGTTGCTCTATCGCTTGATCGCCCGGGGCAATCTGGTGAATGTCACCAGTCTGTTCTATCTGGTGCCAGCGGTGACGGCGGTGATGGACTATCTGTTTTTCGGCAACACACTGGCGACGTTGAGCATGCTCGGCATGCTGTTGATCATCGTCGGGTTGGTGTTTGTGTTCCGTAAAACGCGCTGATTCGAGGCGGGTTGTCGGAGCCTTCGGCGTTGTCGAAGGCTCCTGCCGATCAGTTGTTGATAGCGTCGACAACAATGCTTGAGCAATCCCGTAAGAGTTTTCTCCAATTGTTGAGGGCTACGTCCCTATTCCTCTGCGCCCCAGAACAAACCGATTCGACGTTGCTATAACAGTGAGCTCATTTAAAAGTCGCCGTTGCTCCGCGCTTTAAATGTTCATCACCCATGGCAACGGAGAAGCCAAATGCCAACACCCGCCTACATGACCATCGAAGGCGCCCATCAGGGCCTTATCACCGCCGGAGCGTTCACCAAGGAATCGGTCGGCAACAGCTATCAAGAAGGTCATGAAGATCAGATATTGGTTCAGGCCTTCAAGCATGTCGTGTTTGTCCCACCAGGTGCCCAGTCCGGCCGCAGGCAACACGGGCCGTTGATGGTCACCAAGGTGATCGACAAATCATCACCACTGATCAATATCGCGCTGTTCAACGGTGAGCCCTTGACCTGCTGTCGCGTGGAGTTTTATCGCACGTCAGCCCAGGGAGGGCAGGAGCACTACTACACGATGACACTGGATGAAGCGGTCATCACTCATGCAGAAATCGTCATGCCCCATTGTCAGGACCCCGACAAGGCGGAATACACCCTCATGGAAACAGTGCACTTCGCCTATCGCCGAATTACCTGGACTCACGAAGTCTGCGGGACCACCGGCATAGATCAATGGCGCGACTGAACCATAGTGAGGCCTGCCCAAAATGAAACTGATTCATCGCAATGACCTTCCTCAATACCGCCCTTTTTCCTATAGCGCCCGCGAAGCGCTGCCATGGGTAGAACAGGCACTCGAAGGCCTGCAAGACATCGAAGGCCTCCAGGGACTTCGTGACACCTTGCTGCTCAACTTTGACGGCGAAGTGCTCGATGCAGTCAAAAGCGGCGAATGGCTGCTGCTCAAGCCACAAGCCCATGCCTTCGACTGGGCGCCTTTTGAAAAAGCCGCAGCCGAAGCCCGGGCTCGGCAGGCCTTCATGAAATCCATCGAACCGGTGAAGGTTCGCTAGGAAGGTGCTCCGTCGGGCTTTCATATCGTGCAACGGCCGATGAGCCGGAACGAACTGCAAGCCAGCTTTTTCAATGACCCGTTCTCGGTCAGGGCCAAACAGTTCCTCAGCTTCAACTCACACTTGGGGCCACAACTCAAACCCGGCCAAATGGTCATCCTGGCCGACCCCGACTATCGCCTCTGCTACCCCGAAGTCGCACACCTCAAACAGGCAGCCGCCGCTGTCGATGCCGCGCTGCAAGACCTCACCGATGAAGAAGCCGCCTTCATGGTGCAACAACATGGTGTGATCGAGTCCTTCGTGACCCACGGCTCAACCGCTGTTGGTATTGGCGAAACCATGTTTGCCCGGCACCTCGTCACCATGCAAGACACCCTTGTTAACCTGGAAAGCCTGCATCAACGCACCTATCAACAACACGGCCATCTGCAAACAGCGGAATTTTTCGCCGAACGCAAACGCCTACTCTCACAACTGGATAACAGCCTCGGTCCACTGGTACGCAAAAGCATCGGCCTACCCGACCACCCCAAACTGAAAACCGCCCTTGGTATCTCCAGTCGTAGCCTGATTCATCATTGGGACAAGGCCGGAGCACCGGGGCAGATACCGGGGTATGCGACTCATATTGATGGGGTAAGTAGAGCCGCCAAGTACATCAAGGCAGGTGGGGTGGTCGGCATAGGTCTTGGCGCCACAGCCTCGGTGATGAACGTGCAGGAAACCTGCCGTGTGGGGCGAGAAGAGGAATGCCAAGAAGTGAAGTTCACGGAAGGAGGGAAGTTTACTGGAGCTCTTGCGGGTGGGTGGGCCGGAGGAGCGGCGGGTATTAAAGCTGCAGCTGTTATATGCCCAGCTTTCACTGCTGCAGGTGGTGTGGGCGGCCTTGTCTGTGGATTGGTTATCGTAGGTGTGGGATCTGCTACAGGAGGAAAAGCAGTAGAAACACTTGGCGAGATTGTTGGCGAATTGGTTTACAAGGAGACAAGATAAACAGACCACCCTAAACTTTTTACCACCTCAACATTACGCAATCTATTAATTAGACTACTGAGTCTCCATCATGGGAAATTGGGTTTTTATTGTTTTTTGTCTTTCGGCACTTGCCCTAGTACTCTTGGGGTTAGGCGTTTCGCTATACATGGTTTTTTTTAAAATGGAGAAAATCCTCAAGTGTCTTGACCGTTGCCAAGGCATAAATGTGCTCAAATCAATGATGAGGAACACACCTCAAGGTCGCTTCTACATACTGAACACTGTCAGTTCCATTCTGAGCAATCCAAGCATTTATCTCCAAGACGGTAGGGCTGACCCGGAAGACATAGAAAATTTCCCTGAAAACTTACGCCGCTGGATAAAAATAGCCGATCAATTGACGTTTATTGGTGGGGTGGGATTTTTTGCCCTTTTTTTTATAATGGTTCTATTCGGCTGGAAACCGTCAAGTACCACTCAAGCTGAATGGATGTTAATAAAGGGAATGGCTTTGTGCTTAGGGCTGATGGTTTTGTGCGCTTGCGTCTATATGTATGTCGCTTTTTTTAAAATCGACGAAATAGAAAAGAATCTTAGCCGCTGCTTGTTTATCTCTCGACACCAGCAATTCACAGGCAATGGTTTACGAGGACGTGTCAATCGACTGACCACTATAAGTGGCGCATTACATTCGCCCAAGAATGTTAGAGTGGGCGATGTGAATCAAGATGATATCGATAACTTTCCTCCTCACCTTCGACGCTGGATAAGACTGCCACTAATAACTTTCATGGCGTTAGGCTTGGTGCTTCTGGTTCTCGCAATTGCACATAAAAGCCTGGATTAATCGTACAGCGCCCTCCATTCACGCGGCGAAAGCGCTACATGCACCGTTCCAGCTCCCGGAGTTCGAAAGGCTAACCCTGTACTTCTTGCCACCGCACTCCCTCGGAGCTGAGCCGGATCGAATTCCTCTGGCACAAGCTCAAACACGAGTGTCCGCCTTTTCATAAACGTTGAGCACTTAACGGTGCGTAGCAATCCAGATCAACAACCCGGCCTGGAACACCGAGAACGCTACCAGGCAGGTGATGGTGAAGCGTAATCCGATGTCTTCGCGCTTGAACTTGGTGACCTTTTCTTCCTGTTGGCGCAGTTTGACTTCCTGTTCCGCCAGGTTTTGCTCGGCTTGCTGGAGCATCTGTGCGGCTTCGAGGATTTCCACGAACTGCAGCTTTTCAGTGTTCCAGCCAGCCCGCAACTCACCCACTTGCAGGTCTTTCACGCTGCCCTTCAAGTGTTGGGCATCGGCGTAAACCACATTCAGACCATGGGAGCGCAGAACGTGATCGCGGCGCAGGCGTGTGTCTTCGTTGAGGGCGTCCTTGTTCGCCAGATCGAAGCCGTCGACGCGGTAGTGCGACCACTTTTTCTGTGCCCAGGTGATCCCCTGCGCCAACAGAAAACGGCCAATTCCACGGTTCAATGGCTCGATTTGCAAGCCGCTTTCAGGGCCGAAATGCACCCGATGAGTGGCGTGATCGACCCATACGTCCAGGTGGTTCTGCTCTTTGCGTACCCGCTGGTTCGGCAGCTGGATACTCATGCGCAGCAGGCTGCGATCCTTGTTGTTGCGCTCGGCATAACCGAACTCGACAAAGCGCAAGGGTCGCCCGCCCGTGGCACGATCGGTTTGCAGCTGCGCCAGACGGAGCATCTTGTGGTGCTCGGCATGGACGTCCGCCCACGGCAGCTCGACCACGTCGGGGGCGGTTTCGTCGGCTGCGGTTTCGGGTGAATTCTGGGTATCAGTCATAACGGCGAGATCCTGTCCAAGCGCTGCTTGCCGACAGCAAGTGAACTGTTGGCAAAGGCTTATCGGCCGTTTTTTTCAGGACTGGAGGGTAAAAGCCGCTTAACTGGCACGAAGTCCTTCAATAAAACTCAAGATGTGCGCGCCCAGCTCGGCGGCCAGTGGCAGTTGCGGGTCTTTGTAGGACGCCAGTTGGCGCTTGATGTCGTTGGGTACGATGCGCATGACGTGGTTCATGCCTTCGATCAGCGCCAGTTCGGCATCCGGTTTGGCCGCCTTGAGCATTTTTGCGTCGCCGACGCCGACCTGAATGTCGTTGCCGCCCTGAATGATCAAGGCTGGCATTTTCAGTTTGCCGAAGGCTGCTGCCGGGTCCTGGCGAAACAGTGTGATCAGATACGGTTGCACGCTGGGGCGGAAAATCACTTGCAGCTGCGGCGGCACATCCTCGTCAACATGGCCGGCCTTGAGGCTGTCGAGCAGTTGATTACTGCGCAGCACCAACGGTGGTGGCAGGCGATAGCTCAGCTGCTGACGCAACACCTCGTCGATTGGGCGGGCGCTGCCGGAGACGGAGATCACTGCGCCAGCCTCCACTGTCGGAGCTGCAAGACTGGCGATCAGTGCGCCTTCGCTGTGTCCGAGAAGGATCAAGGGGCCGAAGCGTGGATCGGCCTTGAGCTTCTGGCCCCAGGCCACGGCGTCGGCCACGTAGGCATCCAGCGTCAGATTGCGTTCGTCTGGGGTGGCCGCGAGGCTGGCGGCCACACCGCGTTTGTCATAGCGCACGCTGGCGATGTTGTGTTTGGCCAGCACCCAGGCCAGGCGCTTGAGGCTGTCATTGCGTCCGCCTTCGGGGTTGTTGCCGTCGCGATCAGTGGGGCCGGAGCCGGAGACGATCAATACCACCGGCACCGGTGTGTCGGATTTGGGCAGCAACAACGAGCCGTACAACTCGCCGCTGCCGGTGTCCAGGCTGATCGGGCGTTGCAAGACGGAGGCCTGGACGAAGCCGGTAAACAGGGTAAGGCTCAAGGCAAGAACTCGCAGCATCATCACGCCATTATGAACAAGGTGCAGGTTTGACTCACGGGCACCGATAAGGTTCAAGGATGAACTACTTTGGCAGCGTGCGTATACTGACGCGCTTAGTTATTCAGGCTAGGGTCTGTTGACGTTTGGTGACGACCGCGACGGCGGCCCACTTGGCGCAGGGCAAGGCGCGAGGAACGTGGTTTGGTTGTTCCAAATAAGTTCCGAGCAACGCAGCCCTGCGCCAAGTGGGCCCCGTCCCTTCGGGTTGCGCGCCAACTTGCGCGAGGCTGCGTTGCGGGATTTGCCAAGGGAACAACCATTGGCGGCATCCCGCGCCTTGCCTCGCACACGTTGGCACAGCAACGCGGTTCGTCACCAAACGTCAACAGACCCTACGTTTTTTAAGCTGATTTCGCGGAGCGCCCTGCATGTCCGGCAATACCTACGGCAAGCTGTTCACTGTCACCACCGCTGGCGAAAGCCATGGTCCGGCGTTGGTCGCCATTGTCGACGGCTGCCCGCCGGGCCTTGAGCTGTCGCTGGACGACCTGCAGCGCGATCTGGACCGGCGCAAGCCCGGCACCAGCCGCCACACCACCCAGCGCCAGGAAGCCGACGAAGTCGAAATCCTCTCCGGGGTTTTCGAAGGCCGCACGACCGGTTGCCCGATCGGTCTGCTGATTCGCAACACCGACCAGAAGTCCAAGGACTACTCGGCGATCAAGGATCTGTTCCGTCCGGCCCACGCCGACTACACCTACCACCACAAATACGGCGAACGCGATTATCGCGGCGGTGGTCGCAGCTCGGCGCGGGAAACCGCCATGCGCGTGGCAGCCGGCGCGATTGCGAAGAAGTTCCTGGCGAGCCAGGGCATCGTTATCCGCGGCTACATGAGCCAGTTGGGCCCGATCGAAATCCCGTTCAAGACCTGGGACTCGGTGGAAGAGAACGCCTTCTTCAGCCCCGATCCGGACAAAGTGCCGGAGCTGGAAGCCTACATGGACCAACTGCGCCGTGATCAGGACTCGGTCGGCGCGAAGATCACCGTGGTTGCCGAAGGTGTGATGCCGGGTCTGGGCGAGCCGATTTTCGATCGCCTCGATGCCGAACTGGCCCATGCGCTGATGAGCATCAATGCGGTCAAGGGTGTGGAAATCGGCGCCGGTTTCGCCAGCGTTGCCCAGCGTGGCACGGAGCACCGTGACGAGATGACACCGGAAGGATTCCTCAGCAACAACGCTGGCGGCATTCTTGGTGGCATCTCGTCGGGTCAGCCGATCGTGGCGCACCTGGCTCTCAAACCGACCTCGAGCATCACCACGCCGGGCCGCTCCATTGATGTACACGGCAACCCGGTGGACGTCATCACCAAAGGCCGCCACGACCCGTGCGTCGGCATCCGCGCCACACCCATCGCCGAAGCGATGATGGCCATCGTGCTGATGGACCACCTGCTGCGCAATCGCGGGCAGAACGCGGACGTGCGCGTGAGCACACCGGTGCTGGGCCAGCTGTAATGGCACGGGGCGCCCAGCCAGTCACCACGGCTTGATGGCCGTGGCGGCGCTTCCATACTGGCGGCTATCCAGTTTCTATCTGTTCTATTTCGCCTTGCTCGGTTCGACGGCGCCATTTCTGGCGCTGTATTTCGATCATCTGGGCTTTTCCAGTGCGCGCATTGGTGAGCTGGTGGCGATCCCGATGCTGATGCGCTGCGTGGCGCCGAATATCTGGGGCTGGCTCGGTGACTACACCGGACGCCGACTGGCGATCGTGCGCTTTGGTGCGGTCTGCACGCTGTTGACCTTCTCACTGATTTTCGTCAGCAAAAGCTATGCCTGGCTGGCGATGGTCATGGCCCTGCATGCGTTCTTCTGGCACGCGGTGTTGCCGCAATTTGAGGTCATCACCCTGGCGCACTTGAATGGGCAGGCCTCGCGTTACAGTCAGATCCGTTTATGGGGTTCCATCGGTTTTATCATCACAGTGGTCGTTCTTGGGCGCTTGTTCGAATGGCTGAGTCTGGACATCTATCCGGTGACACTGGTGGTGATCATGGCCGGGATTGTCGTCAGCAGCGCCTGGGTGCCGAATGCCCAGCCAGCCCAGGGCAACCGTCTGGCGGGCGAGGGGTTTCTCAAGCAATTGCGCAGCCCCGGCGTGTTGGCGTTTTATGCCTGCGTGGCGCTGATGCAGATGAGTCATGGACCGTATTACACCTTCCTGACCCTGCACCTTGAGCGACTGGGTTATACCCGTGGCTTGATTGGCATGCTCTGGGCCTTGGGCGTGGTCGCTGAAGTGCTGATGTTCCTGGCCATGAGCAAGATTCTGGCGCGTTTCTCGGTGCGCCGAGTGTTGATGGCAAGTTTCCTGTTGGCGGCATTGCGCTGGCTGTTGCTCGGCTCCTTTGCTGAATTTCTGTGGGTGCTGCTGTTTGCTCAAGTGCTGCACGCGGCCACTTTCGGCAGCTTTCACGCGGCTGCCATCCATTTCGTGCAACGTAGCTTCGGCGCTCGTCAACAAGGTCAGGGTCAGGCGTTGTACGCCGCGCTGGCCGGCACTGGCGGCGCGCTGGGCGCGTTGTATTCCGGTTACAGCTGGAATGCCCTCGGGCCGACGTTGACCTTTAGTATTGCCAGCCTCGCAGCATTGGCTGCAGCCGTTATCATTGCCACACGTATGCAAGAGGACAGGCCATGAACCTTACCCGTGAACAGCTAGCCCTGGAAATCATCGAAGCCGGGCGTTTTCTCTATGGTCGCGGCTGGTCGCCGGCCACCAGCAGCAACTACTCGACCCGCCTGTCGCCCAGCGAAGCCTTGCTGACCGTTTCCGGCAAGCACAAAGGTGAGTTGGGCCTGGATGACGTATTGGCCACCGATCTGTCCGGCAACAGCCTGGAACCGGGCAAGAAGCCTTCTGCCGAAACCCTGTTGCACACCCAGCTCTACAGCTGGCGCCCGGAGATCGGCGCGGTGTTGCACACGCACTCGGTGAATGCCACCGTGCTGTCGCGGCTGACCGCTGAAGACTTTATCGAGTTCGAAGACTACGAATTGCAAAAGGCGTTTAGTGGTATCTCCACTCACGAGTCCAGAGTGCGGGTGCCGATCTTCGATAACGATCAGGATATTGCTCGCCTGGCCGCCAAGGTGCAGCCTTGGCTTGAGGCTCATCCCGATTGCGTGGGTTACCTGATCCGCGGCCATGGTCTTTACACTTGGGGCGCGCGGATGAGTGATGCGCTGCGGCAGATCGAAGCTTTTGAGTTTTTGTTCGAGTGCGAGTTGAAGACCCGCTCGGTGCTTAACCGTTAACGCTTACTTCTTCTGAAGTAGCCCACCGTCTGATGAAACGCACCCCCTGACCGGTCTGTAAAAACCGGAAGGCGATGCTGATACCGAGGAGTTGCCAGCATGAGCAGCCTGTCCGTTTACCACCAATCCAGCCCGGAACTGCCGAACAAGGTTCTGACCCATTTCGACGACATTGCCTCGACGCTGGCCGAAAAAGGCGTGCGTTTCGATCGCTGGCAAGCCGCGACAAAGATTCAGCCCGGGGCCAGCCAGGAAGAAGTGATCGCTGCCTATCAGGAGCAAATTGATAAACTGATGACCGAACGTGGTTACATCACCGTCGATGTTGTCAGCCTCAACAGCGATCATCCGCAAAAAGCCGAACTGCGTGCCAAGTTCCTCGATGAGCACCAGCATGGCGAAGACGAAGTACGGTTTTTCGTCGCCGGACGTGGCCTGTTTACCCTGCACATCGATGATTACGTGTACGCCGTGCTTTGCGAGAAGAACGACTTGATTTCGGTTCCCGCCGGTACGCGACACTGGTTCGACATGGGCGAGAACCCGCACTTTGTAGCGATCCGCCTGTTCAACAATCCTGAGGGCTGGGTGGCCAAATTCACCGGCGAAGATATCGCCAGCCGTTTTCCTGGCCTGGAGGACTGAGCGGATGTCGATCAAAGCCATTCTCACCGACATCGAAGGCACCACCAGCGCGGTGAGTTTCGTGTTTGAGGTGCTGTTCCCCTTTGCCGCCAAGCATCTTCCCGAATTCGTCCGGCAGAACGCCGAACGACCGGACGTGGCCGAGCAACTGCAGGCTGTTCGTCAGGACAGTGGTGAGTCAGCAGCAGACGTTGAGCGGGTTATTCAGATTCTCCTGAACTGGATCGCCGAAGACCGTAAGGCGACGCCGCTCAAAGCCTTGCAAGGGATGGTCTGGGAGCAGGGGTATCAGGCCGGGCAGCTCAAAGGACACGTTTACCCGGATGCCGTAGAAGCGCTGAAACGCTGGCATCAGGAAGGTTATCAACTCTTTGTTTATTCCTCCGGGTCGATTCAGGCTCAACGGCTGATTTTCGGCTGCTCCGAGGCGGGTGATTTGTCGCCGTTGTTCAGTGGCTATTTCGACACCACGTCGGGGCCCAAACGCGAAGCGCAGTCTTATCAGCGGATTACCCAGGCAATTGGCTGTCAGCCCGAGCAGATTCTGTTCCTGTCCGATATCGTTCAGGAACTGGATGCGGCGCGAGAAGCGGGTATGGCCACCTGTGGTCTGGTGCGCGACGGGGGCGAATTGGCCGGGCATCCAAACGTGACCAACTTTGCGCAAATAGATCCGGCAGGGTTCTAAGTTCGCGAGGCTAAGTTGCAGCGGCTGACTACGAATGTGGTGTCAGTAGTCAGCCGCATTTGAACAGGTCAACAGTCAACTTTTAGAAACTGGCCAAGTTGTGATTTGTAGGCGTAGGAATACGCTTGTTGATGTGTAGGTCATCGCTGTTTGTTGCTTTTCTTCCTTGTTAAATCTCCCCTGTGTGTAACTCTTGCGCCTTTTCGTGCATGGACTGTCAACGAAATGTTTATGTGGGCAGCTGTGTGACCTGGCGAAGTGAGAGGGAGATCATGAATGAGCATTCGACAGCGACCGGTGGGCAAGCCCTTAAGCGAAAAGGAGCTTGAAATCCTGAGGTGGGCCAAGGCCGGGAAAACGGTATGGGAAATCAGTGTGATTCGGGAGATTTCTCAGGCTACGGTCAAATTTCACTTGAGCAATATCTATTGCAAGCTGGAAGTGACCAACAGGGCTCAGGCTGTCGGTGAGGCCGTTAATCGCGGTTTGTTGAGCTGACCCCTACGACGTCAGGTCGTGAAGCCTGGAGGCTTGCACGACCTGAACGGGTGCAGCGAGCGCTGATTCAGACCGAGTGATAGGTCGGCAGCGCGAAGCGGTGTTGGCTTTGCAGCATCGAAATGTTTGGCAGCTCGCTGGCCTGTTCTGCCAGGTCGCGGCGAATGGCACTGATGACCCAGGACAGTTGGTCGCCGGCGTGCAGCTGTGCATAGGAAATCGATCGTTTGAGCTGTTTTTCGCTATTGCGCAGCGTGAGCAAAATACCGCCGTCAGGCCGTGCCTGAATGGTGACGTCGAAGTTGGAAAACAAAGAAGAGAATTTTTCTTGGATCAGGCTCATGTCTATCGGCTCCGTTAGCTCTTGAATGGCAAGCGTGAAGTGATAGGTGCAGTGATTGTGCCAGTATTCTTTTTTTTAAAAGTATATATAAATCAATTAGTTGAAATTTCCGTTTAGTTTCGATTTCGTGCATTTTGCATGAATGGCCATCGTGCATCCTGCATTTTGCGTGGTTTTCAGGGTGGGCGGTGGTCCTGCCAATAGATACAAAACTTTTCAAATCCTCCATGTACAGCCCAAGAATGACTGACGTATTTTTCAGCCTGTAATAACGGACTTGTTAAGCGTTTTTAGTTGAACGCCAACACGGTTTTTTTGGTGTTCAACGGTTTACGAAACTCCATAGGTTTTGCGTCACGGCCGGATGGGTTTGTGTTCGCCCGATAATAAAAAAACAGGACCTCACCTATGAGCAGCAACCCAAGCGACATGATTACCTGGGGCATGATGATCCGTAAGTTGCCGTCCATTGCCAAAGCCATCCCACGGGTGGTCAAGGGGATGAAGATCGCCAACGCCAACAAGCCGAATCAGCCCTGCGGTCTGGGTTGGGCCTTCGAGCAAGCCACGCTGCGCAATCCCCAAGGCCCGGCGCTGCTCTACGGCAATGTCTCGTTGAGTTATGCACAGGTCAACCAGTGGGCCAACCGCATTGCCCATCACCTGATTGCTCAAGGTATCGGCAAGGGCGATGTGGTCGGGATTTTCATCGAGAACCGTCCCGAGCTCTTGGTGACGGTGCTGGCGGTGGCCAAGGTTGGCGGTATCTGCGCCATGCTCAACACCTCGCAAACCCAGCATGTGCTGGTTCACAGCCTGAACCTGGTCAAGCCGGCCGCGATCGTGGTCGGGGCAGAATTGGCCGACACTTATTCATCGGTCCGTGAGCACGTCGCCATCGATGAGGCGAAAACCTGGGGTGTTGCCGATCGGGACAGTTCCCGTGACCCCGGCGAGGCGCTAGCAGGCTTTATCGACCTGATGACCGCCAGTGCCGATTGCTCGACAGACAACCCTGCCAGCAGTCAGCAGATCTGTTTCGATGACCCTTGCTTCTATATTTACACGTCAGGCACCACCGGATTGCCCAAAGCCGGGGTTTTCAAACACGGACGCTGGATGAAGACGTCGGCTGTTTTCGGCTTGATCGCCCTGGATATGGGCCCCAAGGACGTCGTCTACTGCACGTTGCCGCTGTACCACGCCACGGGGCTGTGCGTGTGCTGGGGCTCTGCCATCATCGGCGCGTCGGGGTTTGCCATTCGGCGTAAATTCAGCGCCAGTCAGTTCTGGAATGACGTGCGCAGATTCAACGCTACCACCATTGGCTATGTCGGCGAATTGTGCCGCTACCTGATCGACCAGCCACCCAGCGCCGACGACAGCCGCAACGGCGTGGTGAAGATGATTGGCAACGGTTTGCGCCCGGGCGTGTGGACTGAGTTCAAGAGACGCTTTGCGGTCAATCATGTCTGCGAGTTGTACGCCGCCAGCGACGGCAATATCGGATTTACAAACATTCTCAACTTCGACAACACCATCGGCTTTTCGCTGATGTCCTGGGCGTTGGTGGAATATACCCACGACAGCTGTGCGCCAATTCGCAACGAGGCCGGCTTCATGCAGAAAGTCGCCAAGGGCGGGCAAGGACTGCTGCTGGCGAAGATCGACGACAAGGCGCCGCTCGACGGTTACACCGATCCAGAGAAGACCCAAAAGGTCGTTCTTCGCGATGTGTTCGAGAAGGGCGACAGCTACTTCAATACCGGCGATCTGCTCAGGAATATCGGTTTCGGGCATGCGCAGTTTGTTGACCGCCTGGGCGATACCTACCGCTGGAAAGGCGAAAACGTATCGACGACTGAGGTGGAGAACATCCTGCTGCAACATCCGCATATTGCCGAGGCGGTGGCCTATGGCGTCGAGATCAGCAACACCAACGGGCGTGCCGGGATGGCCGCGATTACCCCGGCCGAATCCCTGGCCACTCTGGATTTCAGTGAGCTGCTGCAATTTGCCAGGCAGCAAATGCCGGCCTACGCGGTGCCGTTGTTCCTGCGGGTGAAAGTGAAAATGGAGACTACTGGCACCTTCAAATATCAGAAAGTCCGGCTTAAGGACGAGGCCTTCGACCCCGGTAAAACCGGCGATGATCCGATCTACGCCTGGCTGCCAGGTTCGGACACTTACGTGCAAGTGACCGAGCAGGTGTTGGCGGATATCCACGGTGGCAAGTTCCGCTATTGATTCTGGCTATGGCGGGGAGTGAGAAAAAAGGGGTGACAGGCTCGGGGCCGCTCGGGAAACTAGCGGCTTTGCGATGTGAATGTGGAGTCCAGAATGTCAGACAAAAGCCGCAAGATGACCGAAGAAGAAGCTGCGGAGTTTGCCGAGCAGGTGTTCAACAAGGCGCGTGAAGGCGACGCCGCGATGCTCGCCGCCTTGCTGAGCAAAGGTCTGCCGGTCAATCTGCGCAATCACAAGGGCGATACCTTGTTGATGCTTGCCAGTTATCACGGGCACGTCGATGCCGTGCGGGTACTGCTCGAGCACAAGGCTGACCCAGAGATCCGCAACGATAACGGCCAAAGCCCGATTGCTGGCGCCGCGTTCAAAGGTGACTTGCCGGTGGTCAAAGCGTTGGTCGAAGGCGGCGCCGAGGTCGAAGGTTCGTCGTTTGACGGTCGTACCGCGTTGATGATGGCGGCGATGTTCAACCGCACTGAAATCGTCGACTACCTGATCAGCAAAGGCGCCGATCCAAAGGCCAAGGACGCCAACGGCGTGTCCGCGCTGGACGCTGCAAAAACCATGGGCGCAGCAGACACCACGGCGCAGTTGGAAAAGTTGCTGGGCTGAGATTTTCAGGCTAGCGCTGAACCTTGTGGCGAGGGAGCTTGCTCCCGCTCGGCTGCGAAGCAGTCGTAAAAATCGGTAGATGCGTTCCTCCTGAAAAAAGCACGGTCGGCTGATTTGGGGCCACTTCGTGACCCAGCGGGAGCAAGCTCCCTCGCCACAGATGTCCACAATTACCCACAAATGCGCGAAGCTCCCTCAATGCGCTATCCTTCGCGCCCTCAAATTTCCCTCGCATCAGGATTCGCCCATGAAAACCGCCCTCGTCGAACTCATCAGCAAAATCAGCTCCGGGTGCATGGACGACGATGAAGTGGCGCGTATCGCCGACGAAGCCGCGCAAGCCTACGCCGACGCCGACGCGTTTCTAGCAGCCAATCCGGACATTAACTACGACGACACTTTCCCGATCCCGCTGGGTGAGTGGATCGTGGTCGGTAGCCTGCCGGAAACCGTGTTGTTCCAGGCCGATACCTATATGGACCTGTTCGCCCAGATCGTCGCTTCGTTTGGCCCGGGTGTAGCCTTCAACATCAAGCCCAAGCAGTTGGCTAAAGTCGAAGCGTTGACAGCGCTCAACCGCATCCAGATCCAGTTGAGCGCCATGAACCCGGAAAAGGGTGGTTATGTGCTGATGAACTTCAGCCAACTGCTCGACGACGAGATCCAGGCGGTGCTGGTGTATGGCAACGACGTGCCACGGGTACTGGAGTTGTGCGCTGAAGTCGGCATCAATGCCGCGCCGTCCCTGGAAGCGTTGCGGGTGGCGGTTCACGTCTGAGCGTAATAAAGCGGAGCCCTTATCAAGCCCGGCTATCCTAAGAGTGCAAGCCATCACCAAGGAGCGACACCATGGGTTCTACCTTCAATGGTCTGGTCGGGCTGATCATTCTTGCCCTGGATATCTGGGCGATCATCAACGTTCTTAAAAGCAGCGTCGAAATCGGGATGAAAATCATCTGGGTACTGGTGATTATCTTGCTGCCGGTGCTGGGGCTGATCATCTGGGCGATCGCCGGGCCGCGGGGCAATATGCGGCTGTAACGGTGACGCATCAAATCAACCACGATCCCTCAAGCTGCAGCAGCATCTGTTTGCGTTCGAGTCCGCCGCCATAGCCGATGAGGGTGCCGTTGCTGCCGATCACCCGATGACACGGGATAATGATTGATATCGGGTTGGCGCCATTGGCGGTGCCGACCGCCCGTACGGCCTTCGGGTTGCCGATATGCATGGCCAGTTCGCCGTAGCTCCAGGTGCGGCCAAAAGGGATTTGCAGTAGAGCCCGCCACACTGTTTTCTGAAATTGCGTGCCCTGGGGCGCCAGGCGCACATCGAAACACTCGCGCTTACCCTCGAAATACTCATCCAGTTGCCGACAGACGGTATCGAGTTCATTGCCCGCTTCAAGCCAGTGCGCAGGCGGCGTCCAGTGCTGTTGGATGTCCATGTACAGCTGGCGCAGCCCCTGTTCATCGCCGGCCAGCAGCAACGGCCCGATGGGGCTGGGGTGATAGCGGTAAAACATCGGGTCGGCTCCTGGAGAGGGTCAGGCACAAAGATAGAGCCAGAAGGTTCGACCTGTCATGTTCGGCGACGTAGAATGCGCGCCTTTCCTTGGTCAATCGCCGACACCCGTGCCGACGATTGACCATCATGGGCGGGTAACCGTCCGTTGCCACCAGCATTCACCGGGGGACTTACCCATGAGCATCACCGAGAACAGCGAGTACCTGGAAACCCTTTACGAAGGCTATGGCCAGCGTTTTCGCATGGAAAAACTGCTGCACGAAGTGCGCACCGAACACCAGCACCTGGTGATCTTCGAGAACGCGCGCATGGGGCGTGTGATGGCGCTGGACGGCGTGATCCAGACCACCGAGGCCGACGAGTTCATCTACCACGAGATGCTCACCCACGTACCGATTCTTGCCCACGGCACCGCCAAGCGTGTGCTGATCATCGGCGGCGGTGACGGCGGCATGCTGCGCGAAGTGGCCAAGCACCGCAGCATCGAACACATCACCATGGTCGAGATCGACGGCACCGTGGTCGATATGTGCAAGGAATTCCTGCCGAACCACTCCAAGGGCGCGTTCGAGGATCCACGGCTGAACCTGGTGATCGACGACGGTATGCGTTTCGTCGCAACCACCGAAGAGAAGTTCGACGTGATCATTTCCGACTCCACCGACCCGATCGGCCCGGGCGAAGTGCTGTTCTCGGAAAACTTCTATGAAGCGTGCCGCCGTTGCCTGAACGAGGGCGGCATTCTGGTGACCCAGAATGGCACACCGTTCATGCAACTGAGCGAAGTGAAAACCACCGCCGGCCGCATGCGTAGCCTGTTCCCGGACTGGCACTTCTATCAGGCCGCAGTGCCGACCTATATCGGTGGCGCGATGACCTTCGCCTGGGGCGCGACCAACACTGCTTATCGCAAGTTGTCCCGCGAGACCCTGCGCCAGCGTTTTGCTGGCAGCGGCATCATCACTCGCTACTACAACCCTGAGATTCATATCGGTGCGTTCGCGTTGCCGCAATATGTATTGCAGGCGGTTAACAAGCCGAGCAATGACTAAGTAACAGCGTTGATGAAAGGGCCGCGAGGCCCTTTTTTATGTATCCAAATATGCGCTGAACGAAATTTTCACAACCGCTCCAAGACAATTCGCACGCTTTGTTTTCCACGTTCAACCTCTAGCGCTCCCTTGTTCCAGAGCCCTGAAAGATCGGGTTGGGGGGGCATGCCAGTAATAAATGGCAATGCCGCGAGTGATCGTGCAACATTTGCGCACCGCGCAATCCCCGCAGCCAATACGCACTGGTAATGGCTATGAGAGGACAGAGCGCACCTGCATTTATGAAACTTCAACTTCCAATGGGTCCTAAAACGACATGGCAAACCCGGACGCCCTGAGTCAGCAGCGCGCTTCAAATCGCTTGCTGCAACCGACCGTCAAATCGCATCTGGCTTACACGCTGCTTTGTGCCTTGGTCATGATGGTGATGCTCTCCCTGCTGCGCGTGGCGCTGCTGGTTTATAACCGGGAGATGATCCTCAATACCCCGGCCTCGACCTTCCTCGAAGCCTTTGCCAACGGCCTGCGTTTTGACCTGCGTCTGGTGGTCTATCTCATCGTACCGTTGCTGCTGGCATTATTCAGCGTCCGGGCCATGGCCGCCCGCGGGCTCTTCCGTTTCTGGCTGACCATCGCCTCCAGCATCGCGCTGTTCCTTGGTCTGATGGAGATGGACTTCTATCGCGAGTTTCACCAGCGCCTTAACGGGTTGGTCTTCCAGTACGTGAAGGAAGACCCGAAAACCGTGATGAGCATGCTCTGGTACGGCTTCCCGGTGGTTCGCTATCTGCTGGCCTGGGTCGTTGGCACCTGGCTGTTGAGCCTGGCATTCAAGGGCGCCGACCGCGCAACCCGGCCTCGTGGCCCGTTCAGCGGTGGCAGCATCAGCACACGCCAGGTCGCCCCGTGGTACGTGCGCGTAGGCGTCTTTGCGGTGTGCCTGATGATTGGTGTCGTGGCCGCCCGTGGCACCTTGCGTCAAGGCCCGCCGCTGCGTTGGGGCGACGTCTACACCACTGACTCGAACTTCGCCAACCAGTTGGGCCTCAACGGCACGCTTCAGCTGGTCGCTGCCGCGCAAAGCCGAATGTCCCAGGAGCGCGACAATATCTGGAAGCCGACGCTGCCACAGGAAGAAGCCCAGAAGGTCGTCCGCGACATGCTGGTAATGGCGGATGAAAAGCTGGTTGACGCCGATATCGCCGCCGTACGCCGCGATTACACACCGCCGGCCGACAAGACCCTGCCGATCAAGAACGTCGTCGTGATCCTGATGGAAAGCATGGCCGGTCACTCGGTGGGTGCCCTGGGCGCCCCCGGCAATATCACGCCGAACCTCGACAAACTGTCGAAAGAAGGCCTGCTGTTCGACCGCTTCTTCTCCAACGGTACCCATACCCACCAGGGAATGTTTGCCACCATGGCGTGCTTCCCGAACCTGCCGGGCTTCGAATACCTGATGCAGACCCCGGAAGGCAGCCACAAGCTGTCCGGCCTGCCGCAGTTGCTCAGTGCCCGCAAATACGACGATGTGTATGTCTACAACGGCGACTTCGCCTGGGACAACCAGTCGGGTTTCTTCAGCAACCAGGGCATGACCAACTTCATCGGGCGTAACGATTACGTTAACCCGGTGTTCTCCGATCCGACCTGGGGCGTGTCCGACCAGGACATGTTCGACCGTGGCCTGGTAGAGCTCAAGGCCCGTGAAGGGAAGCCGTTCTATGCGCTGCTGCAGACCCTGTCCAACCACACGCCTTACGCGTTGCCGACCCCATTGCCGGTCGAAAAAGTGACCGATCGTGGCAGCCTGAACGAACATTTGACCGCAATGCGTTACGCCGACTGGGCCCTGGGCCAGTTCTTTGAAAAGGCCCGTAAAGAGCCTTACTTCAAGGAAACCCTGTTTGTCATCGTGGGCGACCATGGTTTTGGCAACGAGCGCCAGATCACCGAAATGGACTTGGGCCGCTTCAACGTACCGATGCTGATGATCGCACCGGGGATCCAGGAAAAGTTTGGTCAACGCGACCACACTGTGGGCACTCAGATCGACATCGTTCCGACCATCATGGGGCGGATTGGTGGCGAAGTGCGCCATCAGTGCTGGGGTCGTGACCTGCTCAACCTGCCGCAAGGCGATACTGGTTTTGGCGTGATCAAACCGTCGGGCACCGAACAGACCACGGCCATCATCAGCGATGACCAGATCCTGGTTATGCCTAAGGAAAAGGAAATGGCGCCGAAGATGTACCGGTATGAACTGGGTGCCAATCCTCACGCTGAAATCGTCCCGGATGCACCGCGTACGGCTGAGATGAAGCTGAAGCTGGAATCGTTCCTGCAAACGGCAACCAAAAGCCTGTTGGATAACACCGCCGGTGTCGTCGACAGCAATCCGGACTAAGCGTCTGGTTCAGTAAAAAAAGAGGCCCCTATCATAGGGGCCTCTTTTTTTTTGCAGTATTAAATGTGCAGAGCGTTATATCTTGCCGAGTAACAACAGAATCAAAATCACCACCAGCACTACGCCGATGATGCCGGACGGGCCATAGCCCCAACTTCTGGAGTGCGGGAAGACCGGCAGGCCACCCACCAGCAAGAGGATCAGGATAATGAGGAGAATGGTGCCCATGTCAATTTCCCTTATTGGTAAGTTCTGGAAAGACCGTAGTGCTGTTAAGGACCCGCTCGAGCTCGATAAAACCGGGCTGCTTATAATCTCCGACTCTGGAGAGCTGCAGATAATTCCAAGTTTTTTTAATGCTTTTTAGCGCTTGGCTTATTTCTTTTAATTTAAAGCTGCCTTCATTCAATGGGACCGCGTCAGTCGAGCGCGACCCCGGCGTCTTCGCGGGCAAGCCACGCTCCCACGACCCAAATCGGTGTGTATTCGGCCAAAGTTTGCCTGAGGCATTCAGCAGTCTGATGGTGCGTGGGTGTAGGAAAAACCTTCGCTACACTGCGGCGCATCTACCCCAGAACAACAAGGCAACTTTCTATGCAAAATCGCATGATGATCACTGGCGCCGGTTCCGGCCTGGGCCGCGAAATCGCTCTGCGCTGGGCCCGCGAGGGTTGGCAGTTGGCCTTGTCGGATGTCAGCGAACCGGGTTTGCAAGAGACCCTCAAATTAGTGCGCGAAGCCGGAGGCGACGGCTTTATCCAGCGTTGTGACGTGCGCGATTACAGCCAGTTGACCGCGTTTGCCCAGGCCTGCGAAGTGAAGCTGGGCGGCATCGATGTGATCGTCAATAACGCCGGTGTCGCCTCGGGCGGCTTCTTCAGTGAACTGTCCCTGGAAGACTGGGACTGGCAAATCGCGATCAACCTGATGGGTGTGGTCAAGGGCTGCAAGGCCTTCTTGCCGCTGCTGGAAAAAAGCCAAGGCAAGATCATCAACATCGCTTCGATGGCAGCCTTGATGCAAGGCCCTGCGATGAGCAACTACAACGTGGCCAAGGCTGGTGTGGTGGCGTTGTCCGAGAGCTTGTTGATTGAACTGGCGCACCAGGAAATCGCTGTGCATGTGGTCTGCCCGTCATTTTTCCAGACCAACCTGCTGGATTCCTTCCGTGGCCCGACACCAGCCATGAAAGCCCAGGTCGGCAAGCTGCTGGAAAGCTCTCCGATTACCGCCAGTGAAATCGCCGACTACATCTACCAGCGGGTTGCTGAGGGCGAGTTCATGATTCTGCCCCACGAACAGGGCCGCATGGCCTGGGCGCTGAAGCAGAAGAACCCGCAACTGCTCTACAACGAAATGACCGTGATGGCCGACAAGATGCGCGCCAAAGCCAAGCAAACCGCAGGTTGAACTTGCTCGCGGGAAGCAGCGTCGTTAGGGTTGCCGATTCCGGCAACCTTGACGAGGCCGTTGCATGCTCAATTACCTGTGGTTTTTTCTTGCGGCGGTGTTTGAAATCGCCGGTTGCTACGCGTTCTGGATGTGGTTACGCCAGGGTAAAAGTGCCTGGTGGATTGCCCCTGCGTTACTCAGCCTGACGCTCTTCGCGTTACTGCTGACCAAGGTCGAAGCGACCTACGCCGGCCGCGCCTATGCGGCTTATGGCGGTATCTACATTATTGCGTCCATTGGCTGGCTGAGCGTGGTCGAGCGGATTCGGCCCTTGAGTTCGGACTGGTTGGGAGTGGCTCTGTGCGTGATCGGTGCGAGCATCATTCTGTTTGGTCCACGCTTTTCCAGCGTCTGACATATTCCGCGATCGCAAAGGTTTGAAAGGGCTTTCTGTCAGGCGCATCTGCCGGCGGCGTAGGGTTGGACTGTTTTAGTGCTGGCGCATTGAAGCCAGTCGGTGCTCCGGGCATCTTCAAGGCCCGGTAACCTTAAGGACCAGTGCCATGCTCGTATTAAGCCGTGTTGTGGGCGAGTTGATTTCCATCGACGACAATATCTCCGTACGCATACTCTCAGTGAGCGGAAACAATGTTCGCTTCGGCATCGAGGCGCCCAAAGAGGTCGAGGTGCACCGGGCGGAAGTCTACGAACGCATCCAGGCCCGAACGGCGCAAGCCAAACGCAGCGGATAGCGTCAATCAAACAGCTCTTTGGGCACGTCGTGCTTGAGCATCAGCTGGCATTGCTGGCTATCCGGATCGAAGACAATCAGCGCCTGACCTTTGGTCAATGCCTGGCGAACCCGCAGCACGCGGGTTTCCAACGGAGTTTCGTCGCCATTGTCGGTGCCGTCTCGGGTGACGAAGTCTTCGATCAGACGGGTCAGGGTATCGACTTCAAGTTGGTCGTACGGAATCAGCATAGGCACCTCTGGTGAACAATCCCGGCGATGCTACTGGGCTTGGGCCCGCGCGGCCAGTCAAAGCATGGCTGCCAGCTTGTTTGTGTAGTGTCTGATCTACCGTCTTCGCGGGCAATCGAACGTCGCCCGGCCCTTCTCACAGGTTATGCGCACTCCTTGTGGGAGCGGGCTTGCCCGCGAATGCAATCGACCAGACACATCCGGTGTCACTGCCGAACGAGCCAGCTATTGATCACTCACTATATTTTGAGAGTTCAACAGCTCAGGAGGCAAAGGAATGCCTGTGTACAGTTCACATCGCCTGCGAAAAGGACGCTATTCAGAGTCTGGTCAAGTCTATCTTCTTACTGCCGTGGTACTGGGGCGTGAACCAATCTTTAGCGATTTCTCCACCGGGCGTTTGCTTGTCAATGAATTCAAACAGGCTGAGCGGGAGAGGTCCGCTCAATCGCTGGCCTGGGTGGTGATGCCCGATCATTTCCACTGGTTGATCGAGTTGCAGAACGCCAGCCTTGGCGAACTAATGAGAAGAACAAAATCGAACGCTGCGAGAGCAGTTAATGGCAACCGGCAACGCAATGGCCCGCTCTGGCAGACTGGTTACCATGATCGGGCTATTCGCAGTGAAGAGGATTTGCTCGAAGTGGCCCGTTACATCGTGGCAAACCCCGTGCGGGCCAGGTTGGTAAAGCGAGTCGGAGACTATCCGCTTTGGGATGCTGTCTGGTTGTGATGAGGTTGCTTTTAAGGCCCCTTCGCGGGCAAGCCCGCTCCCACAGGTTTTGTGTCCTGACTGACTGGGATTACGCCTTGCCGCGAATCAACTGACGCAAGGCAAACCGATTCGGGTGACAAGCCTCAGCCACGCTTCGCGGCAGCGGCAGCGGTTCGTTGTCCAGCCAGGCGGCGAGTAACTCCCCTGACAGTGGCGCAGTGATCAAGCCGCGAGAGCCATGGCCGCTGTTGACGTACAAACCGTCCAGCCAGGGGCAACGGATGTCGGGCACTTGCCGGGCGTCTTTGCTCAGTGCAGCGTAGGTCTGGGCGAAGGCCTGGTGATCGGCCAATGGGCCGACGATGGGTAAGTAGTCGGGGCTGGTGCAGCGAAAGGCCGCGCGTCCTTGAAGCTGTTCCGGGTCCAGTTGTTCGGCGTGCAAGCGGCTAACCAGATCGGTCGAGATTTCTTTCAGCAACTCCAGATTGCCCACGTGCTCGGCCGTGGTCGGGGTCAGGTCATCGCTCTTGAAGTCGAAGCTGGCGCCCAAGGTGTGTTCGCCCAGGCGAGCCGGTGCGACATAACCTTCGGCGCAGACCACGGTGGCCACGCTTGCGCTTTCAGGGGTTTGTGCCAGACGTGTGATTTGCCCGCGAATACGTTTGAGCGGCAGCTCGGCGCTTGCCGCAAAGCGCTTGATCTCGGCGGCACCGGCCAGAATGACCACGGGTGCTGAAGCCAGCAATCTTGAACCGTCCCAGACTTGCCATTGGTCATCGACCTTGCGCAGCTCCAATGCATCGTGATGCGTCAGCACTTCAATCGCCGGATGCGCCGCTTGCCACTGACACAAGGCGGGCGGATGAACCCAGCCACCTTCGGGAAAGAACAAACCGCCATGAGCCAGTGCGATACCTGTCTGAGCCTGAGCGTGTGGCTGATCCAGCAGGTGCAACAGGTCCGGCGAAAAGGCTGCCGCCAACTGCGCCTGGCGCTCGGCTTCCTTGGCGTTGAACGCCAGTTGCAGCACTCCGCAACCGTCCCAATCGACACCGCGCTGCAGATGTTCGAGCAAGCGCCGGGTATGCCCGAAACCACTGACGATCAACTGTGATAACGCCGTGCCGTGGGCCGACAGTTTGAGATAGAGCACGCCTTGCGGATTGCCCGAGGCTTCCTGAGCCAGCTCGCCATGGCGCTCCAGCAGGCTCACCTGCCAACCACGCGCAGCAAGGCTCGCGGCGCTGGCGCAACCGGCCAGCCCACCGCCGATCACCAGCGCTCGACGTTCGCTGATGCGCTGATCAGGACGGGCGAACCACGGCTTGCTCACAACAGGTAGAGGCACGTCTTCAGGCCAGCCAAGGAATTCGCCGCGCAGGATTTCCCATTTATGACCGATCCCCGGCGTACGCCGCATCTTGAAACCCGCCGCATTGAGCAGGCGTCGTACCCAACCGGTGCTGGTAAAGGTGCTGATGGTCGAGCCGGGGGCGGCCAGGCGAGCCAGCTCGGCAAACAGTTCGGACGTCCACATGTCCGGGTTCTTCGCCGGAGCGAAGCCGTCGAGAAACCAGGCATCGATCTGCGCGTCCAGTTGCGGCAGTTGCTCCAACGCGTCGCCAATCAGCAGGGTGAGAGTCACCCGCCCACCATCGAGCACCAGGCGCTGGAAGCCCTGATGGATGGCGATGTATTGCGCCAGAAGCTGATCGGCAAAAGGCTTGAGCTCAGGCCAAAGAGTGAGGGCGCGCTGCAGGTCTGGGGGGCTCAGCGGGTACTTTTCCACGCTGACAAAATGCAGCCGCGCACCGGCCACAGCCTGTTGCTCGAACAATTGCCAGGCGCAGAGAAAATTCAGCCCGGTGCCGAAACCGGTTTCGCCAATGACCAGTCGCCCATCAGCCGGCAACGCGGCAAAGCGCTCGCCCAAACGGTTCTGCTCGATGAACACGTAGCGGGTTTCATCAAGGCCCGACTGGTCGGAGAAATACACATCGTCAAACACCTGTGAGCGCGGACGACCTTGGTCGTCCCAGTCGATCTGGGCGTGGGGCAATTGAGTGGTCATGTTCGGCTCGGCGACGGCAAGGCGGCCATTCTAGCTGATCGCTGCTATCGGGATTGATCCATGGCAACGCCTGCTGCATTGCTCAGACAAACCTCTGCCCAATCCGCTAGTCTTGCTCAATCCTGGAAGGAGAGGCGCCCATGTTCGAATCCGCTGAAATCGGTCACGCCATCGACAAAGAAACCTTTGAGGCCGAGGTGCCGGCCCTGCGTGAAGCCTTACTCGAAGCCCAGTTCGATCTGCAGCAGCAAGGGCGCTTTCCGGTCATCGTACTGATTAACGGCATTGAGGGCGCCGGCAAGGGCGAGACCGTCAAGTTGCTCAACGAATGGATGGACCCACGGCTGATCGAGGTCCGTACTTTCGATCAGCAGACCGATGAAGAGCTGGCCCGACCTCCGGCCTGGCGCTACTGGCGGATGCTGCCGGCCAAGGGGCGGATGGGGATTTTTTTCGGCAACTGGTACAGCCAAATGTTGCAGGGCCGGGTCCACGGGCTGTTCAAGGACGCCGTGCTGGATCAGGCCATCGGCGGTGCTGAGCGTCTGGAAAAAATGCTCTGCGATGAAGGCGCGCTGATCTTCAAGTTCTGGTTCCACCTGTCCAAGAAACAAATGAAAACCCGCCTCAAAGTCCTGCAGGACGATCCGCTGCACAGCTGGCGTATCAGCCCGCTGGACTGGCAGCAATCGCAAACCTACGACAAATTCGTGAAATACGGGGAACGTGTGCTGCGCCGCACCAGTCGCGACTACGCGCCCTGGCATGTGATCGAAGGCGTCGATGCACATTATCGGAGTCTGGCGGTGGGCAAGATCCTGCTCGAAGGTCTGCAAATCGCCCTGGCCCGACCCAAGGTCAAACCCGACTCAGTGAATGCCGCGCCGCTGCCCTCAAGTGTCGATCAACTGAGTCTGATTGGCAGTCTGGACCTGAGCCAAAGCCTGGATAAAGACGACTACGAAGAACAACTGATTACCGAGCAGGCACGGCTCTCTGGCTTGATGCGTGACAAACGCATGCGCAAACACGCACTGGTGGCGGTGTTCGAAGGCAACGATGCGGCCGGCAAGGGCGGGGCGATCCGGCGAGTGGCGGCGGCCCTCGATCCGCGGCAATACAGCATCGTACCGATCGCCGCGCCGACTGAAGAAGAACGCGCTCAGCCGTATCTTTGGCGGTTCTGGCGGTACATTCCGGCGCGAGGCAAATTCACCGTGTTCGACCGCTCCTGGTACGGCCGGGTGCTGGTGGAGCGGATCGAAGGCTTTTGCAGCCGGGCTGACTGGATGCGCGCTTACGCCGAGATCAATGACTTCGAGGAGCAGATCAGCGATGCCAGGGTGATCGTGGTGAAGTTCTGGCTGGCCATCGATAAGCAAACCCAGCTGGAGCGCTTCCAGGCCCGCGAAGCCATTCCCTTCAAGCGTTTCAAGATCACCGAAGACGATTGGCGCAACCGCGAGAAGTGGGATGACTACCGCGCCGCCGTCTGCGACATGGTCGACCGCACCAGCACCGAGATTTCACCCTGGACGCTGGTGGAGGCCAATGACAAGCGCTGGGCCCGGGTCAAAGTGCTGCGCACCATCAATCGGGCGCTGGAAGAGGCCTTCGAGAAGTCTGACAAACACGACCGGAAGGTGAAAAAGGACAAGGAGTAAGTCGATAGTTGCGCATACGCGGGGTGAATGATTGTCGCGGTCGGTAATAGGGTGGATTTATGCTCGATGCACTCTCAACCGACAACAACAATGAGGTATGCCATGCGTGAAGTGGTGATCGTCGATAGCGTGCGGACTGGCCTGGCCAAATCCTTTCGTGGCAAGTTCAACCAGACCCGTCCGGATGACATGGCTGCCCATTGCGTCAATGCGCTGCTGACCCGCAACGGCATCGACCCGGCCAGCGTCGAGGATTGCATCGTCGGCGCCGGTTCCAACGAAGGGGCCCAGGGTTACAACATCGGCCGTAATGTCGCGGTGTTATCCAAACTGGGCACCGGCACTGCCGGCATGACCCTCAACCGCTTTTGCTCGTCGGGTTTGCAGGCGATTGCCATTGCCGCCAACCAGATCGCTTCCGGTTGCAGCGACATCATCGTTGCCGGTGGCGTCGAGTCCATCAGCCTGACCATGAAAAGCGTCAACACCGATAACTTGATCAACCCGCTGCTCAAGGAGCAGGTGCCGGGCATCTACTTCCCGATGGGCCAGACCGCCGAAATCGTCGCCCGCCGCTATGGCGTCAGCCGCGAAGAGCAGGATCTCTATGCTCTGCAAAGTCAGCAGCGCACCGCCCAGGCTCAGGCTGCCGGGTTATTCGACGATGAAATCGTGCCGATGGCGGTGAAATACTCAGTCGAAGACAAAACCACTGGCCAGGTGCAGATCCTGGAGGGCGTCGTCGATCGTGATGATTGCAACCGCCCCGACACCACCCTGCAAAGCCTGGCCGGGTTGAAGCCGGTGTTTGCTGAAGACGGTTCGGTGACCGCGGGTAATTCCTCGCAGCTGTCTGATGGCGCGTCGATGACCCTGGTGATGAGCCTGGAAAAAGCCCTGGAGCTTGGCCTCAAGCCTCGCGCGTTCTTCCGTGGTTTCACCGTCGCCGGCTGCGAGCCGGACGAGATGGGTATCGGTCCGGTGTTCTCGGTGCCAAAACTGCTCAAGGCCAAGGGCCTGCAGGTGGCCGATATCGACCTCTGGGAACTCAACGAAGCCTTCGCTTCGCAGTGCCTGTACAGCCGCAATCGGCTGGAAATCGATAACGAAAAATACAACGTCAACGGCGGCTCGATCTCTATCGGCCACCCGTTCGGCATGACCGGCTCGCGTCAGGTCGGGCATCTGGTGCGCGAACTGCAACGGCGCAACCTGCGCTACGGCGTCGTGACCATGTGCGTGGGCGGCGGGATGGGGGCTACGGGGTTGTTTGAAGCGGTGCGTTAACTCAGAAGGCTTGGTGTCGCTCTCCCAATAGCTATCGCGAGCAAGCGATGGGCGCGCCACGATCATGAATTCGTGCGCTGTGCCTGCATGCGCTCGATATAAGCCTGTATCTCCCGCTCGGCATCATCCTGGCTGTGGAACGGGCCTTCCAGCGTGTTTTCCCGGGTGCTGAAATACAAATCCCCATTGACGCGACAGACCCGCTCACTGCGAAAGTGAGTGGCAGGGGCTTGGTCGTGTGCGCGCATGCCGAACATGGTGATCTCCTGTGTAGTGGTCCTGATTGGGTAATCAAATCAGCTTATGTCTGAACCCGTTGAAGCGCCTGGCCATCTGATCAGTGGCATATAGCCAACTTAAGGTTGCGACCAGCACAGTCTCATTAGCGGCGGGCTCCAAACTGTAACTGTGTAGCGGGGCGATCCAGGCCTAGAATGGTTTCTCGCCGTCTGGTTTTGAGGTTTCCATGCACATTTCGTCCGGTCGCTGGGTTTATGGACTGTTCCTCGCCCTGTTGACTGCGCTGCTGTGGGGCATCTTGCCGATCAAACTCAAGCAAGTGCTGCTGGTCATGGACCCGGTCACCGTGACCTGGTATCGACTCATCGTATCCGGTGGGTTTCTGTTCATTTACCTGGCGGCGGTCAAACGCTTGCCGAGCTGGCGAGTGCTCGGCCCACGGGGCGGCTGGCTGGTATTGATGGCAGTCCTGGGGCTGGTGGGCAACTACGTGCTGTACCTGATGGGCCTGAACCTGCTCAGCCCGGGCACCGCGCAGTTGGTGGTGCAGATGGGGCCGATCCTGCTGCTGATCGCCAGCCTGTTTGTCTTCAAGGAGCGCTTCAGCGTGGGGCAAGGGATTGGGTTGCTGGTGCTGTTGATCGGCTTCGGGCTGTTTTTCAATCAGCGTTTGAGTGAGCTGCTGACGTCCCTCAGCGATTACACCGCTGGCGTCTTGCTGGTTCTGGCGGCGTCGACGGTCTGGACCTTTTATGCCTTGGGTCAGAAGCAATTACTCACGGTGTGGAATTCGTTCCAGATAATGATGGTGATCTACCTGTTTTGCGCGCTGCTGCTGATGCCTTGGGTGCACCCGCTGGAAGCGCTGCAACTGAGCCCGTTGCAAGGCTGGCTGCTACTCGGTTGCTGTTTGAATACCTTGATTGCCTACGGCGCATTTGCCGAAGCCCTGGCGCATTGGGAGGCCTCGCGAGTCAGTGCGACGTTGGCAATCACGCCGTTGGTGACCTTCGGCGCGGTGGCGCTGGCAGCCAGGCTGTGGCCGGAGTATGTGCACGCCGAGCAGATCAATGGCCTGGGTTATGGCGGCGCGGTACTGGTGGTGCTCGGCTCGGCACTCGTCGCTCTTGGGCCATCGTTGATGGCCGGGCTAAAAGCCCGGAAGGTGCGGATGGCAGCGGGGTAGTGGAAATCCCTATGGCGAGGGAGCAAGCTCCCTCGCCACAAGGCTCCCTACCGCGCAACCACCTTCGATACCTTCACCACCGCAGGCTTGAGCACCAACCACAGCGCCCCGGCGATCAAAATCCCGCCATACACATGCGCCATGGACAACGGTTCATCGAGGAACAGCGCGCCCCACAACACGCCGAACGGCGGGATCATGAAGGTCACGGTCATTGATTTGACCGGGCCAATCGAGCTGAGCAAGCGGAAATACAGAATGTACGCAAAGGCTGTGCAGACCAGGCCCAATCCCAGCAGCGACAACCAGACGCTCCAGCCACCCCAGCTTGCCGGCGGCTGGCTGATGGCGCTGTAACCGAACAGCGGCAATAGAAACAACGTCGCGCCCAGCATGCTGCCCAGCGCCGAAAGGCGACTGTCGAGCCCGCCTTGCTGATCCAGCCAGCGACGCGCGAGGAAACCGGCGAAGCCATAGCAGGTGGTCGCGAGGAGGCAGGCGAGGGCACCCATCAACAGTTCCAGGTCGAAGGCCACGGGACCGGCGCGGGTTAGAACACCGACTCCGAACAGCCCAAGGCAGACACCGGCAATCTTCGCCGGGGTGAGTCTTTCGCTGAAGAACACACCGCCAATCAACACGCCCATCAACGGCGTTGTTGCGTTGAAGATCGCCGAGTAACCGGCCGGCAGCACTTGGGCGGCTACCGAATACATCGTCGCCGGAATCCCCGAGTTGATCACCCCGAGCAGCAGTACCGTCTTGAACTTGCCACGAAAGTCCCAGCTGACGCGCATCAGCGCCAGGATCACCAGCAGACCGGTGGCGGCAATCGATACGCGGAAAAAAGCGGTGGGGATAGTGCCAATCACTGGGGCGATGATGCGCATGAACAGGAAGCTCGCGCCCCAAATGGCGGCAAGCGACAGCAAGCGCAGTATATCGACGGGGTTCACGGCGTGTTCCTTACTGGATTGGCGCGCAAGTGTCGCCGCAGGTCGGGCACATGGCAATGGTTGCATTGCGTAACAATTGGCCTCTAAGCTCAGGCATTCAATGATAAGAACCATCCCCAGAGGTTTATCTATGCCGCAGCAATGGCCAGCCGCCGATATCGCCCGAATGATCCTCGATGGCTTCGACGATTACCGCGAGCATTTCCGCCAGATCACCGACGGCGCTCGCGGGCGTTTCGAGCAGGCGCAATGGCAGGAGGCACAGGTCGCCTCAGCGGCGCGGATTAACCTCTATGAAGATAAAGTCAGTGAAGTGGTCGCTCGGCTGCACGAGGCCTTTGATGCCAAGGAAATGCTGGATGTTACGTTCTGGCCGCTGGTGAAAAGCGCATACATCAGCCTGATCGATCTGCGCTTCGACGATGAGCTGTCCGAGACCTGGTACAACTCGACCTTCTGCGGCCTGTTCAGCCATGACCTGATCAGCGACGGCTGCATGTTCATCCACACCACCCGGCCGAGCCTGCGCCGGGCCCGTGCTGCGCAAACCCGCATCTATAAGCCTGAGGGTGAACTGTCGGGCATGCTCGAGCAGATCTTCGTCGACTACAGCTTCAGCGAGGCTTATGCCGATTTGCCAGGCGACCTGCGTCGGCTCGAAGCACAGTTGCGTGAGAACCTGCCGGATTGGGTCTGCAAGGACCCGGAGTTGAGCGTCGAGTTGTTTTCCTCGGTGCTGTACCGCAACAAGGGCGCGTATCTGGTGGGGCGCATCTACACCCAGGATGACCAATGGCCGTTGGTGATTCCCTTTCTGCACCGCGAAGGCCGCGGGATTCAGATCGACGCGCTGATCACCGATGAAGCGGATGTGTCGATCATTTTCTCCTTCACCCGTTCGTATTTCATGGTCGACGTGCCGGTGCCGGCCGAGTTCATCGGCTTTCTCAAGCGCATCCTGCCAGGCAAGCACATCGCCGAGCTGTACACCTCGATCGGCTTCTACAAGCACGGCAAGTCCGAATTTTATCGCTCGCTGATCAATCACCTGGCCAACACCGATGACCAGTTCATCATGGCCCCGGGTGTGCGTGGCATGGTCATGAGCGTGTTTACCCTGCCGGGTTTCAACACCGTATTCAAAATCATCAAGGACCGGTTCTCGCCATCGAAGAACGTCGACCGCGCGACGGTGATCGAGAAGTATCGCCTGGTAAAAAGCGTCGACCGGGTTGGGCGTATGGCCGATACCCAGGAATTCGCCGACTTCCGCTTCCCACTGAGCAAATTTGACCCGGCGTGCCTGGCTGAATTGCTGGAAGTGGCGGCCAAAACGGTGGAGGTCGATGGCGACACCGTGCTCATTCGCCACTGCTGGACCGAGCGCCGTATGACGCCGTTGAACATGTATTTGGAAAACGCCAACGATGCGCAGGTTCGCGAGGCGCTGGAGGATTACGGTCTGGCGATCAAGCAACTGGCGGCGGCGAACATCTTCCCCGGCGACATGCTACTGAAGAACTTCGGCGTTACCCGTCACGGCCGGGTGGTGTTCTATGACTACGACGAAATCTGCTTCCTGACCGAAGCCAACTTCCGCCACATCCCGGCCCCGCGCACCCCGGAAGATGAAATGGCCTCGGAGCCGTGGTACTCGATCGGGCCGCTGGATGTGTTCCCGGAGGAGTTCCCGCCGTTCCTGTTCGCCGACGCCGGACAGCGGCGTCTGTTCGATCAACTGCACGGCGAGCTGTACAACGCCGACTACTGGAAAGGCCTGCAAGCGGCCATTCGCGCCGGCAAGGTGATCGATGTGTTTCCGTATCGGCGCAAGGGGCTGGATAACGAGTAGTTCTTTGCGATTGCTGCGTCCGAACGCGGCCCGAATCGATCGCGAGCAAGCCCGCTCCCACACTTGACCGCGGCGGCCCCAAATTTCGCGGCCACTACAGATTTAATGTGGGAGCGGGCTTGCTCGCGATCGGCCGCGCAGCGGTCGTAAAATCTGCGACAATCCGCCCCCTGCACCACTAGACGACTTTTGCGTACCTGATGACTGACGAATCGCCTGCTATCGACCAACTGCTGAAAAACCTCGATCACGCCATGCTTGCCGACCGCCACCGGTTGCGGCGGCAGTTGCTTGAGCTGCGTAAAAAGCCTGACGAGGCCAAGCTGGCGCAGTGGGTCGAGCGCGCTCAGGCGTCCTGCGATCGGGTCGTGGCGCGGCGTGCCAGCCTGCCGCTGATTCGGTATGACGACAGCCTGCCGATTGCCGCCAAGCGCGATGAAATCAAAGAAGCGCTGCTCAAGCACCAGGTGCTGATCATCGCTGGCGAAACCGGTTCGGGCAAAACCACCCAGTTGCCGAAAATCTGTCTGGAAATCGGTCGTGGCCAGTACGGTCTGATCGGCCACACCCAGCCGCGCCGTATCGCCGCTCGCAGCGTCGCGAGCCGGGTCGCAGAAGAACTGGCGACGCCGCTGGGTGCGCTGGTCGGCTATCAGGTGCGATTCGAAGATCAGAGCGATTCGAACACCCTGATCAAACTGATGACCGACGGCATTCTGCTGGCGGAAACCCAGAACGATCGTTACCTCGAGCGCTACGACACGATCATCGTCGACGAAGCCCACGAGCGCAGCCTCAACATCGACTTCCTGCTCGGCTACCTGAAAACCCTGCTGCCGCGTCGCCCGGACCTGAAAGTCATCATCACCTCGGCAACCATCGATCTGGAGCGCTTCTCCAAGCATTTCAACGACGCACCGATTGTCGAAGTCTCCGGCCGGACCTTTCCGGTGGACACCTGGTATCGGCCGCTGACGCTTGAGCAGGATGAAGAGGGCAACCGTGTCGAAGACGACTTGACGGTGGATCAGGCGATCCTCGCCACCCTCGACGAAATCGCCGCCTATGAACGCAGCGAGCGCCGCAGCCCCGGCGATGTGCTGGTGTTCCTGCCCGGCGAGCGGGAAATTCGCGATGCGGCCGACATGCTGCGCAAGGCGCAACTCAAACACACTGAAATCCTGCCGTTGTACGCACGGCTGTCGCCGGCCGAGCAGCAGCGGATCTTCCAGTCCCACCCGGGGCGTCGTGTGGTGCTGGCGACCAACGTGGCGGAAACCTCGCTGACGGTGCCGGGCATTCGCTACGTGATCGACAGTGGCACCGCGCGGATCAGCCGCTACAGCTACCGCGCCAAGGTTCAACGCCTTCCGATCGAAGCCATCTCCCAGGCCAGCGCCAACCAGCGTAAAGGCCGTTGCGGACGGGTCGAGCCGGGTATTTGCATTCGCCTGTACGCAGAAGAGGACTTTATCGGCCGGCCGGAATTTACCGATCCGGAAATTCTGCGCACCAACCTTGCAGCTGTAATCCTGCAAATGCTGCATCTGCGTCTGGGCGAGATCACTGATTTCCCTTTTATCGAGCCGCCGGATGGCAAAGCCATCAGCGACGGTTTCAACCTGCTGCAAGAGCTCTCTGCGGTGGATCGCGAAAGTCAGCTGACCCCGCTGGGTCGGCAGCTGGCGCGTCTGCCGGTGGACCCGCGCATGGGCCGCATGCTGCTGGAAGCCGCCAAACTGGGCAGCTTGCAGGAGGTTTTGATCGTCGCCAGTGCCATGTCGATCCAGGACCCGCGCGAGCGTCCGCCGGAGCGTCAGCAAGCCGCCGATCAGGCCCACGCCCAGTGGAAGGACGTGGACTCGGACTTCGCCGGGTTGGTCAATCTGTGGCGCGGTTTTGAAGAGCAGCGCCAGGCGCTGACGGCCAGTCCGCTGCGCAATTGGTGCCGCAAGAACTTCCTGAATTACCTGCGCTTGCGCGAGTGGCGCGACTCCCATCGGCAGTTGAGTCTGATCTGCCGCGACATGCAGCTGAGCCTTAATAAAGAACCGGCGGACTACCCGAAACTGCACAAAGCCGTACTGTCCGGTTTGCTCAGCCAGATCGGCCAGAAGACCGAAGACGGCGATTACCTCGGCGCCCGTCAACGGCGCTTTTGGATTCACCCTTCATCGGGGCTTGGTAAAAAGCGTCCGCAATGGCTGATGGCAGCCGAACTGGTGGAAACCACCAAGCTGTACGCGCGGATGGTAGCCAAGATCGAGCCGGACTGGATCGAGCCGCTGGCGGGGCATTTGATCAAGAAGAACCACTTCGAACCCCATTGGGAGAAGAAGCGCGGGCAGGTTGTGGCTTTCGAACAGATCACCTTGTTCGGGTTGATCGTGGTCGGACGGCGGCCGGTGCATTACGGCCCGATCGAGCCCGTGCTGTCCCGTGAGCTATTTATTCGTGAAGCTCTGGTACGCGGGGAAATCCAGTCCCGCGCCAAGTGCCTGACCGCCAACACACAACTGCTCGAGCAACTCGACGAACTGGAAGCCAAGGCCCGTCGCCGCGACATCCTCGCGGACGAAGAAACCCTGTTCGCTTTCTATGACGCGCGGCTGCCGGCCGATATTCACCAGACCGCGACGTTCGACAGCTGGTATCGCATCCACAGTCAGAAAGACCCGCAGTTGCTGGTCATGCGCGAAGAAGACGTGTTGGCCCGTGAGGCCAGCGAAGTGACTGCTGCGCATTACCCGGATACGTTGCATTTGGGCGATTTGGCACTCGCCCTGAGTTACCACTTCGAACCCAATCATCCCCGTGACGGCGTGACCTTGCGAGTGCCGGCGCCATTGCTGCCGGCACTGCCGTCCGAGCGTCTGGAATGGCTGGTACCGGGAGTGATCGAGGCCAAGTGCATCGCGCTGGTGCGCAACCTGCCCAAGGCTTTGCGCAAGAACTTTGTGCCAGTGCCGGACTTCGTCAAAGCCGCGTTGCAGCGCATCACCTTTGCCGACGGCTCGCTGCCTCAGGCATTGGGACGCGAATTACTGCGCATGACCGGTGCGCGGGTCAGCGACGAAGCCTGGGTTGAAGCCGCTCAGCAGGTCGATGGGCATCTGCGGATGAACCTGGAAATCGTCGACGGCCAAGGCAAATTCCTTGGGGAAGGCCGCGACCTGGCCGAACTGACCGCGCGTTTCGTCGAGGCCAGCCAGGCCGCGTTGGCGGTGCCGCAAACGGCGAAAAGCCAACAGCCGGTGGAGGCCAAAGTCTTCGCCGCAGTGGCTGAGAAGACCCAGCAGAAAATCGCGGGGCTATCGATGACGGTTTATCCGGCGCTGGTGGAAGAGGGCGGCACAGTCAAGGAAGGGCGCTTCTCCACCGCCGCCGAGGCCGAGTTCCAGCATCGCCGGGCTTTGCAGCGTTTGTTGATGCAGCAACTGGCCGAGCCGGCGAAATTCCTGCGTGGCAAGTTACCGGGGCTGACCGAGCTGGGTCTGATGTACCGCGAGCTGGGGCGTATCGATAGCTTGGTGGAAGACATTCTGCTGGCCAGTCTCGACAGCTGCATTCTCGACGGTGAAGCCAGTTTGCCGCGCGATGGCGCCGGGTTGGCTTCGTTGGCCGAGCGCAAGCGTGGCAGCTGGACTGAGCACGCCGAGCGGCTGGCGAAGTTGACACTGGAGACCCTCAAACTCTGGCACGGCCTGCAAAAACGCTTCAAGGGCAAGATCGACCTGGCGCAGGCGGTGGCCCTCAATGACATCAAGCAGCAATTGAGTCAGCTGGTTTATACCGGCTTCGTTCGCGAAACCCCGGCCGTCTGGCTCAAGGAGCTGCCGCGTTTCCTCAAGGCCATCGAGTTGCGCCTTGAAAAACTGCCGAGCCAGGTGCAAAAGGACCGGGTCTGGAGCACCGAACTGTCCGGGTTGTGGGCGCAATACCAGGTTCGCGCCAACAAACACGCCCAGGAAGGCAAGCGTGATCCACAGCTGGAGCTGTATCGCTGGTGGCTGGAGGAATACCGGGTTTCGTTGTTTGCCCAGCAATTGGGGACCAAGGTACCGATCTCCGACAAGCGTTTGAGCAAGCAATGGAGCCAGGTTGACGCCTAAAAACCTAATCCTCTCGTAGGATTTGTAGCAGGCGCTGCATCCTGCAAATAGGGCCAAATGCCAACGTTTATGGCAAACTTCGCGGTTATAAACGCCGGAACCGCGAATTTGAGCTTTCATTGCCGCAGCGGTTCGGAATAAAGCTTCGCACGGTTTCATCCCAATCGGTGGGATTAAACCCTTTATGTATTGGTACGTCGGTACTAATACTTTCTGCCTGAACAGATTAGAGAAACGACCATGCATAACGTCGTCATCAGCGGCACCGGCCTGTACACCCCGGCCAACAGCATCTCCAACGAAGAGCTGGTGCAGTCTTTCAATGCCTATGTGCAGCAGTTCAATGCCGATAACGCCGCTGCCATCGAGCGTGGCGAAGTTCAGGCACTGACTGAATCGAGTGCAGCCTTTATTGAAAAGGCCTCAGGGATCAAAAGCCGCTTTGTCATGGACAAGGAAGGCATCCTTGACCCGCAGCGCATGGCGCCGCGTCTGCCAGAGCGCTCCAACGACGAGTGGTCGGTACTTTGCCAAATGGCCATCGGTGCCGCCGAGCAAGCCTTGCAGCGCGCCGGCAAGACCGCCGCCGACATCGACGGCGTCATTGTCGCCTGTTCCAACCTGCAACGCGCCTACCCGGCCATCGCCATCGAAGTCCAGGAAGCGCTGGGCATCCAGGGCTTCGGCTTCGACATGAACGTCGCCTGCTCCTCGGCGACCTTCGGTATCCAGGCCGCTGCCAACAGTGTCCAACTTGGTCAGGCCCGGGCGATTCTGATGGTCAACCCGGAAGTCTGCACCGGCCACTTGAACTTCCGCGACCGCGACAGCCACTTCATTTTTGGCGACGCCGCAACGGCGGTAATCATCGAGCGTGCCGATCTGGCGACCTCCAAGTACCAGTTCGACATCGTCAGCACTAAACTGCTGACCAAGTTCTCCAACAACATCCGCAACAACTTCGGTTTCCTCAACCGCGCAGCCGAAGAGGGCGTCGGTGCACCAGACAAGCTGTTCGTGCAGGAAGGTCGCAAGGTGTTCCGTGACGTTTGCCCGATGGTGGCGGAACTGATTGGCACTCATCTGGAGGAGAACACGCTCAACGTCAGCGACGTGAAGCGTTTCTGGCTGCACCAGGCCAACCTCAGCATGAACCACCTGATCGTCAAGAAGCTGCTGGGCCGCGAAGCCACGGTTGAAGAAGCCCCCGTAATTCTCGACACCTACGCCAACACCAGCTCGGCCGGTTCCGTGATTGCGTTTCACAAGAACCAGGACGATTTGCCGAGCGGTTCGCTGGCAGTGCTGAGTTCGTTTGGTGCCGGTTATTCGATTGGTAGCGTGATTCTGCGTAAGCGGTGATTTGTGTGGGGCAGTGGGAAGCCTGAGCCAGGCACAAACCCTGTGGGAGCGTGGCTTGCCCGCGAAGCGAACACCGTGTTTTTTCAGGCATTGCGCGTCATCGTTCTTCGCGGGCAAGCCACGCTCCCACGGATCCTGCGCCTTAATGGATTGGCATTGAGGCAAGCCCCCTCGCCACAGGAGATCAGCGCTTATGACTGACGACACGCAACTGCTCGAACGCCTTCTGGCGGGTGAGCAGCGGGCTTACAAGGAATTGGTCAGCACCTACCAAAGCGCGATGCGCGCTGTGGCCTATGCCATTGTCGGCAATCGTCATGCTGACGAAGTGGTGCAGGACGCCTGGCTGTCCGTCGTGCGCAACCTGGTCGGTTTTCAGGGCCGTTCCAGTCTCAAAACCTGGCTGCTGACCATCACCGCCAACTCGGCTAAAAGTCGTTACAAACAAAACCGCCGGGAAGTCCTGCTGGACGATTTGCCATCGCCCCACGGCACGATTGGCGATGAGCGGTTTTCCCCGGGGGACGGTCATTGGCTGGTGGCTCCGTTCGCCTGGCACGAGGACACGCCCGAAGCCCTGCTCACCGAAAATGAGCTGCGCGAATGTCTGGAACACACCTTGCTGAGCCTTTCTGAACTGCAAAGCAGTGTGTTGCTGCTGCGCGAGCGCCAAGGCCTGGAGTTGGAGGAGATTTGTAATCTTCTGGAGCTCTCGCTCTCCAATGTTCGTGTACTGCTGCATCGGGCACGACTGAAGGTCTTTGCGACCGTGGAGCACTTTGAGGAAACCGGCGAATGTTGACCTGCAAGGAACAAGTGGCACGATCCAGCGATTACCTCGATGGCCAGTTGAATTTTCGGGAGAAGCTGATGGTGCGCCATCACCTGATGTTTTGCGCCAATTGCCGGCGGTTCATTCGTCAGATGCGATTGATGCAGGCGACGTTGCGTGCCATGCCCGAAGAAGCCGTGCCGGACGCCGATACGCTGGCCGAACGTCTCGCTGCCGAGCGTCGCAAGGACATTCCGTAGGTCAGGGGATTCATTGCGGGGGAGTCAAGAAACAGGCTCGGGTGGATGTATCGAACGGATGATGGGGATCAATCCATCCAGGCCAGACTGTAAAAGCAACTCGGGCTTCCTTGCCCGAATCGTATAGCGGGGTAAATCAGAACTTCGCTTCAGCATCCAGTTGCAGGGTGTTGATGTCCGAATCTTTCTTGTTGATGTTGGCGTTTGTTTGGTCAGAGGTCGCCAGAAAGTACGTCGCGCCGAGGGCGAAGTTCTTGTCGATGTCGTAACTCACTTTCAACTTGCTGCCGCGCGAACCGGTAAAGCCGTTGGCGAAGTCAGAGTCGGTGAAGGCGCCAACCACTGCGTTACGCTGCACATCGCGGTAGTTGTAGTCCACGTTGAAACCGTAGAACTTGGACTTCACGCCGGCCAGCCAGCCAGTGTCCTGATCGTTGCTCGCGTCTTTGTTGTTGACGTACTGACCGTACAACGAAAGCGGTACTGGCAGGTTGGTGAAGTCGAGCTGACCAAAACCTTCGTACAGTTTGAATGTTTCGTTCGGGCTGTTGCCGTTGACGGCCAGTGCGCATGGCGTGCTGACGGTGCCGGAGGTAGGGCAGGCACTGCTCTTGTCGTTGTCGTACGAGTAGATACTGCCGCCCAACGTCATTTTCATGCTGTCGGTGATGGCGAAGCGCGCACCCAACTGGCCAGCGTACAGACGCAGGTCGTGTTTGAACTGCACGCCTTCGCCGTCGACGTTGTCCTTGAGGGTGTAGTGACCGGCGCTACCGAACAGCTCGGTACTGCCGCCCACCGGCAATTTGTAAGTCAGGGCCAGACCTTCCGGGTTGATGTCGCTATCCCAGATGATGTCACCCATGCTCACCCATGGCTGAGACATCTTGCCGCCGATCACGTGCAGGTTCTTGATCGCGTCGGGGTGGTAGTCGATGTAGCCCAGGTCCAGCCAGATCTGCTTCTTGTCGAAGTAGTTGTTCAGGTCCTGGTTGGTGGAGCGAGCGTCGTCGTTGCTGCCGGTGGCGATACGGATACCGGTGTCGACTTGCGGGTTGATTTCGCTGTAGGCACCCAGGCGGGCACGAATGCGCTGACGATCCTGGTCTTTGCTGTTTGGAACGCCATCGTTCTTGACCGTTTCCTGGCGGAAGCGCACGTCACCCTTGAATTGGGTCTTGGCAGCCCACGCCAGTTTTTGGTCGAAGGTGCTCAGTTCATTGGTTTTCTTCGCGGTCGCCGCGATCTGCTCGTTGGTCTCTTGTTGAGCTTGTTGCTGGATCTGCTGGGTCTTTTGGTCCTTGGCCAGCTCGGCTTGCAGTTCGGTGTACTGCGCTGGGGAAATAGAGCCGTTTGCCTTGAGCATGTCGAGCAGTTTGGCGTCGACTGCGGCGCTGGCCGGAATACTCATGGCCAGCAGCAGGCCGCCACACAGAGCCGCCGCAGTTTTCGTGGAAGCAAGACGCATATCAATCTCCGAGAATGAGAGGGGATGACTGAGCCATCCAGGAAGCAACCGACCGTGACGGACGGAAAACCAGAGGCCGGGTAGTACCCGACGCTCTAAAAACTGGCGCCAGTATCGCGATGGTTTATGACAGGGAAGTGGCAAAGTGATGGCGGCTCGATGACGATCGGGGCACGGCGTAACACCCCCGTTTCAGAGCCTCGCGGGTGGATAGGTCGTGTGGATTGTGTTGCGATGGGCGATACTCGGCGCGTCTGTGAGTCATGATTCTCGGGGAATGCGATGCCGCTACAACGTTTGGAAAGTCTGTCCGCCATCGCACCTCAAGAATGGGATGCGCTGGTGCCCGACGCTCAGCCGTTCCTGCGGCATGCCTTTCTTAGTGCGATGGAAGACAGTGGCAGCCTGGGTCCGCATTCCGGTTGGCAGCCTGAGCATTTGCTGCATATTGAAGACGGTCGTTTGATTGCCGCATTGCCGAGTTATCGTAAATGGCACTCCTACGGCGAATACGTGTTCGACCATGCCTGGGCCGATGCCTGCGAGCGTGCCGGGATCGAGTACTACCCGAAGCTATTGACCGCCGTGCCGTTCAGCCCCGTCAGCGGGCCACGGTTGTTGGCGGCCAACGTGCAGGACGGTTTTGAGCTACTGAAAAGCCTGCCGGGATATCTGGAAATCGAAGGGCTCTCCAGTGCTCATATCAACTTCACTGACCCGTTCACCGATGCGGCGTTGGCCGAGCAGCCGGGTTGGCTGCAACGGGTCGGCTGCCAGTATCACTGGCAGAACCGTGGTTATCGGGACTTTCAGGATTTTCTCGACGCCCTGAGTTCACGCAAACGCAAACAGATGCGCAAGGAGCGTGAACAGGTCGCGGGGCAGGGCATCGAGTTTGAATGGCTCGAAGGTCGGCAACTCGATCAGGCGCAGTGGGATTTCGTTTATGCCTGCTATGCCAATACCTACGCTATACGTCGGCAAGCGCCGTACCTGACACGGGAATTTTTCAGTCTGCTGGCTGAACGGATGCCCGAAGCCATTCGCGTGGTGCTGGCCAGGCAAGGATCACGGCCAGTGGCGATGGCCTTCAGCCTAGTGGGGGGCGACAGTTTTTACGGTCGTTATTGGGGCTGCCTGGCGGAGTTCGATCGCCTGCATTTTGAGACGTGCTTCTATCAGGGGATGGAATACGCGATCGCCAATGGCTTTCAACGGTTCGACGCCGGCGCCCAGGGTGAACACAAATTGATTCGTGGCTTTGAACCGGTCATCACTCATTCCTGGCACTACCTGAGGCATCCGGGTTTGAAGGCGGCGGTCAAAGATTTCCTGCAGCAGGAGCGGATTGGTGTGCTGGCCTATGCAGAAGAGGCGAGGACCGCCTTGCCGTATCGGCAGGACTGATCCTCGCAGGTCTTGAGCCTAACTGTCTTCTTTGCCCAGCCAGCGATAGGTCACCCCGCCGATCACCGCGCCGAGGATCGGCGCCAGCCAGAACATCCACAGCTGCTGAATCGCCCATCCACCGACAATCAGCGCCGGACCGGTACTGCGGGCCGGGTTGACCGAGGTGTTGGTGACCGGAATCGTGATCAGGTGGATCAAGGTCAACGCCAGGCCAATGGCGATTGGCGCCAGGCCGGCCGGAGCGCGTTTATCGGTGGAACCAAGGATGATCAGGATGAACATCGCGGTCATCACCAGTTCACAAACAAACCCCGCAGCCATCGAATAACCGCCCGGCGAATGTTCGCCATAACCATTGGACGCCAACCCTGCGGCCAGCTCGAACCCGGGTTTACCGCTGGCAATGAAATACAGCAAGGCAGCGGCAATCACCCCGCCGATGACTTGGGCGACGATATAAACGGGCAGTTCTTTGGCCGGGAATCGACCACCCACCCACAGCCCGACAGACACTGCAGGGTTGAGATGACAACCAGAGATATGGCCGATGGCGAACGCCATGGTCAGTACTGTCAGACCAAACGCCAGCGCCACCCCGAGCAATCCGATTCCTACACCCGGAAAAGCCGCTGCCAGCACCGCACTGCCGCAACCACCCAACACCAGCCAAAACGTACCTAACAACTCAGTAACTGAACGTTTGAACAGAGACATGAGACGCATCCTTGTAGTAGGTCGACGATCGAGTCGATATAGCCGTTATGCATCCTGCAGGGTGACTACAGACCCTCTCCAGAGCCTTGGCTGAGTACAGCAGGGATTTTCCGGAACGCCAGTCCAAAAAAAACCGCCAGAGCCCATGGTTAAAGGGCTCTGGCGGTTTGTGTGTGTGGCGATTGTCGGTAGATCAATCAATCCCCACAAACCCACCCGTCTGGTGCTGCCACAAGCGCGCATACAAACCGCCGTGGGCGAGCAGTTCGGCATGGCTGCCGGTTTCGGCGATCCGGCCTTTTTCCAGTACCACCAGGCGGTCCATTCGGGCAATGGTCGAGAGACGGTGAGCGATGGCGATCACGGTCTTGCCTTGCATCAGGGTTTCCAGGCTTTCCTGAATCGCCGCTTCGACTTCCGAGTCCAGCGCCGAGGTGGCTTCGTCCATGATCAGGATTGGCGCGTCCTTGAGCAGCACTCGGGCAATAGCGATCCGTTGGCGCTGACCGCCGGAGAGTTTCACCCCGCGCTCACCGACATGAGCATCGAAACCGGTACGGCCCTGGGCATCGGAAAGATGCGGGATAAATTCGTCGGCCCGAGCCTTGTGCACCGCTTCCCAGAGCTCTTCGTCGGTGGCGTCGGGTTTGCCATAAAGCAAATTGTCGCGGATCGAACGGTGCAGCAGCGAGGTGTCCTGGGTGATCATGCCGATCCGCTCGCGCAGGCTTTCCTGGGCCACTTCGGCGATGTCCTGGCCATCGATCAGGATCCGCCCGCCTTGCAGGTCGTACAGGCGCAGCAGCAGGTTGACCAAAGTCGATTTACCCGCGCCGGATGGGCCGATCAAGCCGATTTTCTCGCCGGGTTTGATCGTCAGGTTGAGGTCACTGATGATTCCGCTTTTCTTGCCATAGTGAAAGTCGACGTGCTCGAAACGCACTTCACCCCGTGCCACTTCCAGGCGCGGGGCTTTTTCGCGGTCCGTCACGCTGACCGGTTGGGCGATGGTTTGCAGGCCGTCCTGGACCATGCCGATGTTTTCGAAGATGCCGTTGACCACCCACATGATCCAGCCGGACATGTTGACGATGCGGATCACCAGGCCGGTGGCCAGGGCGATGGCACCGACCGAGATCAGTGACTGGGTCCACAGCCACAAGGCCAGGCCCGTGGTGGAGACGATCAACAGGCCGTTCATGCTGGTGATGACCACGTCCATACTGGTGACGACGCGGCCGGCCAGTTGGGATTTTTCCGTTTGTTCCGCGATGGCTTCGCGGGCGTACTGTTGTTCGAAGTGGGTGTGGGCGAACAGTTTGAGCGTGGTGATGTTGGTGTAGCCATCGACGATGCGCCCCATCAGTTTCGAACGGGCGTCGGAGGAGACAACAGAGCGCTGTTTGACCCGCGGCACGAAGTAGCACAGCGCACCGATGTAGCAGGCGATCCAGGTCAGCAACGGGATCATCAGGCGCCAGTCGGCCTCGGCGAACAGCACCAGCGAACTGATGGCGTAGATCAGCACATGCCACAGCGCGTCCACCGCTTGCACGGCGGAGTCGCGCAAGGAGTTGCCGGTCTGCATGATGCGCTGGGCGATGCGCCCGGCGAAGTCATTCTGAAAGAAGTTGAGGCTTTGTTTGAGCACGTAGCTGTGATTCTGCCAGCGAATCATGCTGGTCATGCCGGGGCTGAGGGTCTGGTGCACCAGCAGGTCGTGCAGGCCGACGAAGACCGGACGCAGGACCAGGGCGACCACCACCATCCAGATCAGCTCGATGCCGTGAATCTTGAAGAAGTCGACATTTGGGGGGCCCTGGGTCAGATCGATGATCCGGCTCAGGTAACTGAACAGCGCAACTTCGATCAGCGCACCGAACAGACCGACGATGAGCAAGGCAGCAAAGCTCGGCCAGACCTGACGCAGGTAATACACGTAAAAGGGTAGAACCGTGTTCGGCGGAGCCGCTGTCGGAGCGTCGCGAAAAATATCGATCAGTTGTTCAAAGCGACGATAAAGCATGAGGTCTCACGCCCGCGTACGGGCTCTCCTGTTCTGATGTGAGCGGGGTGGGAAAGCCACCGCCGCTCAGGACTCCCTTTACATATCAGTCTATGCGCTTGGCCGACTTTATCAGCACGGCATCGATTGGCACATTCTGCATGCCATTTTTGGTGGTGGTTTGCGAGTTGACGATGACGTCGACCACGTCCATGCCCTTCACCACTTTGGCGAACACGGCGTAACCGGCATCGCGGCCCGGGTCGAGGAAGTCGTTGTCCTTGACGTTGATGAAGAACTGGCTGGTGGCGGAGTCTGGATCGGATGTGCGAGCCATCGACAGCGTGCCACGTACGTTATGCAGGCCGTTACTTGCTTCGTTCTTGATCGGCGCCTTGGTGTCTTTTTGCTGCATCTGTGGGGTGAAACCACCGCCCTGAACCATGAAGCCAGGAATCACCCGGTGGAAAATGGTGTTGGTGTAAAAGCCGCTGTCGACGTAAGCGAGAAAGTTGGCGGTGGAGACCGGTGCCTTGACCGGGTCCAGTTCGATTTCGATCTGGCCATTGGTGGTGTCCAGCAAAACGTGCGGCGCCTTGGCAGGTGTCGCGGCCATCAGGTTAGCGGCGAACAAAACGGAGCCGGCGACGAGGGCAATTTTTTTTAGCATGGGTCAGTGATCCTGGTAGTGGTGTCGACTGCGGTTAGAAACTCGAGCAGGGTTTGGTTGAAGCGTTCTGGTTGATCCAGTGGGGTGGCGTGGCGGGAATCGGCGATCACCACCAGCCGCGCATTGGGCAACAGTTTTACATAGGCCTCTTTCAGCGCGACCGGCGTGTAATCACGGTCGGCGCTGACGATCAGGGTTGGACAGGTGACACGGGAAAGTCGTTCCTGCACACCCCAACCGATGATGGCGTCGAAGCTGGCGAGATAAGCACGTTTGTCGTTTTTTGCCCAGCGCTGGGCGATTTTACTGCGCAGCGCGGCTTGTTCCGGTTTGGGGAAAAGCTTCGCACCCAACGCCGTGCCGATGGCGCTCATACTCACGACGCGCATCAGGCTCCAGCGCTTGAACCACTGCCAATATTCGTCCGGCGTCTGCAGTTTGACCTGGGGTGCGCTGTTGACGATGCACAGGCTTTTGAGCATTTGCGGCTGATCCACCGCCAGTTGGAAGCCGATCATGCCACCCATGGACAGCCCGATGACATGGGCAGGTCCCAGGTTCAGGTACTCGATCAGTGCGATCACATCAGCGCTGAAGCCAGCGATGCTGTAGCGCTCGCGGGGCTTGTCGGAGCGACCATGGCCACGTGCATCCGGGACGATCACCCGGTAGCGGGCCGCCAGCACAGGGATCTGGTCTTCCCAATCCAGGGCGCTTGAACCCAGACCGTGTAGCAGCAGCACGGGTTCGCCGTGGCCATATTCTTCGTAGTGCAGGGTGCAACCTTCATGTTCGAAATAGGCCATGGCAGAACTCCTGTTCGGGCTTACCGGGTTTCAGGCTTGCTGTGGGGCGGCGAAGGGCGCATCCAGCGGCGCGGTGTCAAAGGTGCGCAGCAGTTCGATAAGAATCTGCGTGGCCGGGCCCAGTGGTTTGTCCTTGTTCGAATACAGATAGAACGTCGGGTGGCGGCTGCCGCCCTGGTCCAACGGTAGCAGCTTAAGCAGACCTTCCTTGATTTCACGTTCGATCAGGTGCCGTGGCAGCCAGGCGAAACCCAGGCCGCTGCCGACGAAAGTAGCGGCAGTGGCCAGGCTGCCGACGGTCCAGCGCTGTTCGGCGCCAAGCCAGCCGACGTCCCGCGGTTGTTGGCGGCCGGAATCGCGGATCACCACTTGCAACTGGCTTTCCAGGTCCTGGAAACTCAATTCGCGGTTCAGCCGATGCAGTGGGTGATCCGGGTGCGCCACGGCGACGAATTCCACCGCGCTCATTTCGGTGCCCAGGTAACCGGGAATGTTGAAACCGCTAATGGCCAGGTCGGCGACGCCTTCGAGCAGCACTTCTTCGACCCCGGACAACACTTCTTCACGCAAGCGTACGCGGCAGCCACGGCTTTGTGGCATGAACGCTGTCAGGGCGCGCACCAAACGGGCATTCGGGTAAGCGGCATCGACCACCAGCCGCACTTCCGCTTCCCAGCCTTGCTCCATGTGATGGGCCAGGTCTTCCAGTTGGCTGGCCTGTTTGACCAGCTGCCGCGAGCGGCGCAGCAACACGCCGCCAGCTTCTGTCAGCACCGCTTTGCGGCCGTCGATGCGCAACAGCGGCACGCCGAGCTGATCCTGCATGCGCGCCACGGTATAGCTGACGGACGATTGTGAACGGTGCAGCGCTTCGGCTGCCTGGGCGAAGCCACCGTGGTCGACCACGGCCTGTAATGTTCGCCATTGATCAAGGGTAACGCGGGGCGCTTTCAAGATGAGCTCCTCTTGTCCTAAGCTGGCGGTCTAAATTGGAGACTGCCGAATGAGAAAAATCTGTTGTGTACTGCTGGCGATGTTGCCGCTCAGTGCGTTTGCCTATCCGATCGATGTGCACAAAGAGCTCAACGGGCTGAAGGTCGACTACACCGCGTACGACACGGATGCCGACATCGGCTCCATTCAGGTGAACAACTACGGCAGCACCGACGTGGCTTGCACCGTGGTTTTTCGTAACGGCCCTGAAGCGCCTCGCACCCGCAAGATGGACGTGCCCGCTGGCAAATTCAAAAATGCCACCGCCAAGTTCAACCGCACTATCATCAAGCTTCGCATTGAGCTGACCTGCACACCCAAGTAGCACCGAACGGAGTAGTCCGGCTGGGCATGCTTCGCTTATAAACGAATTTATAGATGGGTTATAGCAGTTATTTGCGCTTTTTCATCGATATGACACTGTTTAATCTCCACTCCATCGACTTACAGCATTCACCGATGGAGGCTACATCCCATGTCCCGCGTTCTGATCATCGAAAGCAGTGCCCGTCAGCAAGATTCGGTTTCACGCCAGCTGACCCAAACCTTCATCAGCCAGTGGAAAATCGCTCACCCGGCTGACCAGATCACTGTTCGTGACCTGGCGACCCATCCGGTTCCACACCTGGACGCCAACCTGTTGGGCGGCTGGATGAAGCCTGCCGAGCAGCGCAACGAGATCGAGCACGCTTCCCTCGAGCGCTCCAACCAGTTGACCGATGAGCTGCTGGCCGCCGACGTACTGGTGATGGCCGCGCCCATGTACAACTTCGCCATTCCGAGCACTCTGAAAGCCTGGCTGGACCATGTGCTGCGTGCCGGAGTGACCTTCAAATACACCGACACCGGCCCGCAAGGCCTGCTCACTGGCAAGCGTGCCTATGTGCTGACCGCTCGCGGCGGCATCTACGCCGGCAGCCCCGCTGATCACCAGGAACCCTACCTGCGTCAGGTCATGGCGTTCATCGGGATCCACGACGTTGAGTTCATTCACGCCGAAGGCATGAACCTGGGCGGTGACTTCCATGAAAAAGGACTGAACCAGGCTAACGCCAAGCTTGCTCAGGTGGCTTGAGGCTTTAATCGCCAGATAATCGCCTGATGGTTTAGTGACCTCGCGCCCCCCCTTCAAGCCGGTTCGCGCATCGAACCTCCCTTTGCACTTGTTGCACCTGAGTGCTCCCGCCCGATCGAACGCATTAGCGAGATCGGGCTTTTTTTTGTTTCTTAATCGCGGAGCAGGATTTCACTGTCAGCCGCAAAACCGCTATCGTCGCCGCCATTCGAAACGAGGCGCGTATGGGCTATCTACTTTTTGTTACGTTGATTCAGGCGTTTTCCTTCAGCTTGATCGGCGAATACCTCGCCGGTCATGTCGACAGCTACTTCGCGGTGCTGGTGCGCGTGCTGCTGGCCGGACTGGTGTTCATTCCCTTGACCCGCTGGCGCCAGGTCGAGCCGACCTTTATGCGCGGGATGCTGGTGATCGGCGCCTTGCAGTTCGGCGTGACCTACGTCTGTCTGTACCTGAGCTTTCGCGTATTGACGGTGCCGGAAGTGTTGCTGTTCACCATCCTCACGCCCCTGCACGTGACATTGATCGAAGACGCGCTGAACCGCCGATTCAATCCATGGGCTTTGATTGCAGCGCTGGTAGCGGTGGCCGGGGCCGCGGTGATTCGCTACGACCGGATCAACCCGGACTTCTTTATGGGCTTCTTGCTGCTGCAACTGGCCAACTTCACCTACGCCGCGGGGCAGGTGCTTTATAAGCATCTGGTGGCGCGTTACCCAAGCGATCTGCCGCATTACCGGCGCTTTGGTTATTTCTATCTGGGAGCACTGGCGGTGGCGTTGCCAGCGTTTCTGCTGTTCGGCAAAACCAACTTCCTGCCCGAAGCACCGCTGCAATGGGGCGTACTGGTGTTCCTCGGGCTGGTCTCGACGGCACTGGGTTTGTATTGGTGGAACAAGGGCGCGTGCCTGGTCAACGGCGGCACGCTGGCGGTGATGAATAACCTGCATGTGCCAGTGGGGTTGTTGATCAATTTGCTGATCTGGAATCAGCATGAGGCGTTGGGGCGGTTGTTTTTTGGTGGTGGGGTAATTTTGGCGGCGGTCTGGATCAGTCGGCTGGGGGTAAGGCGCCAAGTGACATCAGCAGGGTAGCCTTGTCGAAATGCAGTACAGGCCTCTGTTTTTTGCTCGGCAGTTGGTAATGAAAGTCAGTTATAAAAAAGAATAATGTAAGGGGCGGCAGAGTGGATAAGGTGGATGAGCTTATTATAGCTGCGTTGAAGGATGACTCCAGAGTCAGTTTGTCGAGCCTGTCACGGCAAGTTCACAAGTCTCGAACAGCAGTGGAGTCACGAGTTCAAAAGCTGATAGATAAGGGGGTCATACTAGGGTTTACAATTAATGTGGCTAAAGAAGAGGGTGAACAGCAGCAAGTGGCCTTTTTGATACTGAGGCTCATTGGGAGTAGTTGTCATCTGGTCTTTCCGCAATTACACGGATATGCCGAAATAATTCACGCCTACTCTCTATTTGGTGACATCGACATGATGCTCGAAGTTGAATATAAAAGCTTTGAGGAGTTGATGGTTCTTAAAGAGAAAATCTTGAAGATAGAGCAAGTCGACGAAGTGATCGTTAATCCCGTTTTGAAAGCGTGGCGATAGGCGTGTTTCGTTGATTTGATACGAATCGTGGGCGGGGGATTCCTTGAATGATGACATCAGAAAAGGAAAGCCCCGTACCCATTGCATAACCTCGGACGTTCAGAGCCTGAAGTTTATTTAACTTCCGGGACCAGGACCCGCTCCAGAAAGTGATAGCTCAACGTGGGCATTTTCTCTCGAAGAGCGTCGACCAGTTCTTCGATAACCGCCTGGTTGAAGGCGTGCGGTGTATCTTCGTGGCCTAGTACGACCACCAGCAGGCTTGAGGATTCGTCCGTCAGTCTGAAGTCATGGGCATCGGCATCCGCTTTTCCGATGCTCGCCAAGGGCGACTCTCCTGAGGTGTAAACGAGGTCTCCGACCGGAATGGTGACTTCTTTTTTTGCAAAAAGAGGTCGAAAGCTCATTGGTTTTTCAGAGCGAAATACGTGGATGTCATTCGCTTGTTTATAGGTATGTACGCCGATGCTGACACCGTTACGGATGGCAACCGCATTGTAGGCATCAACAATATTATTGATGGACCGTATACCTTTGGAAATGAAACTCTTCAGGATTTTTTCGTTTGCGCTGACGGTTTTGTGATAGCCAAGTTTTTGCAGTTGATGCGAAAACCCCATGTAAACCCTGTTCGAGTCCAGCTCGCAGAGGCGAGACGCAACATGGTTCAGGTTGGCCGTCAGAACAGGAAGGAAACTCTGGTCGGAAGACACCGTAATGCCTTCTATAATGGCGGCGCAGGCATTATTGGCACCGACATCTGCAGCGGATTTCTGGATGATTAAACGGTTTGTCATAGGTCCCTCATTAACGCCACAGTAGAGAGCGTATGTTGTGTGCACTGCTATCGAGTTGTTCGGTGTTCGGGTGATGTAGCCAAAACAAACCCGGGCAGGTGGCAAAGTCGATCGTCACCTCAGTGGTGCCACCCGGAGGAATGAAATATGTGTGGCCTCCATACGCGACATCCTGCGTTGCGCAGATCAGTGTTGCGTCAGAGGGGCTTTCAAAGGTGTGTTTTTTATCAGAGCAGAAGAATCCGATTTTTCCATGACTGACGTGTTTGGCTGCGCTCATTCCTTCGGGGGCCGGGCGGCCCAAGTAGCAATCTACAGACAGGGAAAGCAGATCGGGTTGGTACACGTGTTCAAATAATTGCGGAGCTATTCCCCCATGCAGACGAGCTCCGGCCTCAATCATGACCGGGCCGGCATCGGACCAGATTATTTCCATGTGAATGGGGCCAACCTTGATACCCAATGCGGCGGCGGCCAGTTTTGCATAATCGATCAACGGTTTTAGACTGCTTTCACCAGGATCAAGTGTGTCCAGGCTTTCGTAGACAAACATGCTTCCATTCTTATGGACTTTTGTGTACTTGCACACAGAGGCAATAATAAAAGTTCCGTCAAACGCAACCATATCGACCACGTATTCCGGGCCGGATACAAATGGCTGAACGATGAATCCGAGATTGATTTCGCCCAAATCGTTTGCTTGATGCCAGGCAGCGTTGGTCAATGCCGCTTCAACGTTCTCTATCCCTTCTGCGAAAACAACACCCTCGGTGGCTGCTGAATTAAGGGGTTTGATGACGTATTTCAGATCAGGGTCTATTGACTCCAGCAAACCGGGGATTTGTGACGTCGAGCTTAAAAGACGAGAGTTGATGTGGGGCAGGTGATGATTCCTCAGCGCTTCCTGCATGGAAAATTTATTACGCCGAAAGTCACTGGTGATTCGGCTGTTGCCCTTTACATCAAGAAGTTCGGTCAGGTAGTCCGTGAGATAAATTGCGGTTTCGCACCCCGCGATGACCGCCGTGATAGGTATATCTTCAAGGGTGATTAACAAGCTCTCTTCCCATTGGAAAATTTCTTCGAAATTCTCTGGCACCAAATCACTGGTGAAGTGATCGGGCAGGTGAGGGCTGGAAATGATGGCGATACAACGCACGCCCAGCGAGTTGAATATCGGTGCATACAGTTTGCCCGTGGAGAACGGGTCAACAATAAGAACGGTTTTCACTGTCAGAAACTCCTTAATCAACGGTTGCTGCGGGCGAGACTTCCCGGCTTATGAGCCAGGCCAATACAGCGCACCCCAGAAGAGCTGCGGAAACGACCATCAGGATCCGTGCACCTTCCAGACCCAGGAACGTGCTTGTGGTGAAAAAAGTGAGAATCATGGGGGCCGAACCACTGACCAATAGGTAATAGAGCGAGCTTTTGGAGGCAATCATGTCGGCAACCCGGTCATTGGGGGCTGACTCTATGAGGGTTTTACGCAGCTGGATTCTCAGACTGTTAATGCAAAAACCAAGGGTGAAAGCGGCGAACATCATTAGGTAGAGGTTCTGGAAATAGACGATTGCCACATCGGCGATAATGACGATCAACACCGCGTGATGACTTTTGAGCTTCAGTCGGGGCAACACGGCGGCGCTGAATGCGCCGAGCCCGGCAAGGCCGCTGGCAACGCCAAAGAGTGTGGCGTTCCACTCGTTGAGTTTTTGAAAGACGATAGGAACCAGGCTGTTAAAAGCCCCGATATGGAAACCGATCATGCTGAGAACGATGATCAATATAAAAAGGTTTCTTGGAAGCTGGAGCCTTGTCGTGGCGGTAATGATTGGGGCTTCGTCTTGCTTGAGGGGTGTGGGTGTCGCAGAAACCAGAAGGATCGCCGCCAAAGAAACGATCGCTGCGATGCTGATTATCTGCAGGGTCTGGTTGACCGAAAAAACATCCACGATAACGCCGCCCAGCAGCGCTCCCCCAAAGGCGCCAATCTGGATTGAGGTCTGCATGAGTCGCGCAGAAGTGTCACTGTTGGTAAAGCCTGCGAGGACCAGTTTGGTATTTTTCGATTCCAGCGTGCTGATGGTGAAGTAGTCGGTGACACCGACCAGAAAAGCGATACTCAGAAAGCCAATCGGTAGCAAGGCCGCTTCAGTGAACGAGAGTCCCAGAATTGCCGCGAAAGCGATGAGCCGAATATAGAGGAGCCGTTTCATGCTCAACTCAATCGTAAAGAATTTACCGATGTAGTGTTCGCACGCGTAAGGAACCACGGTCGCAACACACAAGGTGACACCCACCAGGAAAGTGGAGCCAGTGGTTTCCAGGCCGAACCAGACCATGGCGATGACAATTGCCATGTCCAGGCTGGTGAATAAAGTCACGATAGAGTAGAACGCGGGAAGTGTTGATTTATTAGTCATAGCGCCTGTCCGTTATGCCGTGAAATTTTAAGTAAGGGCACACACCGTTCGGTGTCACCCACCACAGTGCTGATAACGCTTCCGACGCGGACGGTGGGCAACGATTTCTTTTCCAGATTACAAATTTTGTACTTGTTGTCGTGCCAGGGGCAGACCACGGTTTTCCCATCAAGCGTGATTTCCCCCATATGCAAGGGGCCGCCTCGGTGTGGGCACGTGGTGGGCAACAGTTGAGTGGCGTTGTGTCGTCTGTTGAGGAAGTACGTTTTATCACCCACAGCGACATAGTTAGCATTAGCGATATTTAGCGTGATGGCTTTCATGGGAGGTGGCTGCTCAGATCGCGGTAACAGTGTAGGTGCAGTGGTCGCTGGTTATGTAAGTTCCATGGATCATTCCCTTGGGGATGACAATGCCTTCTCCGGCGCTAAGCCGAACAGACAATTCCGGACTTACGACGAAATTCAACTCTCCGGACTCTACCCAGAACAGCTCATCATTGGCGTGGGTGTGCAAGACGGATAATTCATTTTTCACTTCGGTGAACGTACTGTCCGGGCATTGATTGCCGTGGAGCGTTGTGGCGCGCGCGCGATGAATATCCAGTTCGTCATGCCATTTGATGTGTGCATACAGTTCTTCGTCGGCGATATCTTGAAGTAGCTTGAACTCTTCGAAGCCGCGGATGAGGTCCGGTATTATTTTGGGTCCGAAATGTTTGATCATGGGAATGATCAGGCGCTGCAACGCCATTCTTCCGTGATGCACGTCAATATGGTTGTGTTCGTCAAAGTATTCCGTGGAGACGGTACCATTGAAAATGGTGTTGATCGCACGCGATTGGTGTTTTGTGGTGAGCGCCAGAGTGGCTTCGGTGTAATACATTGCGCCGATATAACGAAATAACTCACCGTGATTAGCCGATACGTAGTGGAAGTAGTTGGTCAGAGAAAGAGAACCCGCCGTATAAAACTGCCAGTAGTGATGGACGTGAGGGGGCATGTCCAGTTCCCTGAGCATGTTTTCGAAGATCGTACTGTGTTTCCTTTTATCAATGCCATAACCATATTCGTCAATCAGGATCTTGAACAGTTCGCTGGTGTACTCGCCGGCGTTGCCTAGAACATTGCGCGCCATGGCGGATGCTTCGCTGAGGAAGTCTCCGGCACATTGGGTGAGGAAAAATTTCGCCGCTCGTTGGGGATCACGACTGTGGGTCAATACGTTATAGAGTTTGGAGTCTGAATGGGCGATGTCGTCCAGTACTTTACTGGTATGAGCAACAAATGAGTCCAGGCACCAAGGACCATTGACATGGATTTCCTGTTCCAGCCAGTGATAAAGATAGTTTTCAAGGGCAGGGCGAATCTGTTTGCCACAGGCCACCAATGCTGGATTATAAAAGCTTTTGAACTCATGGAGATCCAAGGCCAAAGGCGCCTTTGGCAAGAAGACCAAGTCCTGTTCATAAATATTTAATAAAATACGCTGAGCCAAAAGATGAGAATTGCTCGAAAGTTGATCTCGAGCCAGAGAACCACTGATAAGCGTCTCGGTTATGTCCTGGCCGCGAGACGGTCTTTGATAAGGGCTGTTTGTATAAAAGCTGGTGGGCTGGGAAAAATGTGGCGCACTGACAAATGCTGTCAATGCCTTAAAATCCTGGCTCTGTTGATTGCTGACAGAGTTCTCTGAGAGTTTAGTTGTCCCTAACACGTTCAGCGCCTTTGGTCATTGGTTTGCGAGTGGCCAGATGCTATAGATTTAGTTTTCCTGAAAACAGATTAAAAGTGCGTGCGTAGATAGTAAAATTCACTAAATGTGTAGGTGAATTTTTCTTTCTGCTGCTGTTGTGTTGCTTTCCTTAAATACGGCGATTACAGGTGCACGCCGATTTTTATTGGCGGGGAACTATTGGGTGTGCACAGACACCATTGGCTCTATTAGTTCTACGCTCAGCACCTTTGCTTACGAGGCGTCATGTCAGGATCATCACTTTTTATTGAATGGTCTTATCGCGGGCAAGCCACACTCCCACAGGTCCAGCGGCGTCCTTGCGGGATGTGGTGTGCCTTACATCGAGCGCTTTTCAAGTTCGGGGATGTAACCCGCCCCCAACACTGCCGGCAATAGCCCTGCGCGCATATCACTGCCACTTGGCTGCTGATACACACTCAAACCAAACTCCGGCAACACCGCCAACAGGTAATCGAAGATATCGCCCTGAATCCGCTCGTAATCGGCCCAGACGGTGGTGCGGGTGAAGCAGTAGATTTCCAGCGGCACACCTTGGGCGGTGGTCTGCATTTGGCGGACCATGCAGGTCATGTTGGTTTGAACCTCGGGGTGGCTCTTCAGATAAGCCAGTGCATACGCACGGAAGGTCCCGAGGTTGGTCATGCGTCGACGGTTCGCCGACATCGCCGCGACGTTGCCCTGGGCTTCGTTCCAGCTTTTGAGCTCTGCTTGTTTGCGGCCGATGTAGTCGGTCAGCAAGCGGATCTGGGTCAGCTTTTGTTCTTCTTCATCGTGCAGAAAGCGCACGCCACTGGCGTCGATAAACAGGCTGCGCTTGATTCGCCGACCGCCAGACTGTTGCATGCCGCGCCAGTTTTTGAACGACTCGGACATCAAGCGCCAGGTCGGAATCGAGACGATGGTTTTGTCGAAATTCTGCACTTTGACCGTGTGCAGGGTGATGTCCACCACGTCGCCATCGGCGCCGACTTGCGGCATTTCGATCCAGTCGCCGACTCGCAGCATGTCGTTGCTGGTCAGCTGTACCCCTGCGACGAACGACAGCAAGGTGTCCTTGTAGACCAACAGAATCACGGCCGACATCGCCCCCAGGCCGGACAACAGCAACAGCGGCGAACGGTCGATCAGCGTCGCAACAATGATGATTGCGCCACAGACGTACAGCACCATCTTCGCCAGTTGCACGTAGCCCTTGATCGAGCGGGTCTTGGCGTGATCGGTGCGCGCGTATATATCCAGCAAGGCGCTGAGCAGGGCGCTCAAGACCAGCACCTGGAACAGGATGGTGAAGGCCAGTGCCACGTTACCGAGGAAGTGCTGACTGGCCTTGCTCAATTCCGGCACCAGGTTCAGGCCGAACTGGATCACCAGCGAAGGCGTCATCTGCGCCAGGCGGTGAAAGACTTTGTTGTGCCGTAAATCGTTGAGCCAATACAACGCCGGTTGCCGGCCGAGCAATTTGGCTGCGTGCAGAATGAGATAGCGTGCCACTCGTCCGAGGACCAGCGCGACCACCAACAACAGCGCCAAAGCCAGGCTGGAATGCAGCAACGGATGTTGATCGAGGGCGCCCCAAAGGTCTTGGGCATTGAGCCAGAGCTGTTTGATATCCATGCGCTAAAACGATTCTTCTGTAGGACGAGACGGGTCGATTAGAGCATTTAAGACCACTATTGTTACGATCACGGTCAAATTCCCTAACAAAAAAGTGCCTGATTGCGGCTCTTCGCGTAAAGAGACTCGGCCTTCGCGCTCGAAACCGTTACCCTATGCAGCTGTTTTTTTGTATTTCTTCGAGGTAGCACCCGTGTTTTCCCAATTCGCCCTGCACGAACGCCTGCTCAAAGCCGTGGCCGAGCTTAAATTTGTCGAGCCAACGCCTGTGCAAGCAGCGGCCATCCCGCTCGCGCTCCAAGGGCGTGACCTGCGGGTGACGGCTCAAACGGGTAGCGGCAAAACCGCAGCCTTCGTTCTGCCAATCCTTAACCGCTTGATCGGCCCGGCGAAGATCCGCGTCAGCATCAAAGCGGTCATTCTGTTGCCGACCCGTGAGCTGGCACAGCAGACCCTCAAGGAAGTTGAACGCTTCTCGCAGTTCACCTTCATCAAGTCTGGCCTGATCACCGGCGGTGAAGACTTCAAGGTCCAGGCCGCCATGTTGCGCAAGGTGCCGGACATCCTGATCGGTACCCCGGGCCGTTTGCTGGAACAACTGAACGCCGGTAACCTCGATCTGAAAGAAGTCGAAGTGCTGGTGCTCGACGAAGCCGACCGTATGCTCGACATGGGCTTTGCCGAAGACGTGCAACGCTTGGTCGATGAGTGCGCGAGCCGTCAGCAGACCATGCTGTTCTCCGCCACCACCGGCGGTTCGGGCCTGCGCGAGATGATCGGCAAAGTGCTGGTCAACCCTGAACACTTGCAGCTCAACAGCGTCAGCCAGCTGAACGCGACGACCCGTCAGCAAATCATCACTGCTGACCACAACCAGCACAAAGAACAGATCGTCAATTGGCTGCTGGCCAACGAGACCTATCAAAAGGCGATCATCTTCACCAACACCCGCGCCATGGCTGACCGTATCTACGGCCGTCTGGTGGCACTGGAATACAAAGCCTTCGTCTTGCACGGCGACAAGGACCAGAAAGACCGCAAACTGGCGATCGACCGTCTGAAACAGGGCGGCGTGAAAATCCTCGTGGCCACCGACGTTGCCGCTCGCGGCCTGGACGTCGACGGTCTGGACATGGTGATCAACTTCGACATGCCGCGCAGCGGCGACGAATACGTTCACCGTATCGGTCGTACCGGTCGTGCCGGCAATGATGGCCTGGCCATCTCGCTGATCTGCCACGGCGACTGGAACCTGATGTCGAGCATCGAGCGCTACTTGAAGCAGACCTTCGAGCGCCGCACCATCAAGGAAGTCAAAGGCACCTACGGCGGACCGAAAAAGGTCAAGGCTTCGGGCAAGGCCGTTGGCGTGAAGAAGAAAAAGACCGACGCCAAAGGCGACAAAAAGAAAACCGGCGCCAAGGCACCGACCAAGCGCAAGATCGCCAACCGTCCGAAGACCGACGCCCTGTCGCTGGTCAGCAAGGATGGTATGGCGCCGCTCAAGCGCCGCAAGCCAGAAGCACCGGCGGCTGAATAACGCGCTGTCGTGATTCAACAAAAAGCCCGGCGTTCACCCAGTCAGTGAGGCCGGGCTTTTTGCTGTCGAGGATTTAACTCTTAGCCTTTGCCGCAGCTTCATCGAGTTCCTTGAGGCGCTTGTCGATCAACTGGCATTTGTCCGGCAGGTCTTTGCTCGCGGTCACCAAATCCATCTTTTGCAGTTCATCGTTGATCTCTTTGGCTTTGGCCGGGTTCTGCTCGGTGATCTTGGCCACCTCCTTGGCCAGTTGCTCACGTTTGGCCAAGGCTTCTTCCGGGGTGCAGGCCCAGACGGGCAGGGCACCGATCAAGGTGACGGCAAGGGTCATTTTCAGCAGGGTTTTCATGGGGCAGGCCTCGCATTCCAGGTCAGGCAGTTATCTGGTTGAGAGGGTTGAAACGGAAAAAGTTCAGTGTTTCAGCGTGCTTCACAGCCTGGCCTGATCAACAAAACAAAAACGGGCGACCTTAAAGTCGCCCGTTTTTCGTTCAAGACGAAGCCTGTGTCTATGGGACGGCGACGCTGTTTAGAGCGCTTTCACCGGTATACAGATTTCGCACTCCAGCACGCCGGTTTTCTCATCGTATTGGGCGTGCACCGGGTACCGCTCAAAGCACGGCCGTGCATCGAACTGCATGCCGCTTTTGGGCATCCAGTCGCGGCAGAGTTCGGTCCAGGCGTCGGCGATGTCCGGGCCTTTGCCTTTGAATTGGGCGATGGCATAGAGCCCGCCGGGCAGGGTGGTGACGGCGGCCTGTTCGCTGGCGCCGAAGCTGTCCGGGACTTCGACGCAGGCGTCGTAGCGGCATTTTTCGGCGGGTGTGGTGAACGGGTCGTCGTGGCCGATGCCGTAGCGTACTCGTTGCAGCAGGTTGTTTTCGATCATCCACGGGGCCATGGTTTCGCGCCAGAAGGTGCCGATGCCCATGCCGTAGGGGCCGACGTAGCGCATGTAAGCCACGCGTGTGGGTGGCAGCTCTTTGAGGGTGACGTTCATCGTCTGGTCCTTCATGTGAGTGGGGGCAACAGGGGACGCCTGGTTCTTGCCCGCGATGGCGATTGAACTGACAACGCAGGACCCGTTGGCTTCATTCGGAACAGCAGCTCGACGCTCCCTTGGCTGCCGGTTCGTCTTCGTAGCGATCATGATGGCGGACCCACTCCATGATCTCTTCTTCGTTACGTCCTTTGGGCGTCAGGTCGAGGTAGTTGTAGGCGCCGACCAGCAAGTCGAGTCCCCTCGCATAAGTGGAATAGGTGTGGAAGATCTCGCCGGCGTCGTTGCGATAGAACACGCTGAGGCCTGGCAGTTCGCCTTCGGTGCTGGTGCTTTTTTCGTAGTTATAGACGGCGGTGCCGGCGGTGAGCTCTTCGTCGCTGATGGTCACTTTGAAGTCCGCGTTGAAGTCGCTTCCGGCTGAAGACACCCAGTTGAACTTCCAGCCCATGCGCTTTTTGAAAGGCTGGAATTCGGCCAAGGGGGCGTGGGAAACCACCACAAATGCCACGTCATGATGGGCCAGATGCTGGTTGGCGCCGTCGATGTGATCGGACAGGAACGAGCAGCCAGGGCAGCCTTCTTTCCAACCGGCTGCAAACATGAAGTGATAGACGATCAGCTGACTGCGGCCACCGAACAGGTCAGCCAGGCTTTGCGGTCCGTCGGGGCCTTCGAAGCTGTAGGGTTTGTCTACTTTCACCCAGGGCAGTGCGCGGCGTTCGGCGCTGAGTTTGTCCCGTTCCCGGGTAAAGGCTTTTTCATGAAGCAAATGCTCTTTACGTGCCACGAGCCATTGCTCGCGGGACACAACCTTGTGCTGTTGCGGTTGCCAGGTGTTCATGATCTTTCCTCCTGCGACGGTTGCAGCGCTTTGCAGGGCGACTGCTTACACAGCCTAGTCGTTTGGCCAAGGTTGAAATCGACAAGGTGCCCGGCGGTTTTACTGCTCGATAATCAGCAGGCTGAACGGCTACCCACGCCATCGGTCACACGCTATGAAGGGTGTCTCTGATAACCGCCAAAAGATCGCCCCCTCCATAATCACCCCTGCCGCACCGCCTTCAAACACTTCAATGCGGTGAGATCACTGCGGATATCATTGATTTTCTTCAGCAGTCTTTGCCGCTGTTCGGGTGTGCTTTCGGCCATCAGGTCCACCAGCAGGCTGCGGACCGCTTGCTCGCTCTGGTTGTAGGCTTGGCGATACTCTGGAGTCCATAAGCTCTCGCGATTAACCAGAAGTTGCTCGATGCGTTGTGGGAAGTCGCTGTTATGACGCTGCTCCATGGCAGCACTGAATTGCGTCTGCCAATGGACGCGGTTGGCGATCCATTGTTGGTTCTGTTCACCTAACGAAGTTGACCAGACAACGATCCGTTGTGCCTGGCTTGCGCTGAGCGGGCCTAGCCAGGCGACCAGGCGTTTATTCATCCGTTCACTGCGTTGTTGTATCTGCTGTTCCAAAGACGGTTTGAGGAAGTTGGCCAGGCGTTTGCGCTGGTCTTTAGCAAATGCCTCATTCATTTTTTTGACTTGTTGATCATCAAGGCCTTGAAGCAACTCAATGGCCGAAGGGGTGATTTCCCGGGCGGTTTGTGCGATGGCCTGCTTGGCCTCCAGGATTCTGGCGTTCAGAGCAGCGTCGGTGACCTGATGGGTCTCGACCATCTGTTGCAGGCGATCCAGCCAGTCGAGGTAGCCGGGCAGTTGCGTGGTGCAATTCCAGCTGAGGTGTTCCTTGAGCCGCTCGTTGAACCAGACTTTTTGCTCGCTGTTCATGACCAGATAGTCGTTCAGCGTCCAGGGGATGATCATGTCGAGATTGCGGTAGGCCACCCCCACGCGATTACAGCCAGACAGCACGAGGCTCAGTATCAGCAGCAAAGCGAAGTGTTTCAGCCAGTACGACATGGGCGAATCCTTGCGACTGCGCAGGTTCTGCATCTGAACGCAGAATGAACCCGGCAGTTCATCGGCTCACTGTAGATCAGGCGCAGAGCTTGGCCAGCGAAGGCCGTTCGTCTATTTTTGCAAGATGGGTTAACTGACGGGATATTGCAGGGAGGGTTCCAGTCCAAGCGCTTCGGGGCTCAAAGCGCTTAGGGACCAGGTGATGCGGGGGATGTTAAGGGGATGTTACTTTTTGCCCAGGGTGATCTGCTTGGACGGGCCGAACGTCTGGCCGCTGACGCCTTTGGCAATTTGCTGGATCTCACCGCCGGATTTCAGGAAAGCAGCAATCTGGCTGTTGATCGATTCGCTGGTTTCAACGGCTGGAGCTGGCTTTGCTTTGCTGTTGGATGCTTTTACACGCATGGCGGCCATTAACCTGTAGAAAATTAACTTGGCCAGGCATCGTACAGGAAATACTTGACAATTGCTTGGTAAATATCCCCCTGAAATAACCGAGCCCACGGGTCGATTAAGTATAAGTTGATCTTCGGAATAAACGCCTAACCTACTGTTTTAACTAAAAACCCGGGTGGAAATTATTGGTGCAGGGCAACGCCGCGGCAGGGCAAATCCGCTGGCCGGTCTGACGAGCGGGCCAAAACGGGTTCCCAAAGCCAGGAAAATCGGGGCGCCCAGAGGTTTTTCATTGGCCGCCCGGCTGGCCGCAGAACTGTACCGGCAAACTCGGGTAGAATGCCGCCCACGCAATGAGGGTATTGGAAATGGCTTTAGTCGGGCGCTACAACAGTTTGCAAGTGGTTAAACACACTAACTTTGGTTTGTATCTGGACGGTGGGGCGGACGGCGAAATTCTGTTGCCTAATCGTTATATCCCCAAAGATATTCCCAGCGAAGATGAAGACTGGCTCAACGTTTTTATTTATCTGGACAGCGATGACAAACTCATCGCAACCACTGAAAAACCGAAAGTTCAGGTCGGTGATTTTGCCAGTTTGAAAGTCGTTGAAGTGAACAGCATCGGGGTTTTCCTTGATTGGGGTCTGCCTAAAGACCTGTTGCTGCCGTACTCCGAAGAAAAACGCCAGATGACCGCCGGCGAGTATTGCGTGGTGCATGTCTATCTCGACAAGCACACCCGCCGCATCACCGCCACCGCGCGTCTGGACCGTTACCTGGACAAGACCCCGGCTAACTACCAGGTCGGTCAGGAAGTTAATTTGCTGGTGGCCGAAGCCACAGACATGGGCTTCAAGGCGATCATCAATAACAAACACTGGGGCTTGATCCACAAGAACGAAGTGTTCAAGTTCATGCGCGCCGGCAAGGAAGAGAAAGGTTTTATCAAAGAAATCCGTGCCGACGGCAAAATCAGTCTGAGCCTGCAACCGGTGGGTGAAGAAGCCTCCAGCAGCCTGAACTCGAAGATCCTCAGCAAGTTGCGCGAAAACAACGGCACCTTGCCGGTCAGCGACAAGAGCGACCCGGCGGTGATCAGCGGTTTGTTCGGCGTCAGCAAGGGCAACTTCAAAAAAGCCATTGGTGCGCTCTACAAGAACGGGCAGATCGTGATTCATGCCGATCGTATCGAGCTAAGCTGATCCCCCAAAAAGATCGCAGGCTACGCCAACTCCTACAGGTGTACGTGCCCGGCGTAGGAGCTGCCGCAGGCTGCGATCTTTTGATCTTGATCTGAGTAACTGCCATGTTTTTGTCTGTCTTCGAGGTCTTGCGGTGAGCGTTGAACGGCGCAGCGCCGATGGTTTTGCCCTGCAAGTGATGATGGGGCTGTGCCTGATCTGGGGCGTGCAGCAGGTGATGATCAAATGGGCTGCCGCAGACATCGCGCCGGTGATGCAGGCGGCCGGACGCTCCGGAATCTCTGCGGTATTGGTCGCTTTGCTGATTTTCTGGAAGGGCGGTTGGGAGCAAGTCGGCAATACCTGGAGGGGCGGCCTGCTCGCCGGTAGCCTGTTTGGCCTGGAGTTTCTGTTTATCTCCGAAGGCCTGCAACTGACCACGGCTGCGCACATGTCGGTGTTCCTCTACACCGCGCCGATCTTCACCGCATTGGGTGTGAACTGGCTGCTACCAAGCGAGCGGCTTCGACCATTGCAATGGCTGGGGATCTTCCTCGCGTTTGTCGGCATCAGCTTTGCGTTTGCTGGCGGTTTGTCGCTGGACAACCTCGATCGGCGGATGCTGCTGGGTGACGCGTTGGGCGTGTTGGCCGGGGCTGCCTGGGGCGCGACCACAGTGGTGGTGCGCGCTTCACGTTTGTCCGAAGCACCCGCGACCCTGACCTTGTTTTATCAACTGATCGTTGGCTTTGTCGGTCTACTGGTGATTGCCGCCGCGAGTGGGCAGATCAGCCATGTCAGTTTGACCACGGTGGCCGTGGCCAGTGTGCTGTTCCAGGGGCTGGTGGTGTCGTTCTTCAGTTACCTGACCTGGTTCTGGTTGTTGCGCCGATACCTGGCGGCGAATCTGGCGGTGTTCTCCTTCATGACGCCGTTGTTCGGCGTCACGTTTGGTGTGGTGCTACTCAATGAAAAGCTGAGCCTCAACTTCGTGGTCGGTGCCGTATTGGTGTTGCTCGGCATCACCTTCGTCAGCGCAGAACAGTGGGTGCGACGTCGTTTGCGCAAAGCACTGGGGCAATGACCGGGCGCAGCAATAGCGCGCCACCCAGCAACAATCCGCTACCGGCAACCATCAATGCGGGCGCCAACCCACCACTGAAATGGCTGCTCAGCGCCGCCAGCAACGGCCCGCTGAGCTGACCCACGGCGAAGCAGGCCGTCAGCAACCCGGCATTGCGTTGGGTGTTGTGGGGCGCCAGTTCCCGCGAGCGTTGCATCACCAGCTGCATGCAGGCTAAAAACGGCGTGCCGCAGAGGATCACGCCCAACGCCAGTCCGAGACCGCTGCCCAGCAGGCAAGCGAACACCCCGGCAGCTTGCAGCCATAGGGTCGCGATCAACCAATGGCGGGTGGTATTCGGGGTTGTATTAGGGGTGTACCGACGCAAACTGACCAGCACCACGCCAGTGGCCGCGGCCAGGCCGAAGCACGGCCAGAACAGGTCGGCCTGCCATTGACCCTGAAAGCGCGCACTGGCCATCTGCGAGAGGAACGTGGCGGGAATGATGTAACCCAGGCCGTACAAGGCATAGATCAAACCCAGCCGAGGGATTGCGGCGTTGCCTGAGGTCACGGCCGCAGGCGCCGCGGTCACGTTCGCTGTCGGTTGCGGCAGGATCGGCAAAATCACCAGCAGCATCAGCAGCCCCACAGCGGCATACACCAGCCACAGCGTGGCCGAGCTCTGCCCCAATAGGTTCGAGCCCAGCGCCAGCAATCCCGTCAGGAAAATCCCCAGCCCGGGCCCGGCGAAGACGAGGGCGCCGAGTCGTGGACGTCCGGCTGCCAACGCCAGAGGCTGACTCAGCGCAGTAATCATCACCAGAACCCAGGCGCTGGCCACGCCAGTGCCGAATCGCAGCAGCAAATGCGACCAGAAGCCCGTGGCCCAGAACGAAGCCAGCGTCAGCAACACGCACAACCACAAACCGCCGAGCAAACGGCGACGAACCTGCTCAGGGCGGCGGGCGAACATCGCGTCGACCGCGCCAATGAAGTAACCGAGGTAGTTGGCCGCCGCGATAAGCCCGGCGGCGGTCAGATCAATCTGACCTTCACTGAGCAAGTGCGGCAATTGTGGGGTGAGGGCGAAGCGGCCAATACCCATGGCCATCATCAAGGCAATGAAACTGGCGAGTAAGCGAATCAGAGGTGACATGGTCAGGATTCCTGCAAAGGAGCAATGACCGTTAGGCTAGGACTGATTGACTTTCTTTAAAAATGAATAATAGTGAGTAACTTGTTCACGTTTGGAGAATGGTGTGGAGTTCAGCCAATTGCGCATCTTCCAGGCCGTTGCCGAGGAAGGTTCCATCACCCGTGCCGCCGAACGGCTGCACCGGGTGCCGTCCAATCTGTCGACCCGGCTCAAGCAGTTGGAAGAGCAACTGGGTGTCGAACTGTTTCTGCGCGAGCGTCAGCGTTTGCAGCTTTCGCCTGCGGGCAAAGTCTTGCTGGACTACACCGCAAGGCTGTTCGCCTTGCACGACGAAGCTCATGCGGCGGTACAGGGCGGTCAGCCGGCCGGCGACTTTGTGTTGGGCACTATGTACAGCACGGCCGCGATTCATCTTCCAGCGCTGCTGGCGCGCTATCACCGCACCTACCCGGCGGTGAACCTGCAGGTGCAATCGGGCCCCAGCGGTGAGCTATTGGAAGGCTTGCTCACCGGTCGGCTCGACGCGGCACTGGTGGACGGGCCGCTGGAACTGGCCGGGCTCGACGGTGTGCCGCTGTGCGACGAGAAACTGGTGCTGATCAGCGAGGCTGATCACCCCCCGGTGCGCAGTGCCCTGGATGTGGAAGGGCGGTCGGTGTTCACCTTTCGTCAGGGCTGTTCTTACCGGATGCGTCTGGAGGCGTGGTTTGCCCATGATCATGCGGCGATGGGCCGGGCGATGGAGATCGAGTCATATCCGGGGATGTTGGCCTGCGTGATTGCCGGTTCCGGTGTGGCGTTGATGTCGGAATCGATGCTCGCCAGCCTGCCGGGACGCGAAAGCGTGGCGGTGCACCCGTTGGCTGAGCCGTTCGCCAGCGCCACCACCTGGTTGATGTGGCGCAAGGGCATGGTCGGCGCCAACCTCAATGCCTGGATCGAGTTACAACAGGCGGCCAGGCCGGTTCAGCCACTGGAAGTCAGGGTCAGCGCCTGAGGATGATTCGGCACATTCGAAATAATTCTGTAACAGATCATTGTCATACCGGGCGAGCATTGCGTAGGACTTCGGACTATTATCTGTATGAAGCGGCTACAGAACTCCGGTCGCTCGGCACTACCCTGAAGGGGGCACCATGAAAGAGAAAATCCAAAACTGGCTCCATGACCTCGGTGTTGCTCTCGGCCTGATTGAACCGCCTCTGCAACCCGTGCCAATCCGCACTGACGACGAGCAACGGCGACGTCAGCAGCGCCGGTAGGATCCTCGGCGGCTGAGCCATCCTGCGCGCGGCGCGGGACCTCTTGCAGCATGCGAAAAAAGGCCCGGCTTCCCGCTGACTGATCAACGGGAACCAGGCCAAAGACCTCAAAATGACGCTAGCGATCCTTGTACCGCCTTCCTGCAAAAGCGGTAGTCGCTAACTGCCAGTACCGCACAGATTACTCATGCTGACGGCTCCACTCATCTATCAGTGCGCGCAGACGCTCCCCGGAAAAACTCGGGAAGTGTCCGCCGTGCACGGTGCGGATTGGCAGTTCGCGCAATCGCTGCAGGCTTTTCGCATAGTCCTCGAGATTGGAGTGGTAGGCGTCTTCGATCAATGGGCCGTCATAGATGATGTCGCCGCTGAACAGCGTACCGGTGGCGGCTTCCCAGAGGCTGATACCGCCCGGTGAATGGCCGGGTGTGTGCAGCACCTGCAGCGTGCGGTTACCGAGGTCGAGCACGTCACCTTCTTCGATCAAACGGGTAGCGGGCGCAGCCTTGACCCGGTATTCGGCGTAGCACAACGGGCAGTCGGGATGAGCCTCGAACATGTCGTCGCCGACAAAAGCCGTGGCCAGGGTGTTGTCGCCATTGGGCTCGGCGAGGATCTGCGCTTCGGCCGGGTGGACCAGGCGTTCGGGGAATTCGTGATGACCGGCGATGTGGTCGAAATGACAATGGCTGGCCACTGCCAGCAGCGGTCGTTCGGTAAGCCAGGGCAGTTGCTCGCGCAGGCTGACCAGACCGGAGCCGCTGTCCACCAACAGGTCTTTGTCGCGGCCTTGAATGTGCCACAGGTTGCAGCGGTAGAAAGGCCGGATATACGGCTCGTGAATCAAGCGCACGCCATCGCTCAGGGTTTTGACTTCGAACCATTGATCTCGGCTGACTATTTTCATAGAGGTTTCCTTCTGGCGAAAAAAAACGGATGCGGCAACCGACGCCGCACCCGTCGAAGAAAAAGGTTAAGCCGTTTCTATTCTCAGATTAGATCGCGTTGGCCACTGCCACCGGGCGAGGGGAAAACAAGCTGACGAATACGAAGCTGATCAAACCTACCGCCAGGCTGTAGTAGATCGGCGTGTTGGCATCCAGACCGTCCTTGAGCATGAACACCAGTGCAGTGACAAAGCCCAGGCCCATGCTGGCGATAGCGCCGGCGGTGGTCGCGCGTTTCCAGAAAATGGCGCCCATCAGCGGGATCAATATGCCGCCCACCAACAGGTTGTAGGCCAGTGTCAGAGCACTGATCACGTCGTTGACCACCAGCGCAATACACAGCACCACCAGACCGGTCAGCAGGGTGAACAGACGGTTGATGTTCAGGCTCGACTGTTTGCCGCCGCGCAGTCTTGGCAGCAGGTCTTCGGTCAGGGTGGTGGAGGCGGCCAGCAGGCCGGCACTGGCAGTGGACATCATCGCTGCAAGCGCAGCGGCGATCACCAGACCGCGCAGACCGTCCGGCAAGGACACTTTGACGATCGCTGCGAAGGCATTGTTGACGTTGTCCAGGTCCGGCAGCAGCACGTGAGCGGCCATGCCGATCAGGGCGCAGGCCAGGCCGTAAACAATACAGTAGAAACCGGCGAACGTACCCGCGTATTGCGCGACTTTTTCATTTTTGGCAGTGAACACACGCTGCCAGATGTCTTGGCCGATCAGGATCCCGAAGAAGTAGATCAGGAAGTAGGTGATGATCGTGTCCCAGCCGATGGTGGTGAAGCTGAAACTGGATGCCGGTAACTTGGTGACCAGCTCATCCCAACCGCCGACGCGGTACAGGCAGATCGGCAGCAGGACAAACATCAGGCCGACAGTCTTGATCACGAACTGGACGATGTCGGTCAGGGTCAGCGACCACATGCCGCCGATGGTCGAGTAAACCACCACCACACCACCACCGAGCATCACCGAAATCCAGAACGGCAGGCCGAACAGCACTTGCAGTACGGTGCCGATGGCCAGGATCGAGGTCACGCCGATCATCAGCGCGTAGGCCAGCATGATCACCGCACTGGCCTGACGGGCCATCGGGTTGTAGCGCTTTTCCAGAATCTGGGTGACGGTGAAGATCCGCAGCTTGAGCAGCGGTTTGGCCAGGAACAGGTTCAGCGCGATGATGCCGCAGCCCAGTGCGGCGCAGAGCCAGAAACCGGAGATCCCGTGGACGTAGCCCAGACGTACAGTGCCGACTGTCGAAGCGCCGCCGAGTACGGTGGCAGCCATGGTGCCCATGTACAGGGTCGGGCCGAGGTTGCGACCGGCCACCAGGTAATCCTCGTGGGTCTTGGCCTTGCGCATGCCGTAGTAACCGAGCACCAGCATGCCGGCGGCATAGATGAGAACAACAAATAAATCCAAAGCCATTACAGCGTGTCTCCGATTGTCTTTTTTATGGTGAAGCCAAACTCGAAATCTTTAGCAAGGAGGGCTTTCTGTGGCGAGAGAGATTGCTCCCTAGCCACATAAGCCCATTCCTACAGGTAGTTCGTTATCAGGCGGGTTGTCTCAGTTCAGATTTGGCGCGCGAATCCGTGCGCTTGCTGCGTGGGTCGTTCGGTGCGTAAACCAATGCTGGCTCCGGGAACAGGCTCAACAGCGTCAGGTACACCAACGAAGCCAGACCGAGGGTCACCGGCAGGCTGATATCGATGCCACCCGCCAGATTGCCCAGTGGGCCGACGAACTGCCCCGGCAGGTTGACGAAGCACAGACCGACCATTGCACTAGGAATCCAGGCACCCAGACCACGCCAGTTCCAGCCGTGCTGGAACCAGTAGCGACCGCCTTGTTCGCCACGGGTGAAGACTTGCAGGTCATCCGGGCAGTAGAAGCCGCGACGCACCAGCAGACCGATGATCATGATCACCATCCACGGGGTGGTGCAGGTGATGATCAGCACGGCGAAGGTCGACACGCTCTGCACCAGGTTCGCCGCAAAGCGTCCGATGAAGATGAAGGCAATCGACAGCACGCCAATCAACAAGGTCGCCTTGACCCGCGACAGCACGCGTGGGAACACGCTGGACATGTCCAGCCCGGTGCCATACAGCGAGGTGGTGCCGGTGGACATGCCGCCGATCACTGCAATCAGGCACACCGGCAGGAAGAACCAGCTCGGTGAAACCGCCAGCAGGCCGCCGACATAGTTGTTCGCCGCAATGTACTCCGGTGCCTTGATGGCAACGATGGTCGCGGTGGCGAGGCCGAACATGAACGGAATCAGCGTGGCGATCTGCGAGATGATCACCGCCGCCATGATCCGGCCTTTAGGGGTGTCCCGCGGGATGTAACGCGACCAGTCACCGAGGAACGCACCGAAGGAAATCGGGTTGCTCATGGCCACCAGTGCGGCACCGATAAAGGCTGCCCAGAAACCCGGCTGACCGAGGCTGACGCTACCGGCAAAGTTGATGTCGAAAGGCCCTGCGAAGGCGAAGATCCCCAGCAGGAACAGCAGGCTGGCACTCCACACCGCGATCTTGTTGACCCACAACAGGAAGCGGAAACCGTAGATGCACACGGTCAGCACCAGGATCGCGAACAGACCGTAGGCCAGGGCCAGGGTCAGGTCGTTTTCCGGGACGCCGATCAAGCGCTTGGCGCCGCCGATCAGTGCATCACCCGAGCTCCACACCGAGAGTGAGAAGAAGGCGATGGCGGTCAGCAGCGACAGGAATGAGCCGACGACTCGCCCGTGCACGCCGAAGTGCGCACCGGAAGACACTGCGTTGTTGGTGCCGTTGATCGGACCGAACAGGCCCATCGGCGCGAGGATAATTGCACCGAACAGCACGCCCAGCACAATCGCCAGGACTCCGGCCTGAAAGGACAGGCCGAACAATACCGGGAAACTCCCAAGCACGGCGGTGGCAAAGGTGTTAGAGCCGCCGAAGATCATTCGAAAAAGATCGATGGGCTTGGCGGTGCGCTCATGGTCCGGGATCTGTTCGACCCCGAAGGTTTCAATCGTGTTGATGCTTTGGTCTTTGTTGTTGTTATTCATGATCAGCTCCGATCATAAAGGCGCGCTCATCGTGTGTGAGCGTCACCTGTCTTGGCTAAGGGGAGGGCAGCCCTTCCGGCATTGCGGATAAGTGTTCGTGGCAGGCCAGCCAATGGCCTTCTTGTTGTTTACGAAACACTATCGTTTCGCGTTCCTGGCTAAAGAGTTGCTCCCCTTGCATGCGCAGCTCGGTGGCGACGTCATGAATAAAAATCGCCACGTCACCCTGCAGGCTGACGAAGGCGTTGCTCGAGGTGCACGAGAGCACCTCGAAGCCATCCTCGCGGCGCCAGTTGTCCCACAAGGCCTGGTAGGCATCGCGTGACAGCAACGGCTTTTCGAGGGTGTAGAAAACGAAGCTGGCGTCGGCGCTGAACGCGCCGAAGTAGGCTTCGCGATCGTTACGGGCAAAAGCCGACACCAGTTCAGCGGCGGCCTTCAACACCTGATTACGTTCACTCATGGTCATTCCTCAGCGGTGGGCCACGCCCGGCAGTACGCAGAGCATTTCGTACAGCAGGTTGGCGCCCAGCAGCGAGGTGTTACCGGTGGTGTCGTAAGGCGGCGAAACTTCTACCAGATCGCAGCCAATCAGGTCGAGCCCTTGGCAGCCGCGGATGATCTCGATCGCTTGAATGGTGGTCAGGCCGCCGATTTCCGGGGTGCCGGTACCTGGTGCCCACGCCGGGTCGATGCCGTCGATGTCGAAGCTCAGGTACACAGGGCCGCCGCCGACTTTCTCGCGGACTTCAGCCATCAGCGGTGCCATTGAGTGATGCCAGCATTCTTCTGCCTGAATTACACGGAAGCCCTGTTTACGGCTCCAGTTGAAGTCTTCAGCCGTGTAGCCCTGGGCCCGCAGACCAATCTGTACCACGCGGTCGCAGTCCAGAAGACCTTCTTCCGCAGCGCGACGGAAGGTCGTGCCGTGGGCGATTTTCTCGCCGAACATGTGATCGTTCACATCGGCGTGGGCGTCGATATGCACCAGACCGACCTTGCCGTGCTTCTTGTGAATGGCACGCAGGATCGGCAGGGTGATGGTGTGGTCGCCACCCAGGGTCAGGGGGATAACATTGTGCTCGAGGATGTCGTCGTAGGCTTCTTCGATGATGCGCACGGATTCCAGCAGGTTGAAGGTGTTGATTGCCACGTCACCGATGTCGGCGACCGACAGCGAGTCGAACGGTGCAGCACCGGTGGCCATGTTGTACGGGCGGATCATCACCGATTCGGCGCGAATCTCACGTGGCCCAAAGCGGGTGCCGGGGCGCAGCGAAGTGCCGATGTCCAGCGGGACGCCGATGAAAGCTGCATCCAGGCCGGCAGCGGATTGCAAATGGGGGAGTCGCAGCATGGTGGCGATGCCGCCGAAGCGCGGCATTTCATTGCCGCCCAGTGGTTGGTGAAGAATCTTGTCCACGGGTAGGGCCTCATCGTTGTTTTATTTGTCAGGGGGTGATTCTGCGAAATGTAGTGAGCGAGAAGAATCGCTACCGGCAAATACTTAGTTCAGATTTTTCTAAACTAATAGAGTGGGGGGAGATAGACTTTGCAGCATTGAGGATTTGTGGGGCTACAAGATCGACCCCTCACCCCAACCCTCTCCCCACAGGGGAGAGGGGAAAGGGAGCCGATCTTTGTCGTTTTCAAAATCTGAGTTCGACTCGATATTTCAGGTCGCAGTATCTGCAGAATCCACTTCGGTCAGCTCCCTCTCCCCTCTGGGGCGGTCCGACGTTTCGGGAGGGCTGGGGTGAGGGGAGGTTATGACAGACAACACATTTCCAGCCGGAGCCCCCCATGGCCAACGCTTTACCCGACCTGAAACTATTGCGCATTTTCGTCAGCGTGGTGCGGCATCAGGGGTTTGCCAATGCTCAGCAGGAGCTCAACCTGTCGACGTCGGCTATCAGCACTTACATGAGTCAGCTCGAGGCCGCGTTGGGTCTGGTGCTCTGCCATCGCGGCCGGGGCGGCTTCAGCCTGACCAGCAAAGGTGAGTTGTTCCATCAGGAAACCCTGCGGCTGCTCGGCGAACTGGAAGGTTTCGAGCAATACGCCGCCGCCCTCAAGGGCGAATTGCGCGGCACCCTCAACCTCGGGGTGATCGACTCGACTGTCAGCGACAAGGCCCTGCCGTTCGCCGAAGCGATCGGCGCCTACAGCCAGGAACACCCGGCGGTGCACTTGCACCTGTCTGTTATGAGCCCCTATGAGCTGCAGCTCGGCGTTCAGGATAACCGTCTGGACCTGGCCATCGGTGCGTTCTCCACGCGCATGAGCGGGCTGGTCTATATGCCGCTCTATCGTGAACAACACTGGCTGTATTGCAGTAACCGTCACCCATTGTTCACCGAGCGGCGCATCCCCGAACAAGTCATCACCCAGCAACGCATGGTCGGTCGCGGTTACTGGAGTCAGGCCGAACTGGCTCGCCACGGCTTCAAGCACAGTGCGGCGACGGTGGAGAGTATGGAGGCGCAACTGATTCTGGTGCTGTCCGGCGCCTACATCGGTTACCTGCCGGAGCATTACGCCCAGGCGTGGGCCGACAAGGGTGATTTGCGCGTATTGCTACCGGCGACTTTTGGTTATCAGGCACCGTTCTCGATGATCGTGCGCCGCGGTCGCAGCCGTGAACCGCTGATCCAGACCTTCCGCGACTTGCTCAAAGCGCAGCTAAACCAGGTCTGACCGGGAGAACCTCATGTCCAGAAGCCAATGCGCCCGTTGCCTGCGCCCTGAAACCCATTGCTTGTGCCCATTGATCCCGCAGCTTGATAGCCGCACCCGGGTGTTACTGTTGCAGCATCCCAGCGAAGTGAACCATGCGCTGAACACCGCGCGGTTGGCGGCGTTGGGCTTGAACAATGCCGAATTGATCGTGGGGGAGGTGTTCGAGGATCTGCCCGCGTTGTTGAACCTGCCGGGCTATCAAGCGCGACTGCTGTTCCCTGCGCAAGACGCGCAACCGTTGCAGGCCTACACCCCGTCGGATCAACCGTTGCTCTTGGTGGTGCCGGACGGTACCTGGCGCAAAGCACGCAAGTTGTTGCACCTCAATCCATTGCTGGCGGCGTTGCCGAGAGTGACATTGGCCGAGGGTGCGGTGTCGCGTTATCGCTTGCGCAAGGCTCCGGGGCCAGGGGCGTTGTCGACGGTGGAGGCGATCGTCCAGGCACTGCAAACCCTTGAAGCACCGACTTCGTTCGAGCCGCTGTTGCGACCGTTTGAAGCGTTGATCGAAGGACAGATTGCGGCGATGGGGGAGGAGACCTTTCGGAGAAATCATGGTGGGGTGGGGGAGTAACCTTGCAGGTAGGATCGAGTCGTCCCTATCGCGAGCAAGCCCGCTCCCACATTAGATCTATGCTGATCCCACCATCGTGGGCTGACGCAGATTCAGTGTGGGAGCAGGCTTGCTCGCGATGGCAATTGAACTATCGCTACAGTTTCCAGCCCGATGCTACCTCTCCCGCATCGCTTCGGTCCGGGCTTTGAGCACCGGTTTAAGCAAGTAATCCAGCACGCTTTTCTCGCCGGTGATGATGTCGACGGTGGCGACCATGCCGGGGATGATCAACAGCGGTTTGACGTCGCCGCCCAAATGGTTTTTGTCGGTGCGCACCTGGATCAGATAGAAGCTGTTGCCCTTGTCGTCGGTGATGGTGTCGGCACCGATCAGTTCGAGTTTGGCACTTAAGCCGCCGTAGATGGTGTAGTCATAGGCGCTGAACTTGACCATGGCTTTCTGCCCGGGATGCAGAAAGGCCACATCCTGCGGCCGGACCTTGGCTTCGATCAGCAGGTTGTCTTCAAGCGGCACGATTTCCACCATGTCACTGCCCGGCTGGACCACACCGCCGATGGTGTTGACCTTCAATTGCTTGATCACCCCGTGCACCGGTGAAATCACCGTGGTGCGGGTCACCCGGTCATCGATGGCGATGCTCGACGCGGTGATTTTCGACAGGTCGGTGCGTTTCTCGTTGAGCTCCTTGGCGGCGTCCGAGCGGAAGCTCTGCACCGATTCATCGAGCTTGCTCTTGATCTCATTGATCGCCGATTCGGCCCGTGGAATGGCCAGGGTGGTGGCGTTCAAGGAGCCGCGAATCTCCACCGCACTGCGTTTGAGACGAAGGATTTCCACCGGCGAAACCGCACCAGTCCCCACCAGCGGCGCCGACATGTTCATTTCCTGTTGCAGCAAGCCCAGGCTGGAACTGAATTGGCCCTGTTTGGAGCGAAACTCAGCCAGTTCCTGGGTTTTTTGCCGAAGTTGCTCCGTCAGTGTGCGTTGCTCGCTGGCCAGCCGACGTTGCCGTTGTTCGAACAGCGAACGCTCGTCTTCAGCCACTTGCGGGGCTTTGGCGATGACCTCTTCGGAGAGTTTGAAAGGTCGCCCCTCGGCCTCGGCGGACAACCGTTCGACCTGCGCGATCAAGGCAAAGCGATCCGCTTCGCTCTCGCCCTTGTTGGACAGAAACCGTGTGTCATCGAGGCGCAGCAGGGTATCGCCCTTGTTCACCATTTGCCCTTCGCGCACGAAGATCTCGGTGACGATGCCGCCCTCAAGGTTCTGGATCACCTGAACTTTGCTCGACGGTATAGCCTTGCCTTCGCCCATGGTGACTTCTTGCAGCACGGCGAACTTGGCCCAGACCACTGCGCTGATAATCAACGCTGCAGCGATCCACACCGTCATTCGCGACCAGCGCGGTGAATCCTGCAGCGACGCCCCGGCGACGTCGGGCATGAATTCGCTTTCCGCACTTTTGCTGAAGCTGCTGAAATAGCCGCGTGGTCTTGATGAAGCAGGAGATGAACCAGACATAGGCGACTCCTAAACGGCCGCAGAGCCGACACGGCCCTTGCGCAGTGCATCGATGACTGCTTCTTTTGGACCGTCGGCGACGATCCGGCCGTTGTCCAGCACCACCAGCCGATCCACCAGGCTGAGCATTGAAGTGCGGTGGGTGACCAGCAGCAAAGTCTTGCCCTGAACCCAATCGTGCAGTCGTTGGCGCAGAACATCTTCACTGCTGTTGTCCATGGCACTGGTGGGTTCGTCGAGCAACATGATCGGCGGGTCGAGCAACAGCGCCCGGGCCAACAGCACGGCCTGACGCTGACCACCGGACAGCAACTGGCCGCGCTCACCGACAGGGCGGTCAAAGCCTTGCGGGTGTTGGCGGGCGAGTTCGGTGACACCGGTCAGTTCGGCCACTTCAAGCATCCGCGAGTCGCTGATGTAGCGCGCGCCGAGGGTCAGGTTGTCGCGCAGGCTGCCGGCCAGCAGCGGCAGATCGTGCGCGACATAACCGATCTGCTGGCGCAGATCAGCGACATCCAATTGCCGCAAGTCCAAACCATCGAGCAACAGTTGACCTTCTTCAGGTGCATAAAAACCCATGACCAACCGCGCCAGGGTGCTTTTGCCCGAGCCGCTGCGACCGATGATGCCGATCCGTTCGCCGGGTTTCATGCTGAAACTGATGTTGGCCAGGGCCGGGGCGTTTTGCCCGTTGTAGCGAAAGGTTACCTGGCTGACATCCAGCGCGCCTTGCAGCTGGGTGCGCTCCAGCGGCCGCTGTTTGGCGTCGCGCTCCTGAGGCAATGACATCAGCGCATCGGTGCTGCGCATGGTCAGTTGGGCTTGTTGATAGCGGGTGATCAGCCCGGCGATTTGCCCGAGCGGAGCCAGTACCCGACTGCCGAGCATGTAGGTCGCGACCAAAGCGCCGACGCTGAGGTTGCCGGCGATGATGCTGTAGACCCCGGCGACGATGGTCGCCATGCCGGAGAACTGCTGAATGAACAGCGTGCCGTTGGTGGCCAAAGCCGACAGGTTGCGCGCATGGCTGTCCAGCCGGGTCAGCGCGCCATGAGTGCTTTCCCATTTGTGCTGGCGTTCGCTTTCGGCGCTGCAAGCCTTGAGGGTTTCCAGGCCGCCGAGGGTTTCGATCAGTAGCGCCTGACGTTCGGCGCCCAGGCTGAGGCTTTTCTGTACGGTGTCGCGCAGACGCACCTGAATCAGCATGGCGAAGAGAATCGTGATGGGGAAGGCCAGCAACGGGATCACCACCAGCCAGCCGCCGAGCAGGCCGATCACCAGCAGCATCAGCACGGCGAACGGCAGGTCGATCAGGCTGGTCAGGGTCACGGCGGTGAGGAATTCCCGCAGCCCCTGAAAGTCATGAATGCTTTGGGCAAAACCGCCGATGGTCGCAGGCTTCGCCTTCATCGACATGCCGGTGATGCGTTCGAACAAGGTGGCGGAAAGAATGATGTCGGTTTTTTTCCCGGCCTGATCCAGCAGGTGAGCACGGACTACTCGCAGCACCAGTTCGAAACCGGTGCCGATCAGCAGCCCGATGGACAGCACCCAGAGCGTCGAGGTCGCCTGGTTCGGCACCACGCGGTCGTAGGTCTGCATGACGAACAACGGCACCATCAACCCCAAGAGGTTGATCAGAAAACTTGCCAGAATCGCATCGCTGTACAGCCAGCGCGACAACTTCAGCGTGTCGCGGAACCAGGCTTCGACCCTCGGCACCAGTGGCGCGCGCAAGTCTTCGAGTTCATGCCGTGGCCGGGCGAACAGCGCCTGACCACTGTAGTCTTCGGCCAGCTCTTCACGGCTGACCCATTGTTCACCGCCTTCGGCTTCGCTCGGCAGAATCAATGCCCCGCCGTCATCACCCCAACGCCGCAAGACCGCGCAGCGGCCATGTTTGAGGATCAGCAACACCGGCAGGTTGAGTGCCGAGATGGCCCCTAGTTCTCGGCGCAGTAAACGCGCTTGCAAGCTGGCCCGGGCTGCGGCACGCGGTAGCAAGTCCAGGCTCAGACGCTGTTGGGCCAGTGGTAACCCGGCGCTCAGGCTGGCGCGGCTGACGGTGCAGTCGTGCAGTTTGCAGAGGATCAATAATCCGTCCAACAGCGGGTCATCAAAGCTCAGGCGCGGATCGACACCTGGGCCACCGGATTCCATGCTGGTCAAATTGATCTCTCCTTTTACCTACTTCATTTCTGGCAAACGGGCTTCGCTTCTGACTTCTGTTTGTGCGATCGCTTCAGCAGGTACCACCACTTTTTCTTTGTTCAACAGCTCACCCATGTTGGCCAGAACCCGGTACATGGAGAACTCTTCGACGTAGCGCACTTCGGTGTAGCGGCGGTTAGCGTTGTACAGCTCGTTTTCGCTGTCTAGCAGATCGAGCAAGGTACGCTGGCCAAGGCCGAACTGGTCTTGATAGGCCGCGCGCACGCGGGTTGTGGTTTCGGCGTATTCACGGGCGGTCGGGGTTTGTTTCTTCGCGTTGACCATCGCGTTCCAGGCCAGCGTGATGTTCTCGTTGAGCATGCGCAGGGCGTTGTTGCGGATGTCCATGGCCTGGTTGATTTTGTGTGCGTCCGATTGCAGGCGAGCCTTGTCACTGCCGCCCCTGAACAGGTTGTAGTTCATCACCACGCCGACCCGCCATTCGTTGTCGTGGCCGATGTCGCCTTGAACATTTTCGTTGGCGCCGACTGCAGCTTCCGCATCGAAGCGTGGATAGAACGGCGATTTGGCGACCTCGTACTGACTCTCTGCGGCGTGCACGTCAGCTTGGGCGGATTTCAGGTACGGGTTGTTCTCCAGCATGCTTTGCCGCGCATCCGGCAGGCTGCCGGGTACTTCGCCTCTGATCGAAGGGAGGGTTTCCAGCTCATCGGGCATGCGCCCGACCGCACTGAAGAAGTTTGCCTCGGCATCGGCCAGGTCGACTTCTGCGGTATCGAAGTTGTTTTCCGCCAGTGCCCGGCGCGCGCTTGATTGATCACGGTCGGCATTGCTGCCTACGCCGCGCTGGGTGCGCAGGCCGATCTGATCGTTGACCCGCAAGTGCGCCTGCAGGTTGTTCTTGGCCAGGGTTACCAGCTCACGGCGCTTGAGGACTTCGAGATACACCTCGATGGTGCGCAAGGCCAGGCTCTCGGCGGTGCCGCGGGTGAAATAAGCCCGGGAGTTGACCACTGACTTGGTCCGCCCGACTTCATTGGCGGTGTTGAAACCGTCGAACAGCATTTGCCGCAAACGCAGTTCCGACTGGGTGTAGGTCAGGGTTTCAGTGTTGTGTTTACCCAAGGCACGGGTGTTGGTGTTGTCGCTGTAGCCGCGTCCGTATGCGGCATTCAAATCGACGGTAGGAAAGTAGCCCCCTCTAGCGACTTTCACGTCCTCATCGGCGGACAGGCGATTGTTCTCGCTGGCATGCAGTTCCGGGTGGTTATCCAGCGTGCTCTGAATCGCTTCGGTCAGTGACATGGCCTGGGCCTGATGTGAACAGGCTATGGCCAATAAAATTGCGCTGCAAAGAGGTTTCAAAACGCCCATAGGTACTTCTCCCTGATCCTGATGGTGCTTATCATTCGCCAAAAAAATGACGAACTTTATTAGGTCAAACCGTTTCAGGTTTGTAACATCAGAGCTAAGAACATCTTGGAGAGAAACCAAGAAGGATTTCTCATAAGGCTTATGCCGAAAAAAACTTATGTGCTCCTCAAAATCCAGCACATTGTTCAAACCAGAGGCCTCAAGTTTATTAAGCTCTAGGGAGCTTTAGCGGGCTGAAGGAAAGTTCAACCAATTTTGCAACATAGGGCGGGGAAGTGGTGGAGGGGATGGAGCGGCACGGTTTTTTGGGCGGCATTTTTTTGGCGCTTTCAGCAGAAAATCGCGACGCAGCTTTCGCAGGAAAGCTGTCGGGGGGATGAAGTTGATTTCATTCGGTTTTCCCCGGCAGAAACAGCGGGCCGGCGAAGGTCAGTCATGTGGGGCGAGAAGATCGCGACGGAGCGCAGTTTACGTTGAGTAAACGAGCTGCCAGGCAGATGTTTCGCCAAGCAACCCGGTAACGCCATAAACACTTTCTCCGTACAACCAAGTGCCGATAGCTGTCGGCAGCGGAGGAGTGCACATGGCAACGCTCATCGGTATCGTCAGTAAGATCGTTGGTCAGGTTTTCGCTGTTGCGGGTGATGGAACCCGACGCGCCCTGGTCGAAGGGGACCGCTTGTTTGCCGGGGATCAACTGGTCACCGGTGCCGAAGGCGCAGTCGCTGTTCATTTGCAAAACGGACAGGAATTGACCCTGGGGCGTGACAGCAGTCTGCAAGTGACCTCGCAACTGCTAGCGCACCAGGCGCCCCATGTGGATGCTCATGAGGCGGTGACGCCCAGCGAAGCGCAACTGAGCGATGTCGAACAGCTGCAGAAAGCCATTGCGGCCGGCGCCGACCCGACCCAGACCGGGGAGGCCACTGCGGCCGGACCTGACGGTACAGGTGCAACGGGGGCCTTGGGCGGCGGTCACTCCTTTGTGTTGCTGGAAGAAGTGGCGGGGCGGGTTGACCCGGTCATTGGTTTTCCTACGGCCGGTTTCAACGGCATTCCCGAGCTTCCTCTGGAACGTATCGCAGCGGCCCCGGACAACGGCGACCAGAACCCAGCGGTTGCAGCGGCCCCGGACAACGGCGGCCAGCCTCCTGTGGTTGTAGTGGCCCCGGACAACGGCGACCAGAACCCAGTGGTTATCGTGCCGCCCAACAATCCGGTGACCTTGACCGGCCTGTCTGTGCAAGGCGGTGAACTGACCCTCAATGAAGCCAATCTGCCCCAAGGCTCGGCGAGCAATCCGTCGGCGTTGACCCAAAGTGGCAGCTTCAGCGTTTCCGCTCCCGACGGTCTGCTCAGTCTGAGCATCGGCGGGATCAACGTGATCAGCGGCGGTGTGGCCGCAGGCTTCCCGCAGTCGATCACCACCCAGCTCGGCAATACCCTGACGATCACCGGCTACAACGCGGCTACCGGCGCGGTCAGTTATACCTACACCCTGGTGACTAACGAGACCCATCCCGCCGGCGATGGCGCAAACAGTCTGAGCGAGCATTTCACCGTCGTTGCCGGCGACAGCAACGGCGATTCAACAACCGGTTCGCTTGACATCAACATCACTGACGACGTGCCCAAGGCTGTCGATGACAGCAACACTGGCACCGCCTCGGAAAGCCAACTGATCCTGACGGGCAGTGTGCTGACCAACGACGTGCAAGGCGCTGACCGTGTGGCCACCGGACCTATTACCGGAGGCACTTTCAATGGGACCTACGGCACCCTGGTGTTGGCGGCAGACGGCACTTACACCTATACCGTCCACACCACGGATCCGGCGTTTTTGGCGTTGCATGGCGGCGGTAACGGGACCGACACGTTCACCTACACGCTGACCGACTCAGACGGCGATACCAGTACCGCGAATCTGGTGCTGAAGGTCCACAATAATGGCGACCCGGTGACCCTCGGGGGGCTCAATGTCGAGGGCGGCGAACTCACCGTTTACGAAAAAAACCTCAGCGATGGCAGCAGCCCGAATGCGCCGGCACTGACCCAGAACGGTACTTTCACCGTGACTGCGCTGGATGGCCTGCAAACCCTCAGCGTCGGTGGCGTCTACGTGGTCGCCGGCGGGGTGGCCGCGGGCTTCCCGCAATCGATACCCACTGCATTGGGCAGCACGCTGACCATCACCGGCTACAACGCCACCACCGGCGTGATCAGTTATAGCTACACCCTGAACGGCAACGAAACCCACCCAACCGGGCTGGGTGCCAACAGCATTGCCGAGCACTTCACCGTGGTCGCCACCGATGGCGATGGCAGCACGGCTTCGGGGGTGATTGACGTCAATATCGTCGATGATCTTCCGACCGCGAATGCCGATAGCGCCACGGTCGCTGAAGGCGGCACGGTCACAGGCAACGTCTTGAGTAACGACATCACCGGCGCCGATGGTGCGGCGGTCGGCGGGGCAGTGATCGGTGTTCGGGCGGGGAGCGATACCTCGAGCTCGGCCGTCGGCGGCCTCAACTCGAACATCAACGGCACCTACGGCTACCTGACTCTGGACGCCGCCGGCCATGCGGTCTATCACAGCAACCCGAATTCGGTGAGCCCTCCTGGGGCTACGGATGTGTTCACCTACACCATTCGTGATTCCGATGGCGATGAAAGCACCACGACCATCTCGATCAACGTCGCCGATTGCAACCTCAAGGCCGTCACCGATCAGGACGTCACGGTCTACGAAAAAGCCCTCGATCTGAGCAAGGATGGCCAGGACCTGGCAGCCGGCACAGTGACCGGCAGCGACCCGACTTCAACCGGCGAAACTGCGTCCGGTACGTTGGTTGGTTCGGTCTCCGGCGGCAGTGGTGGCATCACCTTCAGCCTGGTCGGCAGCGCCACCGGGACTTACGGGCAGATCCTGCTCAACCCCGACGGCACGTACACCTACACCCTGACCTCGGCGCCGAAAACCTCGCCGAATGCCAACGACGGGGCCAATACCCTGAGCGAAAGCTTCACCTACAAGGCCACCGATGCGCAGGGCAACACCACCACCAGTACCCTTGTGGTCAGCATCGTCGATGACGTGCCCAAAGCGGTCGCCAGCGAACGCTCGGTGACGGCGGTAGGAGTCGACTCGAACCTGCTGCTGGTGATCGATGTGTCCGGCAGTATGGTTGACCCTTCCGGCGTACCGGGTTTGTCCCGCCTTGACCTGGCCAAGCAGGCGATCAGTGCCTTGCTCGACAAGTACGATGAACTGGGCGACGTCAAAGTGCAGATCGTCACCTTCAGCACCCACGCTGCCGACAAGACCCCTGTCTGGGTCGACATCGCCACTGCCAAAACTATCGTGGCGTCTCTGGTCGCCTATGGCGACACCAACTACGACGCTGCCGTGGCGGCGGCGAAGCTGGCGTTCGCCACCAGCGGCCAGCTCACCGGTGCACAAAACGTCGGCTACTTTTTCTCCGACGGTATTCCGACCTCCGGACAAGAAACCGGCGCGGCAGACGAGCTGGCCTGGAAAGCCTTCCTCGACGCCAATGGCATCAAGAACTACGCCATCGGCCTGGGTTCCGGAGTGAGCAGCGCCAACCTGAACCCGCTGGCCTACGACGGCAGCACTCATACCGACACCAACGCTGTGGTGGTAACCGATCTCAACCAGCTCAACTCGGTTTTGTCAGGCACCGTAGTCGGCATGCCAGTCACCGGTAGCTTACTGGGAGACGGCGGTTCGTTCGGCGCCGACGGTGGTTTCATCAAATCGATCGTGGTCGACGGCACGACCTACACCTATGATCCCAAGGGCCTCAGCAACCAGGGGGCGTTGACCGCTAGTGGCGGGGCGAACCATGGCACCTTCAACACCGTCGACAACAGCATCAGCATCGCCACCAACAATGGTGGCACGCTGGTGATCAACCTCGACACCGGAGACTTCACCTACACCTCACAGAAAGTTACTGGCGTGGTGATCACCGAGAACGTTGGCTACACCGTCAGCGACAACGACGGTGATCTGGCCAGTTCCAGCCTGGTGATCAAGGTCAACCCGAACGCGCCGCCGGTGGCGGTCGATGACCACATCATCACCAACGTGATGTCGAACAACGTCTCGATCCCCGGGGATGTGCTGCTGGCCAATGACAGCGATGCCAATGGCGATCCTCTGACGGCCTCCCCAACCACGTTCAACACCGGATGGGTGGCCAAAGGGAGCGACTTCACTGCGGGCAGCATCCAAACCATCTGTTTCGACGGGCACGGCAACAACGCTGCCAACCAGGCAATTAGCGTCGACCGTGCATCGTTCAACGCCAACGCAGTGGCCATGACCGCCATGGTGGTGGTCAGCGGCTATCTGGGCAATGTCAGCAATTCCAGCGCCAACGATGAGGACCGCATTACCGTTAACCTCAAACAAGGCGAAACCCTCAACCTGGACCATAACCTGGCGGCCGGTCACATCACCCTGGAGTACTCGCTCAACGGTGGCGCCTTCGTAGCGATTCCCGACGGCGGCACCATCACCGCGGCGGCGGACGGGACCTATCAGATCCACGTTACCAACATCACCAACACCAGCGGCAGCCACACCAATGCGGCGGAAAACTACCAACTGACCATGACCGTCAACTACGCCGGGGCCCACGACATCACCCCGGACTACCACGGCACCTACACCGCCAGTGACAGCCACGGCGGCAGCGACAGCGCGGCGGTCAGCATCACCTACCAGGAAGGGCATACCCTCACCGGAACCTCGGGCGATGATGTGCTGGTGGCAGGCTCCGGTGACAACATCCTCAACGGTGGCGACGGCAATGATGTGCTCACCGCAGGCTCCGGCAACAACACCCTGCACGGCGGCGCGGGCAACGACCTGCTGTTCAGCGGGCCAGGCAACGACTTGCTCGACGGTGGCACCGGTAATGACACCGCCAGCTACGCCCATGCCACGGCTGGCGTGACGGTCGACCTCAACGTGCTCGGCGCGCAAAACACCATCGGCGCTGGCACCGACACACTGACCTCAATCGAAAATCTGATCGGCTCCAACTACAACGACACCCTGACCGGAGACAACAACGCCAATATCATCAACGGTGGTTTGGGCAACGACGTACTCAACGGCGGTGGCGGTGACGACATCCTGATCGGCGGAATGGGCAACAACACCCTGACCGGCGGCCCGGGCAGCGACACCTTCCAGTGGCTGCAAGGCAACAGCGGGCACGACGTGGTCACCGACTTCACGCCGGGCACCGACAAGCTCGACCTGTCGCAACTGCTACAAGGCGAAAACACCACTTCAGCCTCGCTCGACGATTACCTGCACTTCAAGGTCACCGGCAGCGGCGCCTCACTGGTGACCAGCATCGACGTCAGCTCGATAGCCGGTGCGACTCCGACTCAGACCATCGACCTGGCCGGGGTCAACCTCGCCACCCATTATGGCGTGACACCGGGAGCCGGCGGCGTGATCGCCGGCGGCGCGGACACCGCCACCATCATCAACGGCATGCTCCACGACCATTCGTTGAAGGTGGATACCGTCTGACCTGAAACAACAAAACCCGCCACCTTCGCGAGAGGGTGGGGTTTTTTGTTTTGTATGAAATCGGGAAGTCAGTGGTGGCCGTGAGGCCCTCATCGCGAGCAAGCCCGCTCCCACATTTGACCTCTGTCGTTCACAAGATTTGTGTATGTAGGAGATCCAGTGTGGGAGCGGGCTTGCTCGCGATGAACGATGACGCTGTCAGTCTGACGAACCCCTAAGACTTGACCCGATACTCCACCGGTTCCCGCGGATCGAGATCATCCAGCACCCGATTCGCCAACAACTCGCCCAACTCGATCATCTGCGCAATGCCCAACGCAAAGTGCCGACGGGAGCCTTCCAGCTCGAAGGCCAGGTCGCTGGCCATGACATTGGCCGAGGCCAGGGTTTCGCTGAGATTGGTCAGCAAGCGTTCGGTGTCGATACCGTCGATCACGGTGAAGATATGGGCCGATTGCGGGGTGGGTTTTGGTTTGGTTTCGGATGGTGGTGGCAGGTGGAAATCGAGGGTGTGTTCGGCGGCTTCGTTGAGTTTGCCGGGATCGAGGGAGTCGTAGGGGGAGATGCTTTCGGTTTCAGGGGGATCGGGGGTGACTTTGATCATTGAGTGAATCTCCTGACATTAGTGGAGCTCACCACCATCGTGACCAAACGATAGGTGGTGGGCGGTACGCAGGTTGGTCAACCGGGAAGTCAGGCACCCGGCGCACTCGAAAGTGCCCCGCGCACAGCCCACCGCAAAGCATTATAACAAGCACAAAAAAGCGCCTGACATGCTGAGGTTGGCGCTCGTGCGCCTGACATTAAACGGGTGACCAAACCCGGTCGCTGATTTTGCAGCGACCCGCGAAGGTTATCCGTGCACCGATCCCAACGCAACCCCGAAAACCCGTCAGAAAAGTCCCCACGAAAAATCGACCGACAGAGCATTTTAGATCGTTCCCACGCGCAGCAAAGGAACGCCTCCATGGACGCTCCGCGGGTCGACGTTATCCAGCACCCGGTTGGCCAGCAATTCGCCCAACTCGATCATCTGCGCAATGCCCAACGCAAAGTGCCGACGGGAGCCTTCCAGCTCGAAGGCCAGGTCACTGGCCATGGCATTGGCCGAGGCCAGGGTTTCGCTGAGATTGGCCAGCAAGCGTTCGGTGTCGATACCATCGATCACGGTGAAGATATGGGCTGATTGCAGGGTGGGTTTTGGTTTGGTTTTGGATGGTGGCAGGTGGAAATCGAGGGCGCGTTCGGCGGCTTCGTGGAGTTTGCCAGGATCGAGGGAATCGTACGGGGAGGTGCTTTCGGTTTCAGGGGGATCGGGGGTGATTTTGATCATGGTGGAGCTCCTTGATAAGTGGAGCCGCCACTGATCGCCGCGACGCGATGGAGGGTGGCAGCTGTACGCAGGTTCGCGGACCGGGAATCAAGGAACCCGGCATACCCGAAGGTATCCCGCGCACAGCCGCCATAACAAAACAGTAGACGATAAAAAAGCGCCAACTGATTGGAGAGGTGGCGCTGTGCGCCTTGATTGCTCGGGCCGCGACGCCCGGTCGCTGAATTGGCAGCGACCCGCGAAGGTTATCCGCGCACCGATCCCAACGCAACCCCGAAAACCCGTCAGAAAAGTCCCCACGAAAAATCGACCGACAGAGCATTTTGTAGGAGCGAGTCGCTTTTGCCTACATCGGCTCCGGCGGCCCGATCAATCTTCCCATCACCCCAAACAACCCCAACTCCTTGATCACTTCCAGCTCCCCTTGGGTCTCGACCATCTCGGCAATCAGCGGCAGGTCGATGCTGTTGGTCGCGCGGTGAACGGCTTCGATGAACAGGCGTTTGTCGCTCTGTTGGTCGATGGCACGGATATAGCTGCCGTCGATTTTCAGGTAGGCCAGACCGAGGTTAGTGAGATTGCCGATCTGGCTGAAGTTGCCACCAAAGTGTTGCAGGCCGATCCGGTAACCGGTGGCCTGAATGCTTTGGCTCAGTTGCAGCAGTTCATCCGGTGGTGGCAGTTGGCGCTCGTCCAGTTCAAGGATCAGCAGTGGTGCGAGATCGGGGAGGCCTTCTAGCATGGCCAGCATTTGTTGCAGATGCGGCGCATCACGCAGGGTGCTGCCGGAAAGACTTAACGCCAGTGGCCAAGGGTGTTCGGCGAGGTAGTCCAGGGTGTGTTCGAGCATTGTCAGGTCGAAACGCGTCGACCAGCCCAAACGCTCGATCCATGGCAGGAAATGCCCGGCGGCAATCGCCTTGCCCTGTGGGTCGAGGAGTCGGGCCAGTACCTTGTGATGCAGCACCTGGCTGGTATCGGCGCACTCCACCACCGGTTGGAAGTACAGCTGCATCTTGCCGTGGTTGAGGGCGTCATCGATCCAGTTGCGCCAATCGTGCTGAGTCTGCCTGGGCGCGCCATTGAAGTTCGCCAGATGTGCCCAGGGTCGTTCCGGGTGGTGCCGTGCCTGGGTCAGCGCCTGATCGAGATGCAGCAGCACGGTGCTGACGGGGTCGCCCGGTTGATAAGCGACGATACCCAAGTGTGCGACCGGCATGCAGTCGCTGGCACCGGTGAGGCGCAGGTTTTCCAGGGTCGCACTGATCTCGGCGGCCAGCCGTGCGGCGTCTTTGCTGTCCAGACCGGGTGCTAACAGGCTGAACTCGCCGCCACGGTTACGCGCCGCCAACCAGTGACGGCGATCGGTTTGCTGGATCAAGCGTTTGAGCAATTCGCCGATCGCGCTGATCAGGGCATCGGTGCGCTGACCACCCAGGCGTTGGTTGAGGCCGGCCAGGTCGTTGACTCGCAGCATCAGCAGATGGCCCTCGCTGCTTTGTTCGGTGACCAATAAAAGGTCGGTGAGTTGTTCATCCAGCAGGCGCCGATTGGCAAGTCCAGTGAGACTGTCCTGATAGGACTCGACCCGCAGTTTTTCGCTGCGGGCGGCTTCTTCGGCAAACAGCCCTTTGAGTTTTTCGACCATTTGATTCATGGCCAGCACTACACGCTTGAGCTCCGGCGTGTTGGGGAGTTTTGGCAGGCTGAGGAACTCGCGCTTGCTGATGGCTTCGGCCTGTTTGACCATGCTGTTGAGCGGGCGCAATTGCCCGCGCAGCAGCCAGCCACCAAACACTGCGCTGAGCAGCCCGCACAGCAGCAACCAGACCAGGCTGCCAAGGGTGCCGTCCCAGAGTTTCGCCAGGGCAAACTGAGGGTTACTCACCACTTCGACTCGCGCGACCTGCTCCCAGCCACGCATGATCAGTGCGTCGCCACCTTGCGGGCGTAAATTCACCAGACGCTCGAACCAATCCGGTATGCCCTCAGCCTGGGGTGGTGTACTGCGCTCCACCAGAACCTGCTCATCGGCGATGCTCACCACCCGGATGCTGGCGAAGTAACCGCTGTCGAATATCGAACTGACCATCAGCTCAATCATCGCCGGATCGTCGACTTGCGTGGTCAACGACAACCCCAGTGCGGTGGCTGCGTCCTGAGCGTGGGAGCGCAACTGGCTGAGCATTTGCTCACGCGAAGTTTCCAGGCTGACAAAAAAACTGCCACTGAACGCCACCAGCAGGAACAGACAGATGGCGAGAAACAACTGCTTGAGTAGCGACATGAAGCGCTCCTTGTTGTTGACGGCTTTACCCATCACCCACGACAAAACCTTCGGCCTGCATCTTTTTCAATACGTCCTGCCAGCGCGAGAGCTTTTTCGAGTCGCTGCTACGATTACCACCGTTTGCGCCCGGCAAGTACAGTCCTTCAGCGTTGAAGGCGTATACCGGAAGCAGGTCTTTACGTTGTGAGGCCAGGCGGATCTCGTCGATCAGATTGTCCAGCACCCATGGATCGGCACCGGGGCTGGTGTAGTAGGTCAGCACCATGTGCGCTTGGTTCTGGGTCAACGCCTTGACATAAGTGATGCGCAGTTTTTCGCTGGGAACACCAAGGTTGCGCAGGCTGAAGTACTTGGCGAGGGCATAGTCTTCGCAGTCGCCTGCACCCTTGATCAGTGATTCGACGGGCGTGGCCCAATAGTCGATTTGATTCCAGATACGCGTGTCGTCCTGGAAGCTCAGTTGCTGGTTGAAGAAGCGATTGACGGCGCGCAGTTGCTCGCGCTCGGGTTGTTTTGCTTCGCGTTGCAGCATCTGATTCCAGGCCTCGATCCGTTCCTTGGCCGGGCCCAGAGGGCCGTAGCGTTGCTCGGCAACTTGCAGGATCAGCGCAAAATCCCAATTCGCCCAGACACTGCCCAGGCTGGCCAGCAGAATACCCGACACAAGCAACCATCCGCCGAGCCGAAGTCGGAGCGTTGACCATCCTGGACTACGCGGACTACGGGACATGTCTGGCTGCCTAAGTGCAGATTACTGAAGTTTAGGCGGTGTTTTCTGAAAGGGCAGGTTGATTGTCTATTGACGGGAGCATGGTGGAAAACACCTGTGGCGAGGGAGCTTGCTCCCGCCGGCCGGTCCGCGTTCGGGCGAAGCAGTCGTGAAATCAGCTGATGCGTTCTACCTGATAAAAACGCAGTGACCGATTTTGGGACCGCTTTGCGGTCCAGCGGGAGCAAGCTCCCTCGCCACAATGGGCGCCCGGTATTAAGACCTGTAAAGGGTCTTCTGCCGAAGAATGTAAACCGTCACCAGCACCGCGCTGGTCAGCATGAAGCCGCGGGCCCAGGGCAGGGGCACCAGGTAGCAGGAAAACCCGATGCTCAGCCACATCAGGCCGAGGGCGTAGACCTTGCCCTTGAGCGGGATGCCGTTGCCGTCGAGGTAGTCGCGAATCCATGGGCCGAGCCGTGGATGCTCAACCAGCCATTGATAGAAACGCGGCGAACTGCGGGCGAAACAAGCGGCCGCCAGCAGCAGAAAAGGTGTGGTGGGCAACACGGGCAGGAAAATCCCGATCACCCCCAATGCGACGCTCAGCCAGCCGATGGCCAGCAGAACGTAACGCAGCAGCAGGGGGCGGTTGCTTATAGGGTCGGTCGCCACAGACTCAGTGGTGACGAGGCTTGAGAATGGCCGGTTTTTCGTCCGGTGCATTGCACAGCAGGTACAGCGCGGTCAGCGCTTCAGGGATCTGTACGATCATGTCGTCCATCAGGTTGGCGTCGCTGGCGATGTCGGAGAATTCAGGCTGTTCATCGAACAGACCGGAACCCACCATGATCGGCAGGAGCATCTCGCTGACTTCGTCTTCGGCGGTTTCGAACCAGGCCGCTTCGCGCAGGAACACGCCTTCCATGAAGCCGATGCACCAACCGCGCAGGTCGGAGTCGTCCGGATCTTCGCCGAGATCGAGCTCGCACGGCAGCTCGAACTCTTCATCGGACGCCAGTTGACGGGCGATGTGCGCCTTGAGCAGCACCAGGGTGGCTTCGATCGCTTCACGCTCGGCGGCGTCGCTGTAATGCGGCTCCTCGGCGAACAGGGCGTCGATCCACTCACGGTCGGGAACGATCTCTGAACAGATCGATAGCGCAGTCAGATAGCCGTGGGCGGCCACATAGTCCAGCGCCTCGTCATGCAGCTCGTCGGCGTCGAGGAAGACTTGCAGGCGGGTTAGTTGCTCAGCGAAGGACATTAGAAGGGCTACCTTGGGAATATTCGATGCTGAATTCTAGGCCTTCTTTGGCGCTCAGGCCAGCCGCAGGGCAGATTTGCACGGTTTTTGCGGTGTCGGCTGCTATTCGTCACCGGCACACTTCGCCGGGGAACCCTCGGGTATACTGCCGCGTTTTGTAATGCCCTGCAGGTGGTGCGACGGATCAGGAAAAGTCCGCTTACGGATTTTTCCGTGAAAGCCGTGACTTTTTCATCCAGCCTGCGCAGAGGGATATTCGGCAATATTTGGAGTTTTTCATGCTCGAGCAGGCTCAACGCGTTCTCAAGGACATCTTCGGCTACGACAGTTTTCGTGGCCGTCAGGGTGCAATCATTGAGCGTGTGGCCAGCGGCGGCGACGCCCTGGTGCTGATGCCTACCGGCGGCGGCAAGTCGCTGTGTTTTCAGGTCCCGGCGCTGCTGCGTGATGGTTTGGCGGTGGTGGTATCACCGTTGATCGCGTTGATGGACGATCAGGTCGCGACCCTGGAAGAGCTGGGAGTTGCCGCAGCCGCCTTGAATTCGACCCTGAGCGCCGAGCAGCAGCGCGATCTGGCGGCGCGAATCAAGCGCGGCGAAGTGAAAATGCTCTATCTGGCCCCCGAGCGACTGGTGCAGCCGCGGATGCTGGCTTTCTTGCAGAGCCTGGAAATCGCCCTGTTCGCCATTGACGAAGCGCACTGTGTCTCTCAATGGGGCCACGACTTCCGTCCGGAATACCTGCAACTGGGGCAACTGGCGGAGTTGTTCCCCAATGTGCCGCGTATTGCCCTGACTGCCACCGCCGACAAGCGAACCCGCGAAGAAATCGTCACTCGCCTGCATTTGCAGGATGCCGAGCGATTCCTTTCGAGTTTTGACCGTCCGAACATTTTCTACCGCATCGTGCCCAAAGAGCAGCCGCGCAAGCAGTTGCTGGCGTTCCTGTCCGAGCGTCGTAGCGATGCGGGCATTGTCTACTGCCTGTCGCGCAAGAAAGTCGATGAAGTGGCCGCCTTCCTGTGTGAGCAAGGCTATCCCGCGCTGCCATACCACGCCGGGTTGCCCAACGAAACGCGGGCCTTCAATCAGAAGCGCTTCCTCAATGAGGAAGGCCTGATCATGGTTGCCACCATTGCCTTCGGTATGGGCATCGACAAGCCCAACGTGCGCTTTGTCGCGCACCTCGACTTGCCCAAGTCTCTGGAAGCCTATTACCAGGAAACCGGTCGCTCCGGCCGTGACGGTTTGCCCGCAGACGCCTGGATGGCCTACGGCCTGCAAGACGTACTGATGCTCAAGCAGATGCTGCAAAATTCCGAAGGTGATGAGCGCCACAAGCGTCTGGAACAGCACAAGCTCGACGCCATGCTGGCACTCTGTGAAGAGACCCGCTGCCGGCGCCAGACCCTGCTGGCGTATTTCGACGAAGACATGCCCAAACCTTGCGGTCACTGCGACAACTGCGTCGACGGGGTACAAACCTGGGACGCCACCGAGCCTGCGCGTCAGGCACTGTCGGCGATCTACCGTACCGGCCAGCGTTATGGCGTCGGGCATCTGGTGGATGTGTTGCTGGGCAAAGACAACGACAAGGTACGCAGCTTTGGCCATCAACATCTTTCGGTGTTTGGAGTGGGCAAGGCGCGGACCGAAGGCGAATGGCGTTCACTGTTCCGACAGCTGGTGGCCCGTGGTCTGGCGGACATTGATCTGGAAGGCTACGGTGGCCTGCGTTTGAGCGACAGTTGCCGGCCGTTGCTCAAGGGCGAAGTCACGTTGGAACTGCGCCGCGATCTCAAACCGCAGACCACTGCGAAAAGCAGTACCAGCCAGGCCAGTCAGCTGGTGCGTGGCGAAGAGCGCGAGCAGTGGGAAGCCTTGCGCGCCCTGCGGCGCAAACTGGCCGAAGAGCATGGCGTGCCGCCGTATGTCATCTTTCCTGATTCGACCTTGCTGGAAATGCTCCGCAGCCAGCCGAGCTCCTTGTCGGAAATGGCCAGGGTCAGCGGCGTTGGTGCGCGCAAACTGGAGCGTTACGGCGAGGCTTTCCTCGAAGTGCTGGGCGGCCAGGTCGAGGCGCCGAAAGTGGTTGCCGATATTCGCCACGAGCTGATCACCCTGGCCCGCGCGGGCATGACGCCGATGCAGATCGCCGGTCAATTGCAATGCTCGGAAAAGAACGTTTACACCTTGCTCGCCGAGGCCATTGGCAAGCAGCAGTTGTCACTGGAGCAGGCGCTGGATCTGCCAGAAGATTTGCTGGGTGAAATCCAGGATGCATTCCTTGATGGGGAAGGCGAATTGCCGCCTGCCGCAGAGGTCATCGAGCTGTTCGCCGGTCGGGTTCCCGAGGGCGTTCTCTACTGCGTGCGCGCTGCTTTGCAGTCGGAATTCGAGATTTGAGTGACCCTGGATGTAACGATTCAGTACATAGCAAGCCTTGCCTCAAGCAAAGGGTCATGCTTAGCTGACTAATAATTAGTATTTCTCTATTTCAGTCTAACCATGAGTGTTTTATGCCGTTAACCGATCAACACCGTTTTGGCATGCAGCTGGCCCAGATGTCTCGAGGCTGGCGTGCTGAACTGGATCGCCGTCTGGCCGGGCTTGGCCTGTCCCAGGCCCGCTGGCTGGTGCTGCTGCACCTTGCCCGTTTTGAGGAAGCACCGACTCAACGTGAACTGGCCCAAAGCGTCGGTGTCGAAGGACCAACGCTGGCCCGTTTGCTCGACAGTCTGGAGACTCAAGGGCTGGTGCAGCGCCAAGCTGTTGTTGAAGACCGTCGGGCGAAAAAGATCGTCCTCTGCGCTCCGGCACGACCGTTGATCGAACAAATCGAAACCATAGCCACCGCCTTGCGCCACGAACTTTTCGTCGGCGTCGACGAAGCAGATTTGCGTGTTTGCATGAGAGTTCATGGGCACATTCTGGCCAATCTGGAAAAATCTTGAGGCATTACAACCCTGCAGACTTTTGAGATTCAGCGCTTGGCAGACTATAAGAGATAGCAGGGTTTGTGCAGGACGCATGAACGCCCGCAGGTTGTTTTCGATTATCCAAGGGATGCTCATGCTCGAGAGTTTGCAGTTCGCGTTGCGCAGTTCCGTCAGATTGAACTCCTCTGAAAAAAAGCCCCGGCTGCGCAAAATTCACTCGCTGTTAGTCGCCTGCGGGGCTTTGTGTTATTCGGCATTCGCCCCAGCGTTGGGGCTGGGTGATATCACGCTGCATTCGGCATTGAATCAACCGCTCGATGCCGAGATCACACTGGTGGAACCCGGTGATCTGGCCGAAGGTGAGGTGTCCGTGAGCCTGGCGACGGCTGAGGAGTTCAGTCGTGCCGGTGTCGAGCGGGTGTTCTTTCTCAATGACTTGCGTTTCACCCCGATCCTGCGTGGCAATCGCAGCGTGATTCGGGTGGTTTCGAACAAGCCGGTCAATGAACCTTTCCTGAATTTCCTGGTGCAAGTGAATCAGCCCAATGGGCGTTTGTTGCGCGAGTACACCGTGCTGATCGACCCACCGGGCTCACCGGGGATCGTCCCCTCGAGTGAGTTCGGGCAAGTATCGCCCGCGACATCTCGGTCATCTGCATCGGCCCCCCGGCAAGAGTCTCCGCTCGAACCGCCGCCGCCAGCGTTGCAGGGCAAACGTTACACCGTGGTCAACGGCGATAACCTGTGGATCATCGTCAAGCGTTTACGTGACGCTGGCAGCAAAGCGTCTACCAACGAACTGATGCTAGGCATTCGCGCACTCAACCCCGGTGGCGAGCGTCTGGCTGTCGGCCAGAGCCTGTTGCTGCCTGATATGGCGGTGCAGCCGAAGTCACCCGAACCCGCAGGCTACGTTCAATCACCTGCCGTGGCACCGCCTCAGGAGCAATCTGTATCCACTTCCGAGCAGTTGGCCGCCAGCGTGCTGGAGAACCAGCATCTGCAAACAACCGTCGATGATCAGCAAACCAGACTTCAAGCCCAGGACGAACAGATCGCCGCTGGCCAAAAAGCAATCATCGATCTGCAAACCCAATTGGCCGAAGTTAAAAGACTCTCTGCCAGTCCTGCCGCGCCTGTCACCCCTGTGGTGGTAAATTCGCCGCTCGCTGCACCGCAGATTGAAGAGTCTGGCGGACCGAACCTGCTGGTGGTGGCGGGGTTGGTGTTGCTGTTATTGCTGTTGATATTGGCATTCTGGGTGCGCCGTCAGCGGCATCAGGCTCAAGCGACGCCCCAGGCATTACCCGTTCCGCCAGTGGTCCATGACTCACTGGTTAGCCGAGTGGCACCTCGTGCGCAGGAACAGGTCGCCGCTGAAATGGATGATGCTGCGCCAGCGCAGAAAACCGCGTCACCGCGCCGGGAGCGTGCTGAAGAATCCGATGTCCTCGAGGGGGTCAGTCTCTACGTTGCCTACGGCCGCCTTGGCGAAGCCGTGGGGATTTTGCGCGAGGCCCTGCTCAAACAGCCTGAACGACTCGATCTGGGTATGCGGTTGCTGGAGATTCTCGGGCAGCAGGGCGATGAGGTCGGGTATGCAGAGCAGGAGAGCCGCTTGCTTGAGTCAGGTGTGAGCGCCCAAACCCTGCAGGACACTCGTGCGCGATTTACGAAACTGTCGGCAGCGCCGGTACAAGCGCCACCAGCAGTGTCGGCTTTGGCTGAAGCCGAGGTCCCGGCCAGTCCAGTGCTGGATGAGTTCCAGCTGAACCTGGAAGATTTGTCGATGGACACAGACTGGGATTTGATCAGTCCGTTCGACACCACGCCGCCGCTGAGCAACACGTCACTCATCCATACAACGCCCAGCTTCGATCCGGGCTTCACGTCGAATTTGAAAGTATTGCCTGAAGTATTCGAAATGTCCGACGAGCCGTTTCTGAGCGACTTCAGCGAGGCCGAATCCGATCTGTCCTCGACGTCAGAGATAGAGGCGTTGGGCGAAGCGTTTCTCGATAGTTTCGCCAGCGGCCCGCAGGAACTGGAGGTCGAACCGTTGTCGGTGGATTTCGACACGCTGGAGCGTCAGCGAGCCTGCGCCCATAAGCTGGAGCAGGCCCAAACCTGTATCGACGAGGGCGACCTGGAGGGCGCCAGTCGCTTGCTCAATGAGTTGCTTGAAGAAGGCGATGAATCGTTGCAACAGACTGCGCGTCATTTGTTGGCCAGTATTCGTTGAGACTTGGCCAGTTAACGGAAATCTATTGTCTGGCGATCAATTGTGGCGAGGGAGCAAGCTCTCTCGCCACAGGGTCGAGCGATAAAGGTGGCTATTATAGCGACGTCATCGAGTTCAGGAGTTCACCGCGCCATGACTGGAAGTAAACCGGAAATCGTCATCACCTATTGCACGCAGTGCCAGTGGTTATTGCGCGCCGCCTGGCTGGCTCAGGAGCTGCTCAGTACCTTTAGCGACGATCTCGGCAAAGTCTCCCTTGCGCCTGGAACAGGCGGGATATTTCACATCACCTGCGATGGTGTGCAAATCTGGGAACGCAAGGCCGACGGCGGTTTCCCCGAGGCCAAAGTACTCAAGCAGCGGGTCCGCGATCAGATTGATCCGCAGCGCGACCTCGGTCACAACGACCGAACTCAGTGAGACGCTGCTTCAGCCGCGACTGTTTTTTTGTTTGAGCTGCTTGAGAGGCTGCTGGAAACCACGATAGCGACAATGATCAATGCGCCGCCGATGAGCATGCGCAGGGTCGGGTTTTCACCGAACAACAGCCAGGCGACAGTGATGCCGTAGACCGGTTCCAGGGCAAACACTACCGCGGCGGTGCGTGCCTTGATCACCGCGAGGCTGGCGACAAACAAGCTGTGGGCGACGCCGGTGCAGAATACCCCGAGCAAGCCGATCCACAGCCAGTCGATGGCCCGAACCTCGGTCAACCCCGGCGCAGCCACCGGCAGCAGACACAACGCGACCACCACGTTTTGGCACAACGCGGCCTGCACCGCCGGAATCCGCCCGGAGCTGGCGCGGTTGGTCAGCGACAGCAGGGCGAACAATAACCCCGAACCCATGGCCCAGAGCAAACCACTGGTGGCTTCACTGGCGAGGTCGAAGTCTGGGGTGACCAGCACCAGGCCGACACTCACCAGCACCACCAGCAGGATTTCATTGGCGCGAATTCGCTCGCGGAAGATCAGCCCTTCGAGGATCACGGTAAATGCCGGGAAGCTGGCAAAGCCCAAGGTCGCAACCGCCACACCGGCGACTTTCACCGCGATGAAAAAGCTTACCCAGTGCCCGGCCAGCAACAGGCCGCTGAGCAGCAGACGGCGCCAGTCGACGGTCTCAAGTTTCTGCCAGCGCGTATTGCTGGCGAAACGGGCGAAGAATGCCAGCGCAATGACGGCGAATGCGGCACGGCCGAAGACGATAATGGCGGGCGAGGCGGCGGCGAGTTTGCCGAACACGCCGGTCAGGCCAAACATCAGTGCACCGATATGCAGGGCGCCAAGGGCGGTACGCGGAGTCATTGCAATCCTTAACATCACGATAGTGGGGATGGACACCCTATTGAACCGCGCTGCACGCACGTCTGTCTGTCGTGATCCTCGCGTTATTTGTCTCAAACCTCGCGGCGCAATTTGCCGGGGGAGACGCCGAACTCGCGCATCACCGCTGCAGCGAACGCGCTTTGGGAGCTGTAACCGACTCTGTTGGCGACTTCGCCGATCGGCAGCGCGGATTCGCGCAACAGTCGTACGGCGATATGTAGACGACGACTGCGAATGTAGTCCATCGGTGTCTGACCGCATTCGGCGATGAATCGTGCGTGCAGGCGAGCGCTGGATAGCCCGGCGACGCGGGCCAGGTCTGCGACTTGCAACGGGTAGGCGGCGTATTGATCGATATGTGCATTCAGCGCGGCGTAGGGCAGACGTCGACCGCCAACGCTGTTTGGTGCGGCGCTATTGAGGCTGGCGAGTAAAAGAACGGCACCTTGCCGAGCAATCAGCGGGTCATCCACCGGGCTGCATGCCAGCCAACTGACCAGCTGGTTTTGTGCAGCATTCAATGGCTGCCGACCAGGATTGTCCAGCAAGCGGCGGCTGGCATCGGCGTGGTCACCCAAGGATTGCGTCACCCAATGATCGCTGGGTACATCCAGCACCAGACAGCGGCTGCCGTTCGGGCTGCCGCAGGCGTGATGGGCGTCAGAGGGAACCACCACGAAGCTTTGCTGAACCACCTGACTGCCGCGGCCGTCGACTTCGAAGTCGAGCTGGCCCGACAGGCCGAACACCAGTTGCGCGTGTTCATGGCTGTGGACGATCAAGTCGTGGGTGTATTGGCGTAGCGTGAGGATCGGTCTCATCGCAGTCTCCTTGGCAGACCAGCAGTCTACACCGGCAATGCGCAGGCTTTCGCTGTCATCGGACTGCCGTATTAGTGTCATGGGCTATTAATCGCTCTGGCGCAAGCTCGCAAAAAATACCGAAGAGGTTGCCCATGACCAGCGCTGAGCTCGCCAAACCCAGCCGTAAGCAACGCGTGCGCACGTTGTGGATTTCCGATGTGCATCTCGGTACCCGGGATTGCCAGGCGGAGCATTTGTCGCAGTTTCTCAAGGGCTACCACGCGGACCGTGTCTACCTGGTCGGTGACATCATCGATGGCTGGAAGCTGCGCAGCGGCATGTACTGGCCTCAGGCACATACCAACGTCATTCGCCGTTTGCTGACCATGAGCAAACGCGGCACCGAAGTGATCTACGTCACCGGTAACCATGATGAATTCCTGCGGCGTTATTCGAAACTGATCCTGGGCAATATCCAGTTGGTGGACGAGGCGGTGCACGTCACCGCCGATGGTCGGCATTTGCTGGTGATCCACGGTGATCAGTTCGACGTGATCACTCGTTATCACCGTTGGTTGGCGTTTTTGGGCGACTCGGCCTACGAGTTCACCCTGACCCTGAACCGCTGGCTCAATCACTGGCGCGCGCGGTATGGCTACGGTTATTGGTCGTTGTCGGCGTACCTCAAGCACAAGGTCAAAACCGCGGTCAGCTTTATCAGTGATTTTGAAGAAGCCATCGCCCACGAATGCACCAAGCGCGGGTTGCACGGTGTGGTCTGCGGGCATATTCACCATGCCGAAATTCGCAAGGTCGGCGAGGTGGACTACCTCAATTGTGGCGATTGGGTGGAGTCATGCACCGCATTGATCGAGCACTGGGATGGCTCGATCGAGCTGTATCGATTGTCCGATGCTCAGGCGCGGGAGGCGCAATTGAAGGCGCAAGTGGTGAAGGTGGCAGAGCCGAGTTAGGGCACAAGGGATAGGCTGCGAAGCGGCCCTGAAATTGGCAGTCCCCTCTCTTCAGACCGGCGAATGCTCTTCCATCACCGCCATGTAGATCGAGTTCTTCGGCTGAGCGAACAGGCGCTCCAGCATCGGTTCAAAGAAGCTCAGCGCCAAGGTGTCGTAAGTCGGGTCAAAGGCTGCGGCATCGTACTTGGCGCAGAACTCGATGGTCTGCCGGTATTGCGGATGTCCACTGAATTGCTCACGCAGGTGTCGATCCATCCCCAGGTAATGGAAGAAGTAATAACCCTGGAAAATACCGTGTTTCTCCACCATCCACAGGTTTTCGGCGCTGACAAAGGGCTTGAGGATTGCTGCGGCGATGTCTGGATGGTTGTAGGAACCCAAGGTGTCGCCAATATCATGGAGCAGGGCACAGACCACATATTCTTCGTCACGGCCATCGCGCCAGGCGCGGCTGGCGGTTTGCAGTGAGTGAGTCAGTCGATCTACCGGGAAACCGCCGAAATCACCCTCAAGCAACTTGAGATGCGCAACGATTCGCGTCGGTAGCTGCCTGGCATAGGCACTGAAGTCTGCGGCGATGATCTCCCAGTCTTGCTGCGTACCATCCTGCATATGAGTGAAGCGCGCATTGGCATTCATCGGTGATGATCCTCTTATCGTTTTCGTTTTCGACGGGAAGTTCTTTAGTGTAGGTCTTGGATCCAATCAAGCACTGGCTGCTGAGGATGGCCTCTAGAACGGCACTTTGCCAAAGATCATGTCGCGGTACATGACGAAGTCGCCGAGCAGGCTGTAAAGCGGGTGCTGGAAAGTCGCGGGGCGATTCTTTTCAAAGAAGAAGTGGCCGACCCAGGCGAAGCTGTAACCGGCCAGGGGGAGTGCCCACAACAGCAGCCAGGCGCCTTTGCCGATGGCTGCGGCGAGCATGAGAATGACCAGACTGGTGCCGATGAAATGCAGGCGACGGCAAGTGCTGTTGTTGTGTTCACTTAAATAGTAAGGGTAGAACTCAGCAAAGCTGTTGAAGCGCTTGGTGTTTGCCACGACTGCGATCTCTGTGATTATTGTTCTGATAGCCAGATGTACTGCGAGTAGCTTATTTGAGTCTAGAGTCATCAGTGGCAACAGCCAGTGACCATAAGCGCCACTTTAGTATCCTTTTGAAATCAGCCGTGGGATGCGGCTCATCATGTAAGAAAACGCCATGAGCGAAAGAACGACTTCTGCAAGCTGGGCGATGGGGATTGTCAAAACACTGGAAATGGACGGCCTGGATTGCCGACTATTGTTCAAACAACTAGGGCTCGATTACGCGGCGCTGGACGACCCGGATGCGCGATTCCCTCAGGATTCCATGACGCGGCTTTGGCAGCGTGCCGTGGAGCTGTCTGGTAATCCGGCGATTGGCTTGAACATGGGCAAGTTGGTGCGACCGGCATCCTTTAATGTGGTCGGTTACGCCTTGATGTCCAGTCGGACCCTGGCCGAGGGCTTCCAGCGGTTGGTGCGTTATCAACGGATCATCGCTGAAAGCGCTGACTTGAGTTTCCGTCTTCTGCCCGAAGGCTATGCGCTGATTCTGACGGTGCATGGCGATCACCTGCCGCCGACCCGGCAAAGTGCCGAGGCCTCGCTGGCTTGTGCACTGGCGTTATGCGGCTGGTTGACTGGCCGCACTCTGCAGCCGCGCAAGGTGTTGGTCCAGGGCGATCAACCGGTGAATCTCGAACCCTACAAACAAGCTTTCCATGCACCGTTGGTATTCAACGCGCCGTACGACGCGCTGATTTTCGAGCGTCAGGACATGGAAGCGCCATTGCCGACAGCCAATGAGGCGATGGCGCTGCTGCATGACCGGTTTGCCGGTGAGTACCTGGCGCGGTTCTCTGAAAGTCGGGTCACCCACAAGGCGCGGCAGGTGCTGTGTCGTCTGCTGCCCCAGGGCGAGCCCAAGCGTGACGCTGTCGCGCAGACCCTGCATTTGTCCCCTCGCACCCTGCAGCGGCGTTTGCAGGAAGAGGGCACAAGCTTCCAGACATTACTTGATGACACCCGACGCGAGTTGGCCGAGCAGTACCTCGCGCAGCCAACCATGACCCTGCTGGAAATCGCTTATCTGCTGGGTTTCGCCGATCCGAGTAACTTCTTCCGGGCGTTTCGGCGCTGGTTCGATGCCACACCCGGCGAGTACCGCGCGCGGCTACTGGAAGCGCCAGCGTTGCTCAATGACGCCAAAACGCCGGAATACATAGAACGAACACGGTAATGATTTCCAGTCGGCCGAGCAGCATGCCGAGCGACAGAATCCACTTGGCGGCATCCGGCAGTGTGGCGAAGTTACCGGCCGGGCCGATGGTTTCACCCAGGCCCGGGCCGACACCGGAAACCGTGCTGGCGGCGCCGGTCAAGGCAGTCATCCAGTCCACACCGAGCAGCGATAGCGCCAGGGCGATTACGCAGATGGTGATGGCGAAGAAGAACGAAAACGTCAGAATCGACCGGACAATTTCTTCGTCGAGACGATGACCGTTGTACTTCTGTTTGATCACTGCCCGTGGGTGAATCAACTGATTCAGGTTGGCCTTGAGCAGGATATAGGCGACCTGAAAGCGGAAGATCTTGATCCCGCCGGCGGTTGAGCCGGAGCAACCTCCGACAAACCCTAGATAGAAAAACAACATCAGCGAAAAATTTCCCCACAGGCTGTAGTCGCCCAGGGCAAATCCGGTGGTGGTAACCACCGAGGTGACGTTCAGCGCCACATGCCGCAAGGCGTCCAGCCAGTGCAGATTGGTGGTCCACCAGTACCAGGTGCCCAACACCAGCCAGGTAACGAGCAACATCCCGAGCAAGCCTTGAACCTGCTGATCCTTGATCAACGCTCGACGATTGCCGCGCAACGTTGCGACATACAGGGTGAACGGCAGGCTGCCGAGGATCATGATCACGATCGCGACCCAATGCACCGCCGGTTGTGTCCACTTGGCCAGAGATTGGTCGGAGGTCGAGAAACCGCCAGTGGAAATCGCAGACATGGAATGGTTGATGGCGTCGAACAGGCTCATTCCGGCCCACCACAATGCCAGACTGCCGAGAATGGTGATGCCGACGTAGGCACCGACGATCAGGCGGGCCACCATGTGCGAGCGCGGCATGACCTTCTCTGAGCGGTCCGAGGACTCGGTCTGGAACAGACGCATGCCGCCGATTCGCAGCAGCGGCAGAATGGCCACCGCCATACCGATAAAACCGATCCCTCCGAGCCAGTGAAGCAGCGAGCGCCACATCAGAATGCCTGGAGACATACTGTCCAGACCGCTGAGCACGGTGGAACCGGTGGCCGTGATGCCGGACATGCTTTCAAAAAACGAGTCGGTGTAACTCATGTGTTGGGTCAGTAAAAACGGTAAGGCGGCGAAGATGCACACCACCAGCCAGCTGGAAACTGTCAGTAGGTACATGTCCCGCGGTCGCAGATGAATGTGCTCAGGACGCCCCGGAATCACCAGTGCCAGGCCGGCGATAAAGGTGATCGTGCTGGCCCAGAGGAACGACGGTAGATCGCTGGTCCGTTCGAAAATCACCAGCGTCGCCATTGGCACGACCATGCTGATGGCCAGGGTAATCAGGAAGATGCCGATAATGAAACCAATGATCCGTATGGTCGGCAACGCCATGAAGTCCGCTCGGGCTGATAAGGGAAGTGCGCCATTCTACCTGCGGTGCGAGGCATGTAAACCGGCATCCCGGAGCCAGTTACCGCTAGAATGGCCGGACATTTTTCTCAGGAGGTGGCCGATGCAGGCTCTCGACGCTTTGCTCAACCGTGTTTCCGTACCGCGTTTGCTTGACCCGGCGCCCACTGCGGCGCAACGCGAAGTGCTGTTTGGCGCAGCGTTGCGCGCTCCGGATCACGGCCAACTGCGGCCATGGCGCTTTCTGACGGTCGAAGGCGCGGCACGCGAGCAAATGGGCGAGTTGTTGGTTGAAGCGGCGCAGTTGCAAGGTGGTGAAGTGACCCAGGCTGCTCTGGACAAGGCCCGCGCCATGCCGATGCGCGCGCCGTTGGTGGTGGTGGTCATCGCGCGTTTGCAGGACCATTTCAAAGTGCCGAAGTCCGAGCAATTACTGGCCGCCGGCTGCGCTGCCCACGGTATTTTGCTGGCCGCCTATGCCCAGGGCATTGGTGCGGTGTGGCGTACCGGTGAGTTGTCCTACTCGCCGCATGTTGCCAAGGGGCTGGGTTTGGCCGAGGGCGAAGAGGTGATTGCCTTCCTGTACCTCGGCACACCGCAGAACGAACCGCGCACAGCACCGAAGGTGGATATCGCAGAGTTTGTCAGCGCCTGGCCGGCCAAGGTCTGATTGTCTATGTGGCGAGGGAGCTTGCTCCCGCTGGGCTGCGCAGCGGCCCTAAAACCTGCAACCGCAGATTTTCAGATAGAACACGTCGCGGCTGTTGCGACCGCTTCGCTGACGGACGCGTCCCCGGTCGGGCGGGAGCAAGCTCCCTCGCCACAGGTCAGGGCTGAACCACAGCCCCAGGCACCAACGGTAAATCCAGGCTGGCAATAAAACCGCCTTCCGGATGGTTGGCCAGTATCAAGCTACCGCCATGCCGCTCCGCCGCCCGACGGGCGATGGCCAACCCAAGGCCATGCCCCGGTGCGGTCTGCCCGGGCGCGCGGTAGAACGGCTCACCCAGTTGACTCAAATGTTCAGCGTCAACGCCGGGGCCATGGTCACGCACACTGATGACAATTCTTTCGCCCTGACGTAACGCCAACATTTCAATCGGCTGCCCCGCCGGATTAAAGCGCTGGGCATTGCGCAACAGGTTATCCAGCGCACGCTCGATCATGGTCGGCCAGCCCTTGAGGCTCAACTGTGATTCGGCCTCAACCCTTACGTTTTGCTCCGCAGAATTGAGCAGGGCGTCTTTTTGCAGGTTGTTCAGCAACCCATTGAGGTCGATCTCTTCGGCGCTGGCGTTATCGGCATCGACACGAGCCAGTACCAGAATTTCACTGATCAAGGCTTCCAGGCGATCACACTCGCGGGTCAGTCGTGGCCAGAGCTTTTCCCGCTCTTGCGGGGTGGCGCGCTCTGCCAGGGCCAAGGCAATACGCAATCGGGCCAAGGGTGAACGGAGCTCGTGTGAGACATCGCGAAGCAGTTGCCGCTGGCTGCCGATCAGGCTTTGCAGGCGTGCGCCCATACGGTTGAAATCGTTGGCCAGTACACCGAATTCATCGCGACGGTTCGCCAGTTTCGCCAGGCTGTTTTGTTGATAGGTGGTTTGACCCAAGTCGTGAACCGCGCCGCGCAATCGGCTAAGGGGACGGGTGATGGAGAACGTTACCAGTAAGCTGAACAGGGTAAGCACCACCAAGGCGATACCCAAGGCGCTGAGTGGCCAAAGCAGACTCTCACGATGCCAGGCATCCAGCTCCGGGTGCGGTATGCGGTAGATCAGCAGGTAGGTTTCGCCGCTTTTCGGGCTGGTATATTCGACAGTCAGACGGCGCCATGGCAGGCGTCGATCATCATTGTTTTGCCGTGCTTCGAAGGCGGCTGCGCGACGCGGAAAGGTCCCATGCACCACCGGATCGCCACTTTCATTGAGCACCTGAACATCGATGTGATACTGGCGTTTGCGTTGCTCCAGAATGTCCTGTGCGGCATCTTCGCCTTGCGTCTCAAATGTTTGGGTCCAGTCCTCGGCCAGGGTATTGAGGCCCGGATGACGGCTGAGGATCCAGGCGTCCTGATTCAACATATGCCCGAGCAGGAGTGAAAGCCCTGCAACCAGAGCGATGGCCAGCCAGAAGCTGGCAAGGATGCGCCAGAACAATGAACGCACGGGAAGTCCTCAAACAAAGAAAGCCCGACGGCGGGGGACCGGCGGGCTGGGAAATGACGCTACATAATTATTGCGCTTTTTGCGGTTGTTGCGCTTTCCAGGCCTTGAACTCGGCCCACTCTGCGCGACGCTCAGCCTGTTTTTTCTGAATCGCGTCAAATTGCTTCTGCTGATCAGGTTTCAGCAGACCGCGAACCTCGGCTTCGGCCTTCTGGTGTTTGGCCGCCATTTCGTCTTTCAAGGCTTTCTGATCGGCTGGTGAGAGTTTTTCGAGGTATTTATCGATCAGTTGCTGACGCTCGTGCATCTGCTCGCCCATGATTTTGCGGATCTGCTGACGCTGTTCGTGAGTCAGGTCCAGCTGGCTGTAGGCACCTTTGTCGTGCATGTGCTCGTGACGCGGGCCGTCCATCGAACCCATCGGGCCTGTACCTTCTGGCATGGCCATGGCAACGGTGGGCAGGGCAGCAGCGAACATCAGAGCGATAAGGGTCTTGCGCATGGTGTATCTCCTTGTCTCGATTCCCGGTGAGTCCGGATGTCTGCAGATTACCCAGATCAAGGTCAGCGGCGGTCAGCGGAGCGTAAAGCTTGGGTAAAGAGGCTTTTCGAGGCTCCTGACAAAACACGGTGTTATGCCGACTGCTTCCTGACGAAACACGTACTTCGTAGGGGCGCGCGTCAGGTGGGGGCGCGTGGTCGGGCTTCAGAGGCTGTAGTAATAACCCCGGCTGCGCAGGGCGACGATGCGTGGACGTCCATCGGGGTGCGGGCCGATCTTTTTGCGCAGGTTGCTGACGTGCATGTCCAGGCTGCGGTCGTACAGGGTCAGTTTGCGGCCCAGGGCGATTTGTGCCAGTTCCTGCTTGTCCAGCGGCTCGCCGGGTTGCTTGAGTAGCGCTTCAAGCAGGCGGCTTTCGGAGATGGTCAGGGTGAATTCCTGTTCATCGATACTGACTACGCCACGAACCGGGCTGAAGCACAGATCACCCAGTTCGAGCTGGCTGGATACTGCCGTCGGATGGCTGCGGCGCAGCACGGCACGCAAGCGTGCGGTCAATTCCCTTGGGTCGCAGGGTTTGGCCAGGTAATCGTCAGCACCCAATTCCAGACCGAGAATGCGGTCCAGCGGCTCGCCGCGGGCCGAGAGCATCAGCACCGGCAAGTCCGGGTGATCGTTGCGCAGTTGCTTGAGCAGCTCCAGACCGCTGCCATCAGGCAGCATCACGTCCAGCACGACGGCGGCCGGTGCGGCTTCGGCCAAGGCGCGGCGAGCACTCAGGCCATCGTGGCAGGCACGGACCTGAAAGCCCTCCTGGCTCAGCCAGCTGGTCAGGAGTTCACACAACTCCTGGTCATCATCTATCAGTAACAGGTCGCTCATGACTCACTCAATTTAGCCATTGCCGACGTTGTCTACGTCTGCCACCGGCGAAGATACCGCAGAGCAGGGCCAATAGCGCTACTCCGGCACCGGTGACGAACCACTGCTGCTGATCGGTCAGCAGACGCGGTACGGGGCTGGCCTGAGCTTCCTTGAGTTGCAGCTTGAGGCGCTGATTCTCTTGGCGCAGTCGGGTCAGCTGGACGCTTTCGCGTTCGCCATCGGCACTTTGCAATTGTTTGTTCAGCTCATCACGCAGCCGTTCGCTTTCTTTCAAACGTTGCTGCAACTCGGTGATCTGGCTGCCGGCGCTCAGGGACAGAGGCGTTGAATGGCCTGCATCCGGAGTTTCTTCGGCATGGGCGGGGGGCCCGATCGATAACATGACCAACAGCAGACACAGCGGACCTTGGCGCATCGGAACTCCTGATTCCAATCGAGTGTTGGGCAGGTTGTCGGCCGTTAAACGAGAATAATGAGCGATTGAGCGCGCGATGAACCGACAAGGTTCACCACGCAGGAGAAGCTTACGGCAGGACTTGCTTGAACGGCTTGACCAGAACATTAGCGTAGACGCCCGCAGCGATGTACGGATCGGCATCGGCCCATGCCTGGGCGGCAGTCAGCGAGTCGAACTCGGCGACGATCAGGCTGCCGGTAAAACCCGCGGCACCGGGATCATTGCTATCGACGGCAGGATGAGGGCCTGCCAACACCACGCGACCTTCGGCTTGCAGCTGTTGCAGCCGCTCCAGATGCGCGGGGCGTGCAGCCAGGCGGTTTTCCAGGGAGTTGGCGACGTCTGTAGCAATGATTGCGTAAAGCATGTCAGTCCTCTGTTTTCGGAGTAGTGGTGTCGGTTTCATGTAGGTGGCGGGACAGGTAGATGCCCTGGCCGACCAGGAACAGCAGGGTCATGCCCAGGCTGCCGAAGACTTTGAAGTCGACCCAGTAGTTCTGGAAAGTAAAGGCCACGAACAGATTGGCGCCACCGCAGAACAGGAAAAAAGCGATCCAGGCGATGTTCAAACGAGTCCAGACCTGGTCTGGCAACGTCAGCGCATGGCCCATGATGCGTTTGATCAGCAGGCTATCACCAATGAAATGACTGCCGAAAAAGGCCAGGGCGAATAGCCAGTTGACCACCGGGGCTTTCCACTTGAGGAAGGTTTCGCTGTGGAAGGCGAGGGTCAGGCTGCCGAAGACCAGGCAGGCAATCAGCGTCAGCCATTGGCTCTTTTCCAGCTTGCGCTGGGTAATGAACAGCGTGCCGTAAACCACCAGCGAACTGATGATCAGCATCGCCGTGGCACTGTAAATACCGCCTACAGTCAGCTCATGGCCGGCGATGTCGACGACCCGTGGATCGATTTTGTAGACGATGAAAAACAGCAGCAGCGGGATGAAGTCGATGAATTGTTTCACAGTGGCAGCCAGAAGCAGGATGTGGCGGCATAATAACAAACATCCATGGTAGCGAAAGCGCCAGCTGATTTGAGGTTACAGAGTCCTGTGAATGTTGATTTGCATTGCCATAGCACGGCCTCCGATGGCGCCCTGGCGCCTGCGGTACTGGTGGCGCGGGCGTTCGAGAAAGGCGTGCGAGTCCTGGCCTTGACCGACCATGACACCCTCGAAGGCCTGGAAGAGGCCCGCAGCGCGGCCGTAGCGCTGGGTATGCAGCTGATCAACGGTATCGAATTATCCTGTACCTGGGGCGGGGCGACTATTCATGTATTGGGCTATGGTTTCGACGTCAACGCTCCGGCGCTGGTCGAGGCCATTGCCAAATTGCATGATGGCCGCTGGCTACGGTCCGAAGAAATAAGCCGCAAGCTTGCACTCAAGGGCATGCCGGGCGCGCTGGAAGGCGCTCGCGCAGTTCAGCAGGAGTTGGGCGACAGCGGTAATGCGCCCGCTCGACCGCACTTCGCCGATTACCTGGTGCGTGCCGGTTTCGTGAAGGATCGCGCTGAAGCGTTCCGCAAATGGCTGGGCGCCGGCAAGTTAGGGGACGTCAAGCAGCATTGGCCGACGTTGGAAGAAACCGTCGAAACCCTGCGTGCGGCGGGTGCCTGGGTTAGCCTGGCGCATCCTTGGCACTACGATTTCACCCGCAGCAAACGCCGTCGCCTGATTGCCGACTATATTCAAGCAGGTGGCCACGCGATTGAGGTGGTTAATGGTCATCAGCCCGCAGAGCAAGTGGGCAGCCTGGCTATTCTTGCTCGTGAGTTTGGGCTGCTGGTCAGCGCCGGCAGTGATTTTCATGGCCCTGGAGGCTGGTCCGAGATTGGCGAATACCGCCCGCTCCCGGAGGATCTGCCGCCGCTTTGGTGTCGGTTCAAACATGACCCAATTATTGCCGCCGTCTGAACAGGTAGAAAATGTGAGTCAATTTTTCCAGATTCATCCGGAAAACCCACAAGCGCGCCTGATCAAACAGGCTGTCGAGATCATCAGGTCCGGTGGAGTGGTCATCTATCCAACCGACTCGTCCTACGCCATTGGTTGCCAGATCGGCGACAAGAACGCCATCGAGCGTGTCCGTCGTTTGCGGCAACTGGACGAAAAGCACAACTTCGCACTGATCTGCAGCGACCTGTCGCAACTGGGGCTGTTCGCCAAAATCGACACCGGCACCTTCCGCCTGCTCAAGGCCCATACGCCGGGCCCCTACACGTTCATTCTCAACGCCACCCGCGAAGTCCCGCGTTTGTTGCTGCATCCCAAGAAACGGACCATTGGCCTGCGGGTGCCGAGTCACCCGATTGCTTTGGCGTTGCTTGAAGAGCTGGGCGAGCCGCTGATGAGTGTGACGCTGATCATGCCCGGTGAGACTGAGCCCATGAGCGACCCTTATGAGATGCGCCAATTGCTTGAGCATCAGGTCGACCTGATCATTGATGGCGGTTTCGGCGGCATCAAAGCGTCCACAGTGATCAATCTGGCCGACGGCGAGCCGCAAGTGATCCGTGTCGGTTGTGGTGATCCTGCACCGTTCACGGTCGAAGCCTAGATGTCTGCGGTCGAATCAGTGGACAGTCAGGCGGGAGCGCAGCAAGAACTGCCGTTCGCCATGGTCTATGGCCGGGCGGTCATGGAAATGCCGCTGGACCTGTACATCCCGCCGGATGCGCTTGAGGTTTTCCTCGAAGCCTTCGAAGGCCCGCTCGACCTGCTGCTGTACCTGATCCGCAAACAGAACATCAACATCCTCGATATCCCGGTGGCGGAAATCACTCGTCAGTACATGGGCTATGTCGAGTTGATGCAATCGGTGCGTCTGGAACTGGCCGCTGAATATCTGGTAATGGCGGCGATGCTCGCCGAGATCAAGTCGCGGATGCTGCTGCCACGGGCCAGCGAGATCGAAGCGGAAGAAGACGACCCGCGCGCCGAGCTGATCCGCCGCTTGCAGGAGTACGAACGCTTCAAGGCCGCTGCCGAGGGCATTGATGGCTTGAGCCGGGTAGGGCGCGATGTGGTGGTGCCCAAGCTCGATGCACCAGAGGCCCGGGCGCGTAAATTGTTGCCGGACGTGAGCCTGGAAGAATTGCTGATGTCCATGGCCGAAGTTCTGCGCCGTGGCGATATGTTCGAAAGCCATCAGGTCAGTCGCGAGGCGTTGTCCACTCGCGAGCGCATGAGTGATGTACTGGAGCGGCTCAAGGGCGGTGGTTTCGTGCCCTTTGTCGAGCTGTTTACCGCTGAAGAAGGTCGACTGGGAGTGGTCGTGACCTTTATGGCGATCCTCGAGCTGGTCAAGGAGTCCTTGGTCGAGCTGGTGCAGAATGAGCCCTTTGCGGCTATCCATGTGCGGGCGCGAGCCGAATAACGAGCCGAAATCAATGAATCTGACTGAACCCCGCGAGCTGGCGCCATTGCTTGAAGCCTTTCTGTTGGCCTCGGGAAAGCCGCAAACCATGGAGCGTCTGTTCGAACTCTTCGAAGAGGGCGAGCGGCCGGAACCACCGGTCTTCAAGAAGGCCCTGGAAATTCTGCGCAAATCCTGCGACGGCCGGGCCTTTGAGCTCAAGGAAGTGGCGTCCGGCTATCGCCTGCAGATCCGCGAAAAGTTCTCGCCGTGGGTTGGCCGGTTGTGGGAAGAACGGCCGCAGCGTTACTCCCGAGCGATGCTTGAGACCATGGCCTTGATCGCCTATCGCCAGCCGATCACCCGGGGCGAGATCGAGGATGTGCGCGGTGTAGCAGTCAACAGCCATATCGTCAAAACCCTGCTCGAACGTGAGTGGATCCGCATCGTCGGGTACCGCGAAGTGCCGGGCAGGCCGGCGATGTTCGCCACTACCAAAGCCTTTCTCGATCACTTCAACCTGAAGAACCTCGACGACCTGCCGCCGTTGGCCGAACTGCGTGAGTTGGAGCCCGATCCGATTCTCGACTTCGACGATGCGCCGGTACCGGAAAGCATCCAGGCCCTGGCCGACGCCAGCGCCGAGCCGGAAGAACCGAAAGATGAAACCAGTTTCCACAGCCTGCTGGCCGAGCTGGACACAATGGAGTTGGGGCTCAAAACCGACTTTGATGATTTGCACAGGGATGGGGCGGTGATCGAGACCGGCGCCGAGAGCGAGGCTGAGGCCGAAGTTCAAGCCGAAGCAGAACCCGAATGCGAGGTTGAGATTGAGCTACACGTCGAGGCTGAAACTGAAATTGAGGAAGAGCAGGAAGACGACCTCATCGGCGTCGCAGAGGCCCGCGCCAAACTCCTGGCCGCCGTTGCCGCGCTGGAGCAAACGACCCCTGCCTTGAGCGACGAAGAAGCCGAAGCCCTTGCCCTCGCCGAAGCGATCGAAAACGAACGCCGCCTACTCGAAGACTGACACGAATCCAATGTGGGAGCGGGCTTGCTCGCTAAGACAGAGTGTCAGTCGACATCACCGTTGCCTGACACACCGCTTTCGCGAGCAAGCCCGCTCCCACATTGGAGCTGTATTGAATTCGAACTCGGCGTCACCGGTCGGCGGAAAAACAAATAAGCCACGACTTATCAACTAGTCTCTGATGCGCGAGCAGCACCATGAGCGTATGATTCGCGACCCTCAAGCGATCCCTTCGCCCAAAGACCAGCTTTCAACTCTTCAGGCCAAGCCTGAACAGACCACACCGGGAGGTGCCCAGATGAGTATTAAAGACCAGAAAGACGACCAGGAAATCGGCCCAGCAGGCGAAAAACTGCAGAAAGTCCTCGCCCGTATCGGCGTTGGCTCGCGCCGCGACGTAGAAGCCTGGATCAGCCATGGCCGAATCAAGGTCAATGGCAAAGATGCCACCCTTGGCCTGCGCGTCGACCTGCATGACGCCATCACTATCGATGGCAAGGTGATCAAGCGCGAAGAGGCCGCCGAATCGGTGCGCCGCGTGATCATGTACAACAAACCCGACGGCGAAATCTGCACCCGTGACGACCCGGAAGGCCGTCCGACCGTGTTCGATAAAATGCCGCGTCCAAAAGAAGGTCGCTGGATCAACATCGGTCGTCTGGACATCAACACCACCGGTCTGCTGATGTTCACCACCGACGGTGAGCTGGCCAACCGCCTGATGCACCCTTCTTACGAGATGGACCGCGAGTACGCCGTGCGTGTGCGTGGCGAAGTCGATGACGAGATGATCGAGCGGCTCAAGGCCGGTGTGGTCCTCGAAGACGGCCCGGCGAAGTTCACCGACATCAAGCAAGCACCGGGCGGCGAAGGCTTCAACCATTGGTACCACTGCGTGGTGATGGAAGGCCGTAACCGTGAAGTGCGTCGTTTGTGGGAATCCCAAGGGCTTGTGGTCAGCCGTCTGAAGCGCGTGCGTTTCGGTCCGGTGTTCCTCAATTCGGACCTGCCGATGGGCCGCTGGCGCGAAATGAGCCAGTACGAAGTCGACATTCTCAGTGCTGAAGTGGGCTTGACACCGGTCGCCATGCCGCAGTTGAACGCCAAGAGCAAAGACAAGCTGGAGCGTATGCAGCGCAAATCGTCCCGCCCGGTTGGCAAGACCGAGCGCGTACGGACCCTGCGTCCAGCCGCCGGCGCACCTGCCGCTGGCCCGCGTCCAGCCCGTGAGCCGCATCTTGAAGGTGAGCGCCCGGCGCGCAAGCCAGCAGCGCCCCGCCAGGATGGCGAGCGCGGCCCACGCACTCCGCGTCCGACCACCGGTCGCGGTGCTCCAGCCGGCGGTCGTAGCGATCGTGGTGCGCCAGCAGGTGGTCGCAGCGATTCCAGTCGTGGTACGCCAGTGGCAGAGCGCCCGGCCGACACCAAGCGTCCAGCCAAGCCAGGGCCTAAGTCCAGGCGTCCGGGGATCGTCCTGGTCGACAAGGATGCGCCATCGGGAAAACGCCGTGGCGCACCGGCTGGCTCCGGTCAGCGCCCAGGCTTCGGCCGTCGCAAGCCTGAGTAAGCGGTAAGCTGCAAACAAGAACGCCAACCCTAGGGTTGGCGTTTTTTTTTGGGTGCGCCAGGCATGGCGCGTTGCGCGCAAGCGCAACCAGTTTGGCTGTGGTGGCCACGCTGGTGACTTGGAGGTGAAAGTCCTCTACACACCCGGCAAGGGGAAGTGTTAGCCAGAGGCAAGGGTGTCGCGGGTGACTGCGAATCTGAAGGAAG
>NZ_JBLYED010000039.1:0-62448 GCF_048515765.1 Pseudomonas sp. H11T01 | reverse complement strand
AGAGATAGACTTTTTCGACTTTGGCGTCGGGACGCATCATGAGGTGCGGGCTCCGGAAAAGAATCGGGAGCACAGCATCGGGGATCAGGTGGCGGCTTTGAATGTGGGGTTCATGGAGCGCTTACGACACATTGACCGGCAATTACAGCTCCCCCGGTGAGCAGTCTGGCTCCGGTCCAGTACCAAGACCGGAACCCGCACCGCGCACGGTTTCGGCGATGCGGCGGCGGCAGCTCTTATAAAAAAGCCCGGACTAGCCGGGCTTTTCTCTTACTCAGGATTGTAATAAATCCGCTTCGTGATGGCGTTCCAGATCTGCTAAAACCAATGCAGAAACGTCCACCATCAAATGCGGATTGAATAGATCGTCCGCATCAGCGATCAGGCTGAATGAAACGTTCCCGCAGAGCGCTAGCATCAGCAGCCACTGCCCATCGTCTAAGGCGATAGCCCTTACGGCTTTGCGTTCGTCGGTGCTTTCGTGGAGGGCTTGCCGGATGTGGCGGCGGGTGAGGGGGTCGATGTGTAGGACTGGCATGGCGGGGCACTCCACTTAGCAAAGGCATTTATTGAGCGCCCCCTTGCAAATGGAAAATCCCGGCGCACCTTTGAGTGTAGCGCACAGACTGTTGAGCCGTGGGGAATCAGGATCGGCGACCGGCAGAGAACGACCCTAAGCTGTATTTTTAGTCCGGTGTCACGGTCTCGCTCTCGAACTCTTCTTGCCCAAAGGCAGACTCCTGTTTTTCGACAGTCGCAGGAACCGCCCTCATCTGATACATCAACTTTTCGCCAGCAGAGGTGAGAGACCAAAACTTATACATTTTACTGTCTGATGCTTGTTTGACCTGCACATCAACAATACCCAGAACCTTTAATTGTACAGAAATTGTTTGAAAGTCTTGGCCCTCTAGAGTGCTTAAGCCAGTAGGGAGGCGTTGTTTTTTTAGAAGAGCTAAGCGTAATACCTCCGATACTTTCGATTCGGTCATGCTTTTGAGAAGATAAGGAGATATGTAATAAAATATATCTTTCCAGCTAACTTTGCTTTCCCAAGCACGTTGCCGTCTAGCTTCGTTAGAAAAGTAGCTGCCGTGAACAACAAATAATTCGTCCAGTCCGGCCGGTTCAAATCCCAGGTCTATAGCAGAAGCTTCAAATTTCTCTAGTTTAGCCTTTAAGATCTCGTTTTGTTTGCGAAGCTCATTTATCTCCTGAAGCAACTCCACGCTAGCAACTGCTGATCCTCTGACCCAACCGGGCGCGGGAATGCGGGCGATGGTGGAAGTCATACTTATTGCCACATGCCCCTGCAACTCTAGGGGAGAGGTCCAGTATCGAACCAATCGCCCAGTGGAAACCCGTTCGCGAAAAGTGTTCAGTTTGGCCCGCGCGTTCTCGGTTATCTCTGAACGGTCGACTGAAAGGCTGTTAGGGCTACCATGTAAAAGCGCAACTACAGGTTTTCCTTTATCAACCGCGTAGTCGTACTCCTTTTCAGTGTAGCTAATGCCTTCTTCAGTTACAGTCCCATAACGCCCACCAATTATTAAAAGGTAGTAGTCAGAATCATCAATTACGTTTTTTATGAAGGAGAATTGCTCTTCATCTGTTGCCGGAAATAGTTCCATGCCAGCGGGGATGCAGTTCAATTCCATCAGAGTCTGAGACACCAGCTGCCGTTCTTCTCGCAGGTCGGTGTATGTAGAGCTAATAAAAACCTGATATCGCTTATCCATCGTTCCCCCCAGTTCTAATCCATTTCTGGAAGATAGCAACGTTCGTACTAGGAAGTCGAGGATATAACTACAGGATTTTTGAGCGTTCCGACTTGCCCTTCGTGGTTCAATGTAGCGGTTACGTGGACGGAGATGGCCGTCTGTTTCTGGCCGGACTGGGGCACACAGCCCTAACAGAATCTGCCCCCCTGTGCCTGCTTCGCACAGGGGGCTGTTCATTCACTGCGGGCGATCCGTCCAGTACACGCCCTTAGCATTGATCGCGGCAAACAGCTCCTTCAGGCGATCTAAATAAAAGGCCTTCGCCTCTGACTTCGCATCGTCGGGTATTGCCAGATTTTCAAGCCAGATCTTTGCCGTTTTCTGGCCGTAGTTGATTTCAAGCTCTGCGGTGCTGCTGTTTATGGTTTGCCATCTGACGGTATCCATGGCTTCGGCCTCCTAAGCGCGACCCGGTATTTCAGTGTAGGGGCGCCCAGCACGACGGAATCACGCCCTGACAGGCGGCAGGCCCGCCTTACAGACTTCATACAGGTACGAAAACCCCAAAAAAACAAAAAAGGCCTACGCCGTTAAGCGTAAGCCTTTGTTTTGTATGGTGGGCCCAGTAGGACTCGAACCTACGACCAAGGGATTATGAGTCCCCTGCTCTAACCAACTGAGCTATAGGCCCTCAGTAGGCCGCGGATTATAGCGATGGTTTCTCGGCTGTGCTATCCGAAAAATCCGAAACGCTTATACGAAGAAAGCTTGCGGCGAATTCATTGGCCGCAAGAGGTGGGCTGACGATATAGCCCTGGATCTCTTCGCAGCCTTCGGCGGCGAGGAATTCTTGCTGGGCCTGGGTCTCGACGCCCTCGGCAATGATGGTGAATTGCATGCTGCGGCCCAGTGCGATGATGGCGCGGACGATGGCCGCATCGTGGGGGTCGTCAGGCAAGCCACGGACGAAGGATTGGTCAATTTTCAGGAAGTCCAGCGGCAGACGCTTGAGGTAGCTCAGGGAAGAGTAACCGGTGCCGAAGTCGTCGATTGCCAGTTGCACGCCCAGGCGTTTGAGCTGATGCAGAACCGCAAGCGCCTCTTCGGCCTGGCTCATGATGAAGTTTTCGGTGATTTCCAGTTGCAGGAAGCCGGGCTTCAGGCGGTAATCCTTGAGCAGCTGCTCGATCCGGCCGAGTAGGTTCGGTTGACGCAATTGAGCCCCGGCCAGATTGACCGATAGTGGGCCGAAGCCGTCAAAGACTCTATTCCACTCGTACATCTGCTGGCAGGCCTGCTCCAGTACCCAATCACCAATTTGCAGAATCATGCCGTTTTCTTCCGCCAAAGGGATGAAGTGTTCGGGAGGCACGTCGCCAAAGGTTGGGTGGCGCCAGCGAATCAGGGCTTCAGCACCGACGATGCGTCGGTCTTTCAGGCTGATTTTTGGCTGGTAATAGAGGCACAGCTCATTGCGCTCGATGGCGCGGCGCAGTTCATGTTCCAGCGCTATCCGTTCGCTGGCTTGAGCCGTGAGGTCACGGGTGTAGCTTTCGACCCGGTTGCGGCCCTTGGCTTTGGATCGGTACATGGCTGCATCGGCATTTTTGACCAGCGTGGCGACGTCGCAGCCGTCCTTGGGGTAGAGGCTGGTGCCAATACTGGCACTGATGAAGAACTCGTGCTCGCCGGCCTGGAAGGGCGCACCAAAGCAATTGAGGAGCTTGTTGGCGATGTGTTCGGCGTCGCTGGCTTGCTGCAGGCCAGGAAGCAAAATGATGAATTCATCACCGCCCAGGCGGGCTACGGTGTCGATGTCACGCAGTTGCTCTTTCAAACGCACGGCAATCCCCTTGAGCAGCAGGTCGCCGACCGGGTGGCCAAGGCTGTCATTGATGTGTTTGAAACGGTCCAGATCAAGGAACAGTACCGCACCTTGTCCGCCGTTCTCTTGCTGAGTGTTTAGCGCCGTCAGCAACCGACTCTCGAACAAGGTGCGGTTGGGCAGACCGGTAAGCGGGTCGTGGTGGGCCTGGTAGTCGAGGCGCGCCTGGGCGTGCTTCAAGCTGGAGATGTCCGCGAACACCGCAACGAAGTGGGTGATGAATTTGTCCTTGTTACGTACGGCGCTGATGGTCAGCCAGCTGGGGTACAGCTCGCCGTTTTTACGTCGGTTGGAAATCTCGCCCTGCCAATGACCTTCGGCGGTCAGTTGATGCCACATGGCCGCGTAGAAGGCGCTGTCGTGCAAGCCGGAGGCGAGTAGCCTGGGAGTGTGGCCCAGGGCTTCGGTTTCGCTGTAGCCGGTGATTTCCGTGAAGGCACGGTTGACCGCACTGATGTGCTGTTGGGTGTCGGTGATCAGAACCCCTTCGGCGGTACTCTCGAACACCGTGGCGGCTTGTTGCAGTTTTTCCTGCATCAGATGGCGCTCGGTGATGTCCCGGGCGATGGTCAGCATGCAGTCCTCGCCAGCAATCGGCAGTGGGCGACTGGATAGCTCGCATAGACGGATCTGCCCGTCATTGCGGCGAATATGACAACTGAAGTCGCGTACGAAGCCGTCTCGCTGCAGCAGGTTGAGCATCTGTTTGCGTTCGTTCAGGTTAACCCAGATGCCCAATTCCAGCGTTGAGCGATCCAGGGACATTGCGCTGTTGAAGCCAGTTATGCGGCTAAAACCTTCATTGACTTCAATCAGCAAACCATCGCGCTGGCGGCTCAGCAGCAGGCCATCGGGCGATGCGTGAAAAGCTTTGGCGAATTTCTCTTCGGAAGTCTGTAGTTGTTGCTGGGTTTCCTTGAGTTGGCTGATATCGCGCACCACCACCACCAGCGCGGGGGTGGTATCGAGGTCGAACGGCTCGGCGGAGATCAAACCGGTAAACAACTGCCCGTTGTTGCGTCGAAAGGGCATTTCCAGATTGCGTATGCTGCCAGCCTGCAGACGCTGCAAAAGACCGGGGCCGACGCCCGGTATTCCCCAAATATTCAGGTTCGTGGCGGTCTGGCCGATGACTTCCTCGGCGCTCAGGCCGATCTGTTCCTCAAAGGCTCCATTGACCTCCAGCAAGCAGCCGTCCGACAGCCGTGCGATCACCAGGATGTCCGGACATTGCTGGAATACCGACGCGAACTTTTGCTCCGATAGACGCAAGGCTTCTTCCGTTCTCTTGGCTTCACTGATGTCGATCATCAAGCCGCGCAAGACGGGTTGATGGCCGTGCTCAATCAGGCTGACGATATCGCGAACCCACAGGCAGCGGCCGTCGGCGGTGATGACGCGATAGTCGAGGCTGTGATCGCGGCCGGCCATTACTTCCTTGTCGCAATAGGTCTGGGCACGCGTCAGGTCGGCGGGATGAATGATGTTGCGCCAGAAGCCCGGAATCAGCCAATGAGACAGGGGATAGCCAAGCAGATCCTCGGCATGGGGTGACACATAGCTATACGTGAAGTCGCTTATGTGGGCTTCCCACGCGATGGCGGAAAGGCTTTCTACCAGTCCACGGTAATGGTATTCGCTGCTGCGCAGCTCCTGTTCCAGCGCGACCCGGCGTGAAATTTCTGAGCTGAGTCGACGATTGATGCGGATTACAACCGCCAGCACGGCAAACAGCAGCAGCACACCCGGTAGGCCATAAAGCACTAGATCCGACCAGAACGCGCGGTGGTCGAGGACATTGCCCACCCAATGTTCCTGGATGGCGCTGATTTCTTCCGGGCTCAGATCGGCCAGGACTTTATCCAGGATGCCGACCAGGATCTTGTTGTCTTTTGGTACGGCCATCGCCAATTGATAGCGATAGGGCGTTTCACCGCTGACGTAGAGCCCATCGAGTTTGAGCTGCCGCAAACTCCAGATGCTCGAGGCGAGATCGCCCACCACGGCGTCCACCTGATCAGTAGCCAGTGCCTGCAACACTGAGCTGACATTTGGCAAAGCGACCAGATTCAGGTCGGGATGACGCGTACGCAATAACTCATGGGGTGCATAGTTCTCCACTACGGCAATTTTCAGACCGTATAACTCTTCCAGATTGTGCGGTTGTTTCCCGCCCTCGTGGGCCAGAATCACGATTGGAAAGTCCAGGTAGGGGCGGGTGAAGGACAGATAGTTTTGTCGTTCCGGTGTCGACATGATGCCTGGCAAGAGGTCGAGCTTGCCTTGTTTGGCTTGTTCCAGCACCGCTGTCCAACTGACGGGCTCAACAGGTGTGACCTTGATGCTCAGGCGTGCCTGGATCAGCCTGATGTAGTCCGCCGCCAGGCCTTGGTAGCGACCATGTTCATCGCGATACTCGAAAGGCGGCCAGGACGCATCGACACCCAGGCGCAGTTCCGGGTGAGCCGCAAGCCAGCTACGTTCTTCATCGGTGAGAGTCAGCGCGCCAGCCGTTGCGGTCCAGGTCATCAGCCACAGCAAAAGCACAGCCGGTATTCTGGGCATAACGGTCTCGTTATGGCTCGGGGGAATGTTTCGAGTGTAGACGGGCAATTCGGAGGGGGGTGAAGCGTGGGGGATTTAATCTGCAGAAAGCAAAACCCCCAGCTGGGCTGGGGGTTTTGTGATCACTCGTCGAGGAAGGAGCGCAAATGCTCGCTTCTCGTCGGGTGGCGCAGCTTGCGCAACGCCTTGGCTTCAATCTGACGAATCCGCTCGCGGGTAACGTCGAACTGTTTACCGACTTCCTCAAGGGTGTGGTCGGTATTCATGTCGATGCCGAAGCGCATGCGCAGAACCTTGGCTTCACGGGCAGTGAGGCCGGACAGTACTTCGCGAGTCGCTTCTTTAAGGCTCTCAACTGTGGCGACATCGATTGGCGACTGCATAGTCGAGTCTTCGATGAAGTCACCCAGGTGGGAGTCTTCGTCATCACCGATCGGGGTTTCCATGGAGATCGGCTCTTTAGCGATCTTCAATACCTTGCGGATTTTGTCCTCAGGCATTTCCATGCGTTCGCCCAGCTCTTCCGGGGTCGGTTCGCGACCCATTTCCTGCAGCATCTGCCGGGAAATACGGTTGAGCTTGTTGATCGTCTCGATCATGTGCACCGGAATACGGATGGTGCGGGCCTGGTCGGCGATCGAGCGAGTGATCGCCTGACGGATCCACCAGGTGGCATAAGTCGAGAATTTGTAGCCGCGACGGTATTCGAACTTATCCACCGCTTTCATCAAACCGATGTTGCCTTCCTGGATCAAGTCGAGGAACTGCAGGCCACGGTTGGTGTACTTCTTGGCGATGGAGATCACCAGACGCAAGTTCGCTTCAACCATCTCTTTCTTCGCGCGGCGGGCCTTGGCCTCACCGATCGACATGCGACGGTTGATGTCCTTGATCTCGGCAATCGTCAGACCGGTTTCGGTCTGCAATGCAGTCAGCTTCTGCTGGCAACGAACGATGTCCGGTTGCAGGCGACCAATGGCTTCAGCGTATTTGCCTTTGCCTTTGGCTAGTGCATCGCTCCAGCTTTCGTCAACTTCATTGCCCGGGAACTGGCGCAGGAAGTCAGCACGCGGCATGCGTGCATCACGAACGCAGAGCTGCATGATCGCGCGCTCTTGCTGACGCAGACGATCCAAAGCACTGCGAACACGCTCGACCAGGCCTTCGAATTGCTTCGGAACCAGTTTGATCGGCATGAACAGCTCAGCCAGAAGCACCAGCTCGGCGATTGCCAGCTTGTTGCCACGACCGTGCTTTTTCAGCGCCTTGCGAGTGACTTCCATCTGATCAGACACGGCGCCGAAACGCTGTGCAGCGATGATCGGATCCGGACCGCTTTCGACTTCTTCCTCGTCGTCAGTACTGGCTTCGGCTTCGTCGTCATCGGTTTCGTCATCCGCTTTCACGGTTTTCGGGTCGATAGGCGGCGGAACTTCGGCAGCAGGCGGCGCAATACCGTCGTCCGGGTCGATATAACCGCTCAGGACGTCGGACAGGCGGCCACCTTCGGTGGTGACGCGAGTGTACTCGGAGAGAATGTGGTCAACCGTGCCAGGGAAGTGCGCGATTGCGCCCATCACTTCACGGATGCCCTCTTCAATACGTTTGGCGATTTCGATTTCGCCTTCACGTGTGAGGAGCTCTACTGTACCCATTTCACGCATATACATGCGCACAGGGTCAGTGGTGCGGCCAATGTCGGTCTCAACCGCTGCCAGCGCTGCGGCCGCTTCTTCAGCGGCTGCCTCGTCGGTATCGGCGTCGGCCAGCATAAGGGCGTCCGCATCCGGAGCACTCTCGTGTACGGGAATCCCCATGTCATTAATCATGCGGATGATGTCTTCCACCTGTTCCGGATCTGAAATATCCTCCGGCAGGTGGTCGTTGACCTCTGCGTAAGTCAGATACTTCTGCTCACGACCAAGGGTGATCAACTCTTTGATACGAGACTGCTGTTGCGCTTTTCCGGACATAACACCCTATCCACTGAAGGTCTTGGCGGGCAAAAAACAAGCCGAGGATTATACCTGAGCTATGACCTCACGCGCCAGTTGAGGTCGGGTTTGATGCGGAAACATTGCGACTTAGGAGGTCGCGCAGCTGATTTTTCTCTTCAGCACTCAATTCACTTTGACGCGCCTTCCTGAGAAGTTGTTCCAAATTCCGCTCGCGTTGGCGAGCAGACAAGCTAGTTATAGTGTCGAAAAACTGTTGTTCAAGGTTGTCGCCCTCAATCAGCCACTCCTTTTCTGCCAGCGCTTTGAGCAGGCGCCCTTGTTCGGTGCCATGCCAGCGCGCAATCAGTTGAAATGAGTTTAGCTTAGGATTCTTTTGCACGGCTTCGAGTAGTGCTACCAACAGCTGTGTATTGGTGTGGTCCTCGGCGGCAAAGTGCCCTGCATCCTCAACTTTTTTGGCCAATTGTGGGTGATGGAGCAGTGTGCGTAGTGCCGCCAGTGTTGGTGGCTCTACGGCTGCGGGAACGCGTGGGGCGCGGGGCTGATCGCGATCGCCCTGACGCTTGCCCTTTTTGTCCCAGGGTTTGTTTTCCCATTTCTTGCCCCCGGCCCCCGGTTTTTTCGGTGTCCACTCCTGTTGAGGTGCATAGGCCTCTTGAGGTTGGTGGTAATCGGCGTAATCGGGCATGGCGTCGTAATCGATGCCAGGGTCGTAGGCGGGAGGAGCCTCTTGTGGTGCGCTGTGCACCAGTTGGCTGACTGCCTCGCTGTTGAGACCGGTGATTTCGGTGAGTCGCTGACGCATTAGCGTGCGCAGGTTGGCGCCGGGAACCTTGTCGATCAACGGTGCTGCGAGGGTAGCCATGTGGGCCTTGCCTTCGAGGGAGCGCGGATCGGACTCTTCGGTTAGCTGCTGAAAAAAATAATCGGCCAGCGGCTGTGCGTGCTGGTTAATGCGTGCGCGGAAAGCGTCGGTGCCTTCGGAGCGGACCAGGGTGTCCGGGTCTTCACCTTCGGGCAGGAATAGAAAGCGCGCCCGCCGTCCGTCCTGCAGGCTTGGCAAAGCGGCCTCCAATGCGCGCCAGGCGGCGTTGCGTCCTGCCTGATCGCCGTCAAAGCAGAACAATATGCTGGGGACGACGCGAAACAGTCGTTTCAGGTGTTCTTCGCTGGTGGCGGTGCCAAGCGTGGCAACGGCATTGCGCAAGCCTTGTTGTGCGAGAGCGATGACGTCCATGTAGCCTTCGACGACGATGATTTCGTCGAGGTTGCGATTATTTTTGCGCGCTTCAAACAGGCCGTAGAGTTCCTGGCCTTTGTGAAACACCGGGGTTTCCGGTGAGTTCAGGTATTTTGGCTTGTCGTCGCCCAGTACCCGGCCGCCGAAAGCGATGATCCGTCCGCGGCTGTCGCGGATCGGAAACATGACGCGATCGCGGAAGCGGTCGTAGCGTTTGCCGGTTTCGGCATTTTCGACCAGCAGGCCGGCATCGATCATGGCTTTCTGTTGCAGTGTGTCGCTGCTCAGATGCTTGAACAGATTGTCCCAGCCGGGCGGCGCGAAACCGAGGCCAAAGTCCCGGGCAATTTCACCGGTCAGACCGCGGCCCTTGAGGTAATCGACTGCGGCTTTACGCGCGGGGTGGCTTTTCAGCGCCTGGCGATAGAAGTCGGCAGCGGCGGTGAGTAGCGGGTAGAGCGGTGAGTCGGTCGGTTGCCGGGGTTTGTGCGGTCGGCCACTTTCCTCTCGGGGTATTTCCATGCCGGCGGCTTTGGCCAGTTCTTCGACGGCCTGGGGGAAGTCCAGGTTGTCGTGGTCCATGATGAAGCCGAGGGCATTGCCGCCAGCGCCGCAGCCGAAGCAGTAGTAGAACTGTTTGTCAGGGCTGACGCTGAAGGAAGGGGTTTTTTCTTTGTGGAACGGGCAGCAGGCAGTGTAATTCTTGCCGGCTTTTTTCATTTGCAGGCGCGAGCTGACCACGTCGACGATGTCGGTGCGGTTCAGAAGGTCGTCAATAAAGCTCTGGGGAATTAGCCCGGCCATGGCGTTCTCGTCATCACTGCGCGGAAATTAAACCAACGCGAACGGCGGTCGAAGTCTGGTCATTGTTTTGAGGCGCAACGGTATGCGGCTCGACCGGATGTCGTCTGCGTGATCGCTGTCGGGAAGTGTATCTGCCGAAAATCCACTGACGTTAGTTCCTATCAGTATTCGACTATTTTGAAAGTGTTGCTCTGAGTCCGGCAACGGCCAATGGCAGGCCTCGGATAGCTCATAAGCGGGCACAGAAGATCGTGCCTTGGGCTGATCGTCTGTTGAGGAATCAGTAAGGTGTGCTCGTCAGTAGCCTTGTAAGGCTCGTCAGAAAAGACGTGCACCGCTGGCAGAAGAGCCAGGTCTGACGTTATGAAGCATATTTGTCTCGGTCGCATCGGCGGCTTTGACGGTGAGGCATGAAACGATATACGCAAATGCCAATAGCCCGGCTGAGGGCCGGGCTTGGCAGAAGCTTGCTACGAACGTCTGCGTATTAGTACAGACGGACGGCGCGGCGCTGCTCGCGCTGAACTTTCTTCGCATGACGCTTAACAGCGGCTGCTGCTTTACGCTTACGCTCAGAAGTCGGCTTCTCGTAAAATTCGCGGCTACGAACTTCAGCCAGAACACCGGCTTTTTCGCAGGAGCGCTTGAAACGACGCAGAGCTACGTCGAAGGGTTCGTTCTCTTTAACTTTGACGGCTGGCATCCAGAGCTACCTTCATTCATTACCGGGGTCAACATCCTCGCGGCAAAAATGCACTTGAAGACGTCGGTTTTTAAGGGTTGCGGATGTTAACCCCTCATCGCTCGGAATGCAAAGCCTCTGATCGAAAACAGCTGGTAGGGGCAGGAAGTGACGACTATTATGCGCGCCTTCGAATTTAGCCTCTACAAGGCGCAAACCCATGCTAGTACTGGGATTAGAAACCTCCTGCGACGAAACTGGTGTCGCACTTTACGACAGTGAGCGTGGCCTGCTGGCCGACGCGCTGTTTAGCCAAATTGACCTGCATCGTGCCTACGGTGGCGTGGTGCCGGAGCTGGCTTCGCGTGATCACGTCAAGCGCATGCTGCCCTTGATTCGTCAGGTCCTGGCAGAGGCTGATTGTGTGCCTACCGAGATCGATGCCATCGCCTACACCGCGGGTCCCGGGCTTGTCGGGGCATTGCTGGTCGGCGCCTCATGTGCGCAGGCGCTAGCGTTTGCCTGGGGCATTCCGGCCCTTGGCGTGCATCACATGGAGGGTCATTTGCTGGCGCCGATGCTGGAGGAAAACCCTCCGGAGTTTCCGTTCGTCGCTTTGTTGGTTTCTGGCGGGCATACCCAGCTGGTTCGGGTCGACGGGATCGGCCAATACGCACTGTTGGGCGAGACGCTCGATGATGCCGCCGGTGAGGCTTTCGACAAGACGGCGAAGATGATGGGTCTGAATTATCCAGGTGGGCCGGAAATTGCTCGGCTGGCGGCGCAAGGCGTTGCCGGACGTTTCGTCTTCCCTCGTCCGATGTGTGATCGCCCGGGTCTGGATTTCAGCTTCAGTGGCTTGAAAACCTTTGCGTTGAACACGTGGCAGCAGTGTGTCAGCGCTGGGGACGACAGTGAGCAAACCCGTTGCGACATCTCGCTGGCCTTCCAGCAGGCAGTGGTGGAAACTTTGACCATCAAGTGCAAACGAGCCTTGAAGCAGGCTGGCCTCAAGCGTCTGGTTATCGCTGGTGGCGTGAGTGCCAACAAGGCACTGCGGGTTTCACTGGAGAAAATGCTCGGTGACATGAAAGGCGACGTTTACTACGCACGTCCGGAGTTCTGCACTGATAACGGCGCGATGATCGCTTTTGCCGGTTGTCAGCGTTTGCAGGTCGGGCAGTGCGAAAGCCTGGCAATCAGCGTGCAGGCACGCTGGCCAATGGAGCAATTGTCGCCGCTGTAAGCAGGTGTCATGTTGAGAGCTGCCAATGAACCGGAGTCGCTCTCATCATCAGGATTTAAAAATGCCGTTCGCGCCCGGCAAACAGGTCGCGTAGATTGCCGCGATGGCGCCAGACGATCAGCGCCGTGAGTGCGCTCATGGGCAGCAATGCGGCGGGTTCTAGCCAGGCAAGCAGTGGCAGGGTCAGCGGTGTGGCGATCAAGGCGGCCAGCGAGCTGGTACGGGTGAGGTAGAAGGTCAGCAGCCAGGCGCAGAGAGCCAGGAGTGCCGCGGGCGGGTACAGCCCTAGCAGCATCCCGGCAGCGGTGGCGACGCCTTTGCCGCCGCGAAAGCGGAAGTACAGCGGGAACAGGTGACCGATGACGGCGCATAAACCGATCCAGGCCTGTTGCTGCAGTGATAACCCTGCGAGGCTGGCGATCAGTACTGGCAACAAGCCTTTGCAAAGGTCGCCGAGCAAGGTCAGCACGGCCAGTTTTTTGCCGGCCAGGCGCAGCATGTTGGTTGCGCCGGCATTACCCGAGCCACTCATTCGCGGATCGGGGGTACCGGTCAGGCGGCTGAGCAAAATGGCAAAGGACAGAGAGCCAAGCAGGTAGGCGAGGATCGCCAGTAACCAAAACATGCTAACTATTCCGGGCGAGGACGCCCTGATTCTAACGGCGCATTGCGCCCTTGTCGTGCTGCGGAGAAGAGTGCTTGGACAGAGTGTTTATCGAGGGCCTGGAAGTCGACACGGTGATTGGTGCCTACGACTGGGAGCGAGGCATCCGACAGTGCCTGCGTCTTGATCTGAGCTTCGCCTGGGATAATCGCCCGGCCGCTGCGGGTGACGACCTGACCCTGGCGCTGGATTATGCCAGCGTGTCTTCGCGCATTCAGGCGTTTGCCGAGCAGGCGCAGTTCCAGCTTGTAGAAACTTTCGCCGAGCGTCTGGCTGAAGTTCTGATGAGCGAGTTTCATATTCCCTGGCTGCACCTCAAGCTGACCAAGCCGGGTGCAGTCGCCGCCGCCACGGGTGTGGGCGTGGAGATCGAGCGCGGATGTCGCTAACTCAGGTATTTCTAGGTCTCGGTAGCAATATCGAGCGCGAATCCCATTTGCAGGCGGGACTGGATGCTCTGGCCGGTTTTCTGGTGGATGTGCGCTGTTCGGCCGTGTTTGAAAGTCAGCCGGTGGGCATCAAAAGCGGTCCGTTCTTCAATTTGGTGGTGTCGGCTTTTACCGATCTACCACTGATGGAGCTGGATCGCCGACTGAAATTCATCGAGGCGGATAACGGTCGTTATGCTCCGGATCGCAAGGGCTTGCCGCTGGACATCGACGTGCTGCTCTATGGCGATTGGGTGGGCAATTTTGACGGTTTGATCCTGCCGCGCACAGAGATCCTGAAAAATGCGTTTGTGCTGTGGCCACTGTCGTTGATGGCGCCGGACAGGGTGCATCCGGGCGTAGGTAAGAGCTTTGCAGTTCTGTGGAGTGAGGCGCAAATTGATCAAGTGTTGGCGCCGGTGGCATTTGAATGGCGCGGCGTGCCGTTGACCCCTTCCAGTCTGCTCTGACCTTTTCGCGGGCAAGAACCAGGCGTCCCGGTTCTTGCCCGCGATGCTTTTCAAGTAGACGCCACCTCTTTGTAAGCCTTCAGCGCCTCAAGCCGTTCGCGTTTCAATGCCTCCCCCAGTTCAGGTCCTTTGAACCCTTGCTCCAGCAGTGGTTGTACGGCCACTGTCCGCGCAGCTATCGCTGCGCCTCTCAAATACTCAGCCTGTGGGTAACTTCTTTGCTCGAAGCCTTTGCGGCCTCGGGCGTCCATCTCGCAGGCGACGATAAACTCTTCAAAACGCTGCGGCCGTCGATAGACATCAAAACTTTGTAGCAACTCCAGTAATGTCGAAGGCTTCAGCTCGAGGGCGCGATGACCATGTGTATGGTATTCGCCGACCAGCAGAGCCAGTTCCTGGCAGTCTCTTGGCGCTTTGAAACGTTCGTTCACCGCCTTGATCAGGCGCAATCCCTTGTGTTCGTGGGCAATGTGTTTCGGCCACTGACTTTCAGGTGTCAGCCCTTTTCCAAGATCATGCAGCAGGCAGGCCCAGCGCACCGTCAGTGGTTGAGCGTGCATGGCAGCCTGTTCGAGGACGCTCAGGGTGTGCACGCCGCTGTCGATTTCCGGGTGGTGAGCTTCAGGCTGCGGCACGCCGAACAGCGCATCCACTTCGGGAAGCAATACCTTCAACGCACCACAGTCGCGTAGTACTTGAATGAACACCTGAGGCTGATTTTCCATCAGTGCGCGGGATATTTCTTTCCAGCTGCGCTCTGCCGTCAACGCCTCAAGCTCACCTGATTCGCTGAGCTGGCGCATCAATTCCAGGGTTTCGGGGGCGACCCTGAAGCCGAGGTCGGCGTAGCGTGCAGCAAAGCGCGCCACGCGCAGGACTCGGAGAGGATCTTCGGCGAATGCGGGCGAAACGTGACGAAGTACGCGGTCATCAAGATCGCGCTGGCCGTGATATGGATCGGTTAGAACGCCGTGGTCATCTTCAGCCATGGCGTTGATCGTCAGGTCGCGGCGGATCAGGTCTTCTTCGAGCGTAACTTCGGGGCTTGCGTAGAAAATGAAGCCGCCATAGCCGTGGCCGCTTTTGCGTTCGGTTCGGGCGAGGGCGTATTCCTCGCCGCTCTGCGGGTGCAGAAATACCGGGAAGTCGGCGCCTACCGGACGAAACCCTTTGGCGAGCATTTCTTTTGTGGTGGCACCTACCACGACCCAGTCGATATCGGTGACAGGCTTGCCCAGCAAGCGATCGCGCACCGCGCCGCCGACTTTATAAATCTGCATAAAAAACCTCCGTTAGCTCGACAGGATAACCCTAGCGTCGACCTTTCGGAGGCTTTAGGTGGAATCAAAGGTGGATGACGGCCAGGTCCAGTCGGCCGTAATCGCCCTCGTTATGTTCGCCCCTTGGCGGTACGTGGTGGGTTTTCATCACTTGGTCGCCTTGCAGGGTTTCCAGGTGAATATCGAAGCCCCAGAGCCGGTGCAGGTGCTTGAGCACTTCGTCGGTGGATTCTCCCAGTGGTTTGCGGTCGTGTTGCTGGTGACGCAAGGTCAGTGAGCGGTCTCCACGCCGGTCGATGCTGTAGATCTGTATGTTGGGTTCGCGATTACCCAGGTTGTATTGCGCCGCCAGGGTTTCGCGAATGGTTCGATAGCCGTCTTCGTCATGTATCGCAGGAACCAGCAAATCTTCCTTCTGGTCGTCATCGAGGATGCTGAACAGCTTCAGATCGCGGATCACCTTAGGTGACAGGTACTGCAGGATGAAGCTCTCGTCCTTGAAGCTGCTCATGGCGAATTTGATGCTGGACAGCCAGTCGGTACCGGCGATTTCCGGGAACCAGCGGCGATCCTCCTCGGTGGGCGTTTCGCACATCCGCCGGATATCGCGGTACATGGCAAAACCCAGGGTGTAGGGGTTGATCCCGTTGTAATAGGGACTGTCGAAGCCAGGCTGAAAGACCACGCTGGTATGGGAGGTCAGGAACTCCATCATGAAGCCATCAGTCACCAGGCCCTCGTCATACAGGTCGTTCATCAGGGTGTAGTGCCAGAAGGTGGCCCAGCCCTCGTTCATCACTTGGGTCTGGCGTTGGGGGTAAAAGTACTGCGCGATCTTGCGCACGATACGCACGATTTCCCGCTGCCACGGCTCCAGTAATGGCGCGTGTTTTTCGATGAAATAGAGGATGTTTTCCTGAGGTTCGGCGGGGAAGCGCGCATTATCCTTGTCGCTGTATTTGTCTGCGCCTTTGGGAATAGTCCGCCAGAGGTCGTTGATCTGCTTTTGCAAATGCTCTTCCCGGTCTTTCTGCCGGCGCCGTTCTTCCTCCGCAGAGATCGGATACGGGCGTTTGTAGCGGTCGACGCCGTAGTTCATCAGGGCGTGGCAGGAGTCCAGCAGGTCTTCAACCGCATCGATGCCATGGCGCTCTTCGCATTGCATGATGTACTGCTTGGCGAACACCAGGTAATCGATGATTGAGCTGGCATCCGTCCAGGTGCGGAACAGGTAATTGCCTTTGAAGAAGCTGTTATGGCCATAGCAAGCGTGGGCAACCACCAGCGCCTGCATGCAGATGGTGTTTTCCTCCATCAGATAAGCGATGCACGGGTCCGAGTTGATCACGATTTCGTAGGCCAGCCCCATCTGGCCGCGAGTGTAGGACTTTTCGGTGCTGAGGAAGTGCTTGCCATAGGACCAATGGTGATAGCCCAGTGGCATGCCCACAGAGGCGTAGGCATCCATCATTTGTTCGGCAGTGATCACTTCGATCTGGTTGGGATAGGTATCCAGGGCATAACGAGCCGCGATACGGCTGATTTCGCGGTCGTAGGCCTGGATCAGCTCAAACGTCCATTCTGAGCCGGTGGATATGGGTAGACGCTTCTGCTCTCTGGCGGTCATGTCACTAACCTGCGCTGGAAGAGTTCACGGAAGACCGGGTAGATATCTCCGGCCGAGACCAATTGTTGCTGGGCAAAGGTTTCGGAAAAGGCCTCGGCGATTCGTTCGTACTCGAACCACAGAGCCTGATGTTCGCGCGGGGTAATCTCCACATAAGTGTAGTACTGCACAAATGGCATGATCTGGTTGATCAGGATGTCGCGGCAGATCGGTGAGTCATCGTTCCAGTTGTCGCCATCGGAAGCCTGTGCCGCGTAGATGTTCCATTCATTGCTTGGGTAGCGTTCGGCCATGATCTCCTGCATCAGTTTCAAGGCGCTGGAAACGATGGTGCCGCCCGTTTCGCGGGAATAGAAAAACTCTTCTTCGTCAACTTCCCGGGCGCTGGTGTGGTGGCGGATGAACACCACATCGATTTTCTCGTAATTACGCTTGAGGAACAGGTACAGCAGGATGAAGAAGCGTTTGGCGATGTCCTTGGTCGCCTGGGTCATGGAGCCTGAGACGTCCATCAGGCAAAACATCACGGCTTTTGAGCTGGGGTTGGGCTGTTTGATCAGCAGGTTGTACTTGAGGTCAAAGGTGTCAAGAAATGGTATGCGATTGATACGGGCGCTAAGACGCTCGATTTCCGCCTCCATTTCCTGAATATCGCCGAAGTTGTCCGGCTCTTCGCGTCTAAGTCGCTCCAGCTCGTCTTTCGCCTCACGCAGTTTTGCCCGACTGCTGCCGGACAGTGCGATTCGTCGGGCATGGGCCGAACGCAGGGTACGGATGATGTTGATCCGCGAAGGATTGCCTTCATTGCTGATGCCGGCACGGACGGTTTTAAACGTGTCAGTCCCGGTCAGGTTGCGTTTGACCAGGTTGGGCAGCTCCAGATCTTCGAACATGAATTCGAGAAACTCTTCCTGAGTGATCTGGAAGACGAATTCATCCATGCCTTCGCCGGAGTTGCCGGCCTTGCCCGGACCCCTGCCACCACCGCCGCCGGGTGGACGAGGAATATGTTCGCCGCTGGTGAACTCTTTGTTTCCAGGGTGAACCACGGTCTGCTTGCCGCCGCGACCATGATGAAGCACCGGCTCGTCGATATCGCGGCCGGGAATGCTGATTTGTTCGCCGTGCTCCATGTCAGTGATGGAGCGACGGCTGACGGCTTCTTCAACAGCTTTCTTGATGTGATCACGGTAGCGCCGCAGAAAACGTTGGCGGTTAACCGTGCTCTTGTTCTTGCCATTGAGACGTCGGTCGATCACATAGCTCATGACTGCTCCTTAGAAGCTGTCTTGAAAAGCCGCGAGCGGGTCGGACTGGAACGAGTAGAGTGGTGTCACGCGCATTTTTGCGTCGTCGCGACCACCTGTTCTCTGTCTGAGCCTCGCTGCCGACTTTCAAACACCTTCCTGAAGCCTGTGTAACAGAAAATGTTGACACAGGCCTCTGGCTAACGACAACCGGTGCGACCGGCAGCGGGTTATTGTGATTTTCTGACCCGCAGATACCACTCGGAGAGCAGTCGTACCTGTTTGTCTGTATAGCCGCGCTCGACCATCCGTGTGACGAAATCGTTGTGCTTTTGCTGGTCCTCTTTGCTGGCCTTGGCGTTGAAGCTGATAACCGGTAGCAGATCCTCGGTGTTCGAGAACATTTTCTTCTCTATAACCACCCTCAGTTTTTCGTAGCTGAGCCAAGTCGGGTTCTTGCCGTTGTTGTTGGCTCGGGCACGCAGCACGAAGTTGACGATTTCGTTGCGGAAATCTTTCGGATTGCTGATGCCGGCCGGTTTCTCGATTTTCTCCAGTTCTTCGTTCAGTGCCACGCGGTTGAGGATCTCGCCGGTTTCCGGATCGCGGTATTCCTGATCCTGAATCCAGAAGTCTGCATAGAGCACGTACCGGTCGAAGATGTTCTGACCGTACTCGCTGTAGGACTCGAGGTAGGCGGTCTGAATCTCCTTGCCGATGAACTCGATGTATCGCGGTGCCAGGTACTCTTTCAGGAAACGCAGGTAGCGCTCACGGGTTTCAGCCTGAAATTGCTCCTGTTCGATCTGTTGTTCGAGTACATAGAGTAAATGCACCGGGTTGGCGGCGATCTCGTGGGGGTCGAAGTTGAAGACCTTCGACAGGATCTTGAACGCAAACCGGGTCGACAGACCGTTCATGCCTTCATCGACACCGGCGTTGTCGCGGTATTCCTGAATCGATTTGGCTTTCGGGTCGGTGTCTTTGAGGTTTTCACCGTCATACACGCGCATTTTCGAGTAGATATTCGAGTTCTCCGGCTCTTTGAGGCGCGAGAGCACGGTGAACTGCGCAAGCATCTTCAGGGTGTCGGGCGCGCAATGGGCCTTGGCCAGCGAGCTGTTGAACAGCAACTTGTCGTAGATTTTCACTTCGTCACTGACGCGCAGGCAATACGGCACTTTGACGATGTAGATCCGGTCGATGAACGCTTCGTTGTTTTTGTTGTTACGGAAGGTGTGCCATTCCGATTCGTTGGAGTGGGCCAGCAAGATACCGGTAAACGGAATGGCCCCCAGGCCTTCGGTACTGTTGTAGTTGCCTTCCTGAGTGGCTGTCAGCAATGGGTGCAGCACCTTGATCGGTGCCTTGAACATTTCGACAAACTCCATCAGGCCCTGGTTGGACCGGCACAGAGCACCTGAGTAGCTGTAGGCGTCTGCGTCGTTCTGCGGGAATTCTTCCAGTTTGCGGATATCGACCTTACCCACCAGAGCAGAAATGTCCTGGTTGTTTTCATCCCCAGGTTCGGTCTTGGCGACGGCGATCTGATTGAGGATCGATGGGTAGAGTTTGACCACCCTGAACTGACTGATGTCGCCGCCAAACTCGGCCAGGCGTTTGGTGGCCCAAGGCGACATGATGGTACTCAGATATCGCCGCGGAATACCGAAGTCTTCTTCGAGGATCTGGCCATCTTCTGTGGCGTTGAACAACCCAAGAGGTGACTCGAAAACAGGTGAGCCCTTGATGGCGTAAAAGGGTACTTTCTCTATTAATTGTTTCAGCTTCTCGGCCAGGGACGATTTACCACCACCGACCGGGCCAAGCAGATAGAGGATCTGTTTCTTCTCTTCCAGGCCCTGAGCGGCATGGCGGAAATACGAGACGATCTGGTCGATGCATTCTTCCATGCCATGGAAGTCTTCAAAGGCCGGATAGCGGCGGATCACCTTGTTGGAAAATATTCGCGACAGTCGCGAGTTGGCAGAAGTATCCAACAATTCCGGTTCGCCGATTGCCAATAGCAAGCGTTCGGCTGAAGAGGCGTAGGCGCTGCGATCCTTTTTGCACAGCTCCAGATACTCTTGCAGCGTGAGTTCTTCCTGGCGTGTGGACTCGAAACGTTGTTGGAAGTGGCTAAAAATAGTCATGACGTCACCTCGCTCGATACGTGGAGCCGACGCCGGATCAGTCAGTCGAGTGCTGGTGCAACTGAAATCCAGTTGCTATGTACCCCCCAGAACACTTTCAAAGCTATTGACCTTGAAAGCTAATACCGATGACCCGCACGCCGGTGTACCGGCTCTCCCCTGATTTGGATGGCCTGTTGGTAAGGATAGTTCGGAATCCGAGAGGTCAAGGCGCAATGCGCAATTAGTTCGGTCTGACCGTTCGTCAGTCATGGCTACAGCCCACGGGGGGCATGGGCTGGAGCTCTAGAATAAAATTATTCGGGAACGCTTTGCGCGGTTTCCGACGGGTAAGTCGCACGCCATAACTCAAAGCCGCCGTCCAGGCTGTAAACGTCGGAGAAGCCTTGGCTAATCAGGTATGCCGCAGCACTTTGGCTGGAATTGCCGTGGTAGCAGACCACGACCAATGGCGCATCCAGGTCCGCGTTGCGGATAAAGTCGGGAATGGTGTGGTTGTCCAGGTGTTGTGAGCCACTGATGTGATTGGCGGCATAGGTCTGCGGGTCGCGAATGTCGACCACGACCGCACCTTGCTCACGCAGGGCATGGGCTTGCTCGGGGGGAATGCGTTTGAATTCGCTCATGGCGGGCTCCTGTGGCTTGGCTGAAAGCGCCCTTCAGCGCTTTGCAGTGGCTGGCAATTGTTCGGGGTCAGAGGGGGCGACGTGCGGCTTGACGCGGCCCTGGGTATCGCACTTGCACTGCAGGCGTTCGCCGGTGTCGACATTCAACAACGTCAGGGCGCCACCCCAGACACAGCCGGTGTCGAGGGCAAAGATGCCTTGTTCATTGCATTGGCCTTCAAGGGCTGCCCAGTGGCCGAAGATGATCTTCAGGCCTTTGGTCTTGCGTTCCTTGTGCCGAAACCACGGAGCATAACCGGGGGGCGCGGTATCGATGCCTTCCTTGCCTTTGAGGTCAAGTTTGCCTTCGCGGGTGCAAAAACGCATGCGAGTGAAATAGTTGGTGATCACCCGCAGGCGAGCGGTACCTGTGAGGTCGCTGTCCCATTTCAAGGGCTCATTGCCGTACATACCATCGAGGTAAGGGGCAAAGAGGTTGTCGTCATGTAACGCCACTTCGACTTCGGCGGCGCACTTCAAGGCTTTCTTTAGCGTCCATTGCGGCGGTATGCCTGCGTGGACCAGTACTATCTCGCGTTGTTCGTCGTAGTGCATCAGCTTTTGCTGGCGCAACCATTCAAGTAGCTCGTTGCGATCCGGCGCTTCGAGGATCTCGCGCAAGGTGTCGGCTTTCTTCAGGCGCTCGATATTCTGCCCGACTGCCAGCAGGTGCAGGTCATGGTTGCCCAGAACGCATACCAGCGATTCGCGGATGCTGTAAAGAAAACGCAGGGTTTCCAGCGACTGTGGACCGCGGTTGACCAGGTCACCCACCAGCCAGAGGCGATCCTTGGCAGGATCGAAGGCAACCTGCTTGAGCAGGCATTGCAGCGGTTCGAGGCAGCCTTGCAGATCGCCGACGGCATACACTGCCATCAGTGCAGGGCTCCGGGCACCGCAAGGCGGAAGGGCGCGATGATGGCGTCGAAGCGTTTACCGTCTTCGGCGAGCATTTGGTAGCTACCCTGCATGGTGCCAACTCGGCTGGTCATCACAGTGCCGCTGCTATAGGTATGGCTTTTGCCAACCTCAATCAACGGTTGTTGGCCGACTACGCCTGCACCACGGACCTCCTCGACATGCCCATCACCATCGGTAATGACCCAGTGCCGTGAGAGCAACGTTGCAGGCATCTGGCCATTATTCTGGATGGTAATGGTGTAGGCGAAGGCAAATCGATTTTGCTCGGGTTGCGATTGTTCTGCCAGAAAGCGGGTGACGACGCTGACGTCGATCTGATAACGAGGATCGGACATGCAAAGGGCCTTAAAAGCAAAGCGGGGCGCGGGACATAACTGATGGGATCAGTCTAGGCCAAGTATCGGGTAGTAAACCAGACATGGCGTCTGGTGTCTTACCCGATAACGATCATGGCGTGTCAGCTGGCGCTGGAGATCTCGGCGACTTGTTCGCCCAGCTTGTCGGCCAGACGGACAAATGCGGCCAGGTCGAGTTGTTCCGGACGCAGGCTGCCATCGACACCGGCGGCTTCGATCTCGGCGTTGCTGAGCAAGGCTTTGAGAGTGTTACGAAGGGTTTTACGGCGCTGGTTGAAGGCTTCGCGAACGACGCGCTCCAGCAGGCGATGATCCTTGGCTGGGTGCGGCAGCACGGCGTGCGGCACCAGCCGGACAATCGCCGAATCGACTTTTGGCGGCGGATTGAACGCGCCAGGGCCGACATTGAACAGGTGTTCGACCCGGCAGTGGTACTGAACCATTATCGACAGGCGGCCCCAATCACCACCGCCAGGACCCGCTGCCAGGCGTTCGACCACTTCCTTTTGCAGCATGAAGTGCATGTCGCGGATCAAACCGGCGTTTCGCAGCAGGTGGAAGATCAGCGGGGTGGAGATGTTGTACGGCAGGTTGCCGACCACTCGCAGGCTGTTCGGTGCAGCATTGAGGCTGGTGAAGTCAAACTTCAGAGCGTCGCCTTGATGCAGGTTGAAATTGCTTTTGCCGGCGAACTGCTGATTGAGGATCGGGATCAGGTCCTTGTCCAGTTCAACCACATCCAGTTGCGCGCCGCTGTTGAGCAGGCCTTCGGTCAGCGCACCCTGGCCCGGGCCGATTTCCAGCAAGCGGTCTTCAGGGCGGGCGTGAATGGCGCGCAGGATGCGGTCGATCACGCCGGCATCGTGCAGGAAGTTCTGGCCGAAGCGCTTGCGCGCCCGGTGTTGGTAATGCTCTGTCATAAACGGGTCTCGGCCATCTGGTAGGCGGTTTCCAATGCGACTTGCAGGCTGCCGGTGTCGATTTTTCCGCTGCCGGCCAGATCCAGGGCGGTGCCATGGTCGACTGAGGTGCGGATGATCGGCAAGCCGAGGGTCACGTTGACTGCGGCACCGAAACCTTTGTACTTGAGTACGGGCAAGCCCTGGTCGTGGTACATCGCCAGCACTGCGTCGCAGTGCTCCAGATATTTGGGGGTAAACAGAGTGTCGGCAGGCAGGGGGCCGCGTAGATCCATGCCCTCACTGCGCAGACGCTCTAAGGTGGGTTCGATAATGTCGATTTCTTCATGGCCCAGATGTCCGCCTTCGCCGGCATGCGGGTTGAGCCCGCAGACCAGGATACGCGGTTGGGCAATGCCGAATTTTTGTTGCAGGTCGGCGTGCAGGATCCGCGTCACTCGCTCCAGGCGTTCCGGGGTGATCGCATCGGCAATCTGTCGCAAGGGCAGGTGAGTGGTGACCAATGCGACTCGCAGGCCGCGAGTGGCGAGCATCATGACCACTTGCTGGGTATGCGTCAGGTCGGCGAGAAATTCGGTATGCCCGGAAAAGGCGATGCCGGCCTCGTTGATCACGCCCTTGTGCACGGGGGCGGTGATCATCCCGGCGAAATGCCCGTCCAGACAGCCTTGGCCGGCTCGAGTCAGGGTTTCCAGTACAAACAACGCATTGGACTTGTCCAGCTGACCGGCGATGACCTTGCTCTGCAGTGGGGTGTCCCAGACATACAGACTGTTGGCTGGAGCGGGTTGATCCGGCCAGCGATCCGGTGTGACCGGTATCAAGTCGACAACCACGCCCAACTGCGCGGCCCGCTCAAGGAGCAGGTCGCGGTTGGTAATGGCAATCAGGGGGTGTGGCTGGGGTTGCGAGGCGAGCAGCAGGCACAGGTCAGGACCTATGCCGGCCGGCTCGCCGGGTGTCAGCGCGAATCGTTTGGGGTTCACTTCGGCGCCTGGTCAGCGCCAGGGAGCTTGATTTCAACGTAGGCTTCGTCACGGATCTGACGCAACCAGGTTTGCAGCTCTTCGTCGTATTTGCGGTTACGCAGTACGGTCATCGCTTGCTGTTCACGGGCCTGGCTGGTGCTGTCGGTGGCGCGACGGCCAAGGACTTCCAGTACGTGCCAGCCGTATTGGGTCTTGAACGGTTTGGACAGCTGACCCTGAGGGGCTTTGGCCATCACTTCGCGGAACTCAGGCACCAGGGAGTTCGGGTCGACCCAGTTCAGGTCGCCGCCGTTAAGCGCGGAACCCGGATCTTCCGAATAGCTTTTCGCCAACTCGGCAAAGTCTTCGCCGGCTTCAATCCGGTCGTAGAGTTTCTGAGCCAGACGCTTGGTTTCTTCTTCGCTACGAATTTCGCTTGGCTTGATCAGGATGTGACGTACGTGTACTTCGTCACGCACCTGAGTCTGGCCGCCGCGTTTTTCCAGGATCTTCAGAATGATGAAGCCGCCTGGTGTGCGCATCGGCTCGGTGATATCGCCAACCGACATCGTGCTGAGCATGCGATCAAACGGTGGTGGCAGTTGCGCGGCTTTACGCCAGCCCATGTCGCCGCCTTCCAGCGCGGTCTCGCTGGCGGATTTGGCGATTGCCAACTGACCGAAATCAGCGCCTTGCTTGAGTTGCTGATAAACACCGGCAGCCTGACGCCCGGCATTCTGAATGGCTTCAGAGTTGGCGCTTTCCGGTGTTGGAATCAGGATGTTAGCCAGACGAAATTCTTCGGACAGCTGCATCTTGCCCAGGTCCGAGGCGAGGAAGTTTTTCACTTCCTGCTCCGATACCTGAACACGCTCTGCTACACGGCGCTGACGTACACGGCTGATGATCATTTCGCGGCGAACCTGATCACGAGCGTCTTCATACGACAGACCATCGTGAGTCAGGGCTGCGCGGAACTGCTCCACGCTCATCTTGTTGCGTTGGGCAATGGTGCCGATCGCCTGGTTCAGTTCCTCATCGGTGATGCGGATGCCGGAGCGTTCGCCGATCTGCAGTTGCAGGTTTTCGACGATCAGGCGCTCAAGTACCTGCTGGTCCAACACGCTGGTTGGCGGTACACCGCCGCCGCGTTTGGCGATGGTTTGCTGGACTTCATGAACCCGTTGGTCCAGTTGGCTCTGCATGACCACGTCGTTGTCGACGATGGCTACTACCTTGTCGATGGACTGCACCGCAGCGTTGGCTGCGGTACCCAGGAACAATGCGCCCAGCATCAGCGGGCGCAGACGATCAGAAAGCTTTGTCTTCACGTTCACGATAACCTTGAATGCCTTTGTCGAGGAAGCTCTCTACTTTGGCGCCAGTGAGGCCGCCGAGTCCCTTCAGAACAATTTGGAGGAAGATGCCATGGTCGCCTTTTTCGTTTTGCGGCGCCTCTTGGCTAAACTCGTCATACGCGACCCAGTAGCGATTGATCAGGCGCAGTTTCCAGCAGCAGTTGTCGTACTCGAAACCACCGAAGGCTTCCAGAGTGCGGTTGCGGTTGTAGTCGTACTGCCAGCGGCTGATGGCATTCCATTGCGGCACGATCGGCCACATCACCGAGAAGTCGTGCTGCTTGATCTTGTAGTAATCCTTCACGAAACCCGGAGTGCCCGGAGTGCCGTAGTCGCCGCCACCTACCGTCCACTGACCGGTGGTCTGGTCATAACGGACCTGGTCATTGCGATAGCGATAACCGGCGTTGATGACTTTGTTCAGGTTGTCTTCCGGCTGGTAATGGAACATCGCGCTGCCGGAACGAGGCTTGTGGCTGTCCGGGTCCCAGTTGTAGTCGGCAGTCGTACGCCAGTCGCGGTTGAAGCGATATTCATACTCAAGCGCGTAAGGCGAAACGTTGGCGTGTGCATCCTGGCGGGTCGCCGCATCGATGCCCGGCAATTGAACTTCGCGATCCTTGAAGTACATGGCCTGGCCAACGCTGATGCGCTGACGCTCAAAGCCGTTGTCTTCGATCCAGCGGTTGGTCACGCCCAGCGACAGTTTGTTTTCGTCGCCAACACGGTCGGAACCGGAGAAGCGGTTGTCGCGGAACAGCGAGGCGTAGTTGAACGTGTACTCGCTAGTGTCGAAGACCGGGATGTCGGACTGATCTTTCTCAGGAACATAGAGATAGAACAGGCGCGGCTCAAGAGTCTGGCGGTAGTTCTTGCCAAACCATTGGGTGTTGCGGTCAAAGTACAAGCCACTGTCGATGCTCGCGATAGGCACAGCGCGGTTTTGATTGCGGCTGAAGGTGCCGTTGAGGTTATCAGCGGCGGCACTCTGCGCGGCGATCTGGCTTTTGCCTGTTCCGTCGAGGTCCAGATCGTACTGGGTGTACTTGTACTTGAGCGATGGCTTCAGGAAGCCATACGTCCAGTTGAGCGGCAGGCTGACAACCGGAGCGAGATCCAGGCGATCACCGTTGGCACGTGCCAGGCCCTGAACGTTGGTATCGAGACGCGGTGATGAGATACCGTCCTGGTCAAAATAGTTGCCGGTTTTCAGATCTCGATCAAAGCGCACGAGTTCAGTGTTGTACGCGAAATCCAGCCCGCCTGGATGATACGGCAGCGCACCATCGAAGGTGATTTGCGGCAAGCGGTCATACGGCGTGATATTCGCGACAGTCGCCAGCTGATAAGCCTGGGCATTGATTCGTGCAGCGTAGGTGTCGCCACGATAAGTGACGGAACCTTGCTGATTCACATAGTCTCTGCTTTTGACACCGATCTGATCAGTTTGAAGATCCTGGAAGTAATATGGATCGCTGATTTTGGTGTAATCAACCTGGGTCAGCACGCGCGAATCAAGCCCGCCCTTGTGCTGCCAGTTGAGCATGTAGCGGGTTTTCTCGGCGTCGGACTGCAGATTGCGGTCGTTACTCTCGTCGTTGAGGTAAGCGCCACCAAACTGACCTTCGCTGCTCTTGGTCAGGTAGCGGAATTCGCCTTCCATCAACAGCCCGTGCTTGCTCATGTAGCGCGGATACAACGTGGCGTCGTAGTTGGGCGCTATGTTGAAGTAGTACGGGGTGACCAGCAACAAGCCGGTATCGCTACCGGCGCCGATAGTTGGCGGCAGGAAGCCGGACTGGCGACGGTCATCGATCGGGAAATAGATGTACGGGGTGTAGAGCACCGGAATGTCTTTGACCCGTAGCGTCACGTTGGTTGCGGTACCGAAGCCGGTCGCCGGGTTCAAGGTGATGTTGTTACCCTTGAGTTGCCAGGCGTTGCTGTTCGGTTCGCACGTGGTGTACGTACCATCCTTGAGACGGATGATGGCGTTTTCGGCACGTTTGGCGTACAGCGCGTTACCGCGTATACGCGACTTGTGCATCACGTACTCAGCGTTGTCGACCTTGGCTTCGCCGGTATCAAGCTGCACATCGGCGTGGTCGCCGACGATCAGCGCGCCATTATCGCGGACGCGAACGTTGCCGCTCAGCTCTCCACGGTTCTCGGCTTGATACAGATTGGCCTCGTCGGCCTCTACCTGCATGCTGCCCTGACGCATGACCACGTCACCGGCCAGGGTAGCGACTTGTTGTTCTTGCTCGTAACGCGACGCTTTGGCGCCGAGAAAGGTCGGAGCATCACTTTTATTCGTCTTGTCATTCATGCCAGGACGAATAGGTTCGATATAGGAACCAGAGCAGTAGGGACCGGTTTCGGCCAATTGGGCAGTAGTGAGCTTGTCACGGGGCACCCAGTCGAGGTGACTGTAGTCGGCACTGCGCGATTTCAGACCACGGCCTTTGGCTTCGGTGACCAGTGTGGGCTTGGCGACGGTTTCGTCGCTGGCGCCGCTTTCTGCCGGGGTCTCGTTGTTCGGACTGACCGCTTCTGCGTTATGCGCTGGACGTGGAGGCAATTGAGCAGCGTTGGCTTTCGGCGCACAGTCCCAGGCACCCGAAGCAGAGACTGAGCAGTCATACTGTTCCGCAGCGACCGCGAACTGAGTGGCTAAAGGTTGCAGGGCCAGCAAACTGCCGGTAACCAACAACGGAAATTTTTTACGAAACGCGGGGGATTTCAATGCCATCTTATTAGTCCGGGCTTCCTGCGTGCCATCTGCCCGCGGTGTGGGCCGCACGCCTCTCGATGGTCTGAAAAAGATGCTGGATAATAAAGCATGACCCGCTTGACGGCTAGCGCCGTCGGAGACCCTTGCAATGCCTGATCAAGATGTACGCTTGCAACACCTGAAAGTTTGGCTCGATGAGCAATTGGCGATTCTATTTACAGCACAGGGCTGGGGCTCCGTGCCCCCGGCTACGTTGACTGCGGCCAGCAGTGACGCCAGTTTCCGGCGGTATTTTCGCTGGGAAGGGGAGGGTCGCAGTTTCGTGGTGATGGACGCTCCACCACCTCAGGAAAACTGCAAACCTTTCGTTGATATCGCTTGGTTACTGGCGAAATCCGGAATAAACGTGCCGATAATTTATGCCGAGGACCTCGAGCGCGGCTTTCTTTTGCTCAATGACCTGGGTAACAAGACCTATCTGGACGTGATCGACGGCGAAAATGCCGACGATTTGTTCAAGGATGCGTTGCAAGCCTTGCTGGCCTTCCAGCAGTTGCCGATGGACGCTCCTCTGCCCAGTTATGACGTGGCGTTACTGCGCCGCGAACTGGAGCTGTTCCCCGAGTGGTACGTGGGGCGTGAACTGGGTATCACGCTTGACCCGGAGCAACTGGCGCTCTGGCAGCGGGTCAGCGATCTGTTGATCGACAGCGCCCTGGCCCAGCCAAAGGTACTGGTGCATCGCGACTACATGCCGCGCAACCTGATGTTGAGCGAGCCGAACCCGGGCGTGCTGGACTTCCAGGACGCGGTCTACGGTCCGGTCACTTACGACGTGACCTGCCTGTTCAAGGATGCATTCCTCAGTTGGCCTGACGCTCGCGTGCGTGGTTGGCTGGAAGATTACTGGCATCAGGCCGGCAAGTTGGGCATTCCGGTGCAACCTGATTTTGAAGACTTCCTGCGGGCCAGCGATTTGATGGGCGTGCAGCGGCATTTGAAAGTGATCGGGATCTTTGCCCGCATTTGCCATCGCGATGGTAAGCCGCGTTATCTCGGTGATGTGCCGCGTTTCTTTGCCTATATAGAAGCAGTGTTGGCCCGCCGCCCAGAGCTGGCTGAATTGGGTGAGCTGTTGGTGAGCCTTCGCCAGCCGGTTGGAGCGCCCGTATGAAGGCAATGATTCTCGCGGCCGGCAAGGGTGAGCGTATGCGTCCACTGACGCTGACGACGCCCAAGCCATTGATTCGTGCCGCTGGTGTGCCATTGATCGAGTACCACATTCGAGCGCTGGCAGCGGCAGGGTTTACCGAGATCGTGATCAATCACGCCTGGCTTGGCCAGCAGATCGAGGACTATCTGGGGGATGGTTCGCAGTTCGGGGTGAGCATCCAGTACTCGTCGGAAGGTGAGCCGCTGGAAACCGGCGGCGGTATTTTCCAGGCATTACCGCTGTTGGGTGATGAGCCGTTCCTGGTGGTCAACGGCGATATCTGGACCGATTACGACTTCTCGGCATTGCGCCAACCGATTGCCGGCCTTGCTCATCTGGTGATGGTCGACAACCCGGTGCATCACACGGCCGGAGATTTCACGCTGGTTGATGCTCAGGTGCGGGATGGAGAGTCGGGTTTGCAAACATTCACCTACAGCGGCATCGCCGTTCTGCATCCAGCATTGTTTGCAGGCTGCATCGCAGGCGCTTTCAAGCTTGCGCCGTTGTTGCGCAAAGCGATGGCCGAAGGACAGGTGAGCGGCGAGCATTTGCAAGGACAGTGGGTCGATGTTGGCACCCATGAGCGATTGGCCGAAGTCGAACATCTGCTAGAAGCGAGCCGCTGATATGTTGTGGCCAGGGACTCTGATCGGAGCCGGAGCGGGCTTTGCCATAGCCAGCATTCCGGGGGCCATGCTCGGTGCATTGTTGGGGCAGGCGCTGGACCGGCGCATGCAATTGCACAGCTGGGCGCATTTGCGCGAACGTTTGGGTGGGCGCCCAGCGCTGCGCAATGATGAACTGTTGTTCGTATTGCTGGGGAGATTGGCCAAAAGTGATGGCCAGGTGGTCGACGGCCATATCCAGCAAGCTCGCCAGGAGATGCGTTCACTCGATATGAGTGAGCCGGCGCAAAAGCGGGCAATCGCTGCGTTCAATCGAGGCAAGTCCGGGCGTGATCGCTTGCGTGGCTATTTGCGGCACTTGAGCGCGCAGCCGCATGCGGCTGAGGGGCTCTTACGTGCCTGCTGGCGGATGGTCTGGGCCGATGGTCGAGCGAGCAGCGCCGAGCGTGAGCTGATCATGCAATGGGGCAAATGGCTGGGCTGGACACCTCAGCAGGTCAAAATGCTGGCCAGTGACTATGAACCGCATAAAAAGCCACTGACCAACAGTGGTGGCACTTATCAAGAGGCTTTGCGAGTGCTGGGTGTGACGGCCACTAGCGAGCCGTCGCAGATCAAGCGTGCCTACCGGCGCCTGCTCAGTCGCCATCACCCGGACAAGATTGCCGGCAGTGGCGCGAATACGGCCCAAGTGCGTGAGGCGACCGAGAAAACTCGTGAGCTGCACAATGCTTATGCATTGATTCGTGAGCGTAGGGATTTTCGTTAGGGATTCAGGTGATTACTCAGCTGCCAGTGTTCTGCGGGCTTAACCAGCCGCGAACACGCCGAAACAGCTGCTCTTGTTCGGCGGCGCTGTTTCCAGGCAATGCCTTCAAAGAAACCTGAGTGAAGGTTGCGCTCTTCAACCGTTTGCTCGCCTGCAGACGTTCCAGGGCGGCGTTACGCACCAGCACTTTGTCTATATAGAAGAAATCGGCGGTGGCCACTTTCAGCGTCGGTGTCAGTTGTGCCAGCTCAGGTTTGCCGTTGAGTGGCGTTTGCGCGGCGACCATCACGAACTTCTCTATGTGCGATGGTTGTTTCTCACTGAGGTAACGCGCAGCCCAATAAGCCCCCGTGCCATGTCCCAGCAGGACGATGCTGCGAGCGTTCTGCTGTTGGGCAAAGGCAATTGCAGCATCGATTCGGGCGAAGATTCGCTCGGCATCAGCCTTTATTTGCTCCTCAGAACTTTCGGCAACGGCACGCTCAGCGACGTCAGCTTCACCGCCCGCCGCTTGTTCGATGGGTTTGGGTGCCGCAGTACTGGCATTTTTGCTGCTAGTGTCGACGGGGACAGGTGCAGGTGCGGCTTCGACAATGCGCGGCCGACTGGCGTCGCTTTGCAGGTCAGGCAGGGTAATACTCAGGCTGCCCCAGGTGGCCTCCGGCAATTTTCGGCGCAATGGACTGATTGCTTGAGGCCAGTCAGCTGTTTCACCGGCGCCAGGGATGATAATCACCGCGCCGCTGGGTTCGCCGGTATTGGCCGGTTTCCAGAGCGCGAGGAAACTGTCGCTGCCAGCCTGCAACTGTTGCTGCTCCTGCTGCGGGACTTGTCGTTCAAGGGCCGTCGCCTCTTCCTGACTACGCTCAAGCAGCGGTTGGCGCTCTACCGGTTTTACTTCTGCGGTTTTTTCCGTGGCGCCTGGAGGATCGGCGGCCTCGACTGAAAAGACACAAGGCAGGATCAGCGACAGGCACAATGCGGGCAGTGCCAAGCGGTAGACAGGGGGCATCGGATATTCCAGGCCAGAAGTAATCCCGGCAGCCTAATGGGTTGGTCAGTATTTGTCAGTGTGTGAGACTTCAGATGATGCGTTTTCGCTGCCTGTTGGTTATCGGCTGTTTTTGCCTTCCCTTGATGGCATTGGCGGCGCCTGCGCCCCAAGTGCCCGTCGCGCAGTTGAATGCCGAGCAGCGTCAATGGCTTGAGCAACACCCCGAGTTGCGTGTCGGGTTGGTGTTGCAAGCGCCTTACGCACAATTTGATCGCCGCTTGCAGCGTTTGTCCGGGGCCAATGTCGAGCTCATGAAGTGGCTGGCCAAAGCCCTCAAGGTTGAGCTGAGCTGGCGCAACTTTCCGGATCAGGCGCAGTTGGAGGCCGCCGTGCGTGACGGTGAAGTCGACATTGCTCCGGGCCTGACTCAAACCCCCGCGGGGCTGCGGATCTGGCAGTTTTCCGATCCTTATATGCGCGTGCCGCAATTGATCGTCAGCGAACAGAAAAGCGCCGGTGCGGTGGAGCTGGAGAAGCTCGACAGCCAGACCCGTGTCGCGGTGCGCATGCCCAGCGCGGTTGCCGATTACCTGCGCAGCACCTACGGAAATCTCAATTTGCAGGGCGTGCCGCTGGAGCGCCAGGCCTTGCAGTTGCTTTTAAGCCAGCAGGCCCGGTATGCCGTGGTGGATGAAGCGCAGCTCAGTCGCTTGTCGGCCGAGCCAGAGTTTGCTGATCTGGTGGTGGTCGGTGATATCGGTCTGCCGCAATTACTGCGGGTTGCCACACGACGTGACTGGCCTGAGCTGGCGGGGATCGTTGAAAGGGCGCTGCATGCGATCCCTGCGCGGGATCTGGAACAACTGCACAGTCGCTGGCTGCAACCCAAGTACCCGCGTCTGACCGAGTCGCCGGGTTTTTGGCAGAACCTCTGTCTATTGCTGACCGTGTTGTTGCTCAGCAGCATTGCCATCGTCACTTGGCAGCGTCGTCAGCAACACAGCCTTGAGCAACGTTTGTTGGCGGCCCGTGAGGACATCGCCCTTCGCGAGGCCAGCGAAGAAGCCTTGCGCCTGACGCAGTTTTCCATCGATCAAAGTACCGTCGGGATTCTCTGGGTCAACTGGGACAGCCATGTCCGTTACGCCAACCGGGCGGCTGAAGCGATGCTCGGTTATGCATCGGGCGGTGTGATTGACCGCCCCTTGATCGATTTCGAACCCGGCCTGCATATGGATCGCTGGCTAACATTGTGGAAACGCGCCCGCGCCAGTGAGGACGGGCCACAAAGCTTCGAAACCAACTGCGTTCGCGCCGATGGCAGCATCTTGCCTGCCGATGTATCGCTGAGCTTCCTGCGCTTTCGTGATGGCGAATACCTCGTGGTTTATCTCAACGACGTTACCGAGCGTCGGCGTGCCTTGGCCGCTTTGCAGGAAAGCGAGGCGCGGTTGCAGGGTATTGCCGCCAACGTGCCTGGGCTGGTATTTCGTCTGGAGCGGGCGCCAGTTACCGGGCAGATTGACTTTGCCTACATCAGCGAGGGCAGTGAGAGCCTGGTGGGATATTCCCCGGCGACACTCAGTCATCGTGACAAAGGCCTGCGCAGCCTGGTTCATCCGGACGACAAGGCCAGTTATCACCAGACTCAGGATCACGCGCTGGACACTGACTGCGACTGGTCCTGGCAAGGACGAATTGTGACGCGCCAGGGCGAGCAGCGTTGGGCGGAGATCAAGGCAATCACCCGTCGTCTTGATAACGGCGTGGTGGTTTGGGACGGGATTGTCTGGGACATCAGCGAAAGCAAGCGTATCGAGCTGGAGTTGGCCAGTTCTCGCGAGCAATTGCGTGAGTTGTCCGCTCACCTGGAAAGCGTACGGGAAGAGGAAAAGGCCCGCATTGCCCGAGAGGTTCACGATGAACTGGGTCAGATGCTCACCGTACTCAAGCTGGAAACCTCGATGTGTGAGCTGGCTTACGCGCAACTTGATCCGGGTTTGAACGAGCGGCTCAACAGCATGAAGCGCCTGATCGCGCAGCTGTTCCAACTGGTGCGCGATGTCGCCACGGCGCTACGCCCGCCGATCCTCGATGCGGGGATCGCCTCGGCCATCGAATGGCAGGCACGACGCTTCGAGGCGCGCACGCAGATCCCCTGTCTGGTCCAGGTGCCGGAAAACCTGCCGGTCCTCAGCGATGCCAAGGCCATTGGCCTGTTCCGGATTCTTCAAGAGGCACTGACCAATGTCATGCGCCACGCTCAGGCGCATACTGTCGAATTGACACTGGCTCTTGAGGGCAGTGAGTTGTGCCTGACCGTCAGCGACGATGGCCAGGGTTTTGTCCCGGCGACAGGCCGACCGACTTCGTTTGGCGTGGTGGGCATGCGTGAGCGGGTGTTGATCATGGGCGGCAGTCTGTCGCTGGACAGTGAACTGGGTGAAGGCACGACGTTGAGCGTGCGAGTGCCTTTGGATTAGGAGAAGCGCGTGATCCGTGTACTGGTAGCCGAAGACCACACCATCGTTCGTGAAGGCATCAAGCAGTTGATCGGCCTGGCCAAGGATTTGATCGTGGTGGGGGAGGCGAGTAATGGTGAGCAACTGCTCGAAACCTTGCGCCATGTTCCGTGTGAAGTGGTGTTGCTGGATATCTCCATGCCTGGGGTCAACGGTCTGGAGGCGATCCCGCGGATTCGCGCGTTGAACAATCCGCCAGCGATTCTGGTGCTGTCGATGCACGACGAGGCGCAAATGGCCGCCCGCGCGCTGAAAGTCGGCGCTGCCGGTTATGCCACCAAGGACAGCGATCCGGCGCTGTTGCTCACCGCCATCCGCAAGGTCGCGGCAGGTGGGCGGTATATCGACCCGGACCTGGCCGACCGGATGGTCTTCGAAGTCGGTCTGACCGACTCGCGGCCGTTGCATTCGTTGCTGTCAGAGCGTGAGTTCTCGGTGTTCGAGCGGCTGGCCCAAGGCGCGAACGTCAACGACATCGCCCAGCAATTGGCGTTGAGCAGCAAGACTATCAGCACCCACAAAGCGCGGCTGATGCAGAAACTCAACATCACCTCGCTGGCCGAGCTGGTGAAATATGCAATGGAGCACAAGCTCCTCTGACACACCAAGCCTCTGTGGGAGCAGCCGGTCGACGCTCGATTGCTCGCGATGCAGGCGCCTCGGTTTATCAGAGACACCGCGTCATCGTTCATCGCGGGCAAGCCACGCTCCCACAGGGATCTCATGCGAGCATCCACTCGTGGGCATATCCAATAACGACACGCACTTCAGACCGCTTTTGCCCGTTCTTGCGGCATGCAGCTCAACTCTTGCAGCTGCTTCTACGCGACATACCCAATCACGCCATCCTTGTAGGGCAATCCCTACCCCGAACCTTCCATCCGGCTTAGGCCAATCTCTCATACCCCCCGATTTGCGTGGTTGTAAGGAGCCACTAGGCTTAGTCCACGGCAGTCCTATATATAAAGAACACAAAGGTGCGGGTATGAGCGAGGTCGATTCAAGCGCTGGGGCGAAAGATGTTCTGGTCAGCTTTCGTGGTGTACAAAAGAGCTACGACGGCGAGAACCTGATCGTCAAAGACCTCAACCTGGAAATTCGCAAAGGCGAATTCCTCACCCTGCTCGGGCCTTCCGGCTCTGGCAAGACCACCAGCCTGATGATGCTGGCCGGTTTCGAAACCCCGACCGCTGGCGAAATCCAGCTGGCCGGGCGCTCGATCAACAACGTCCCTCCGCACAAACGCGACATCGGCATGGTGTTTCAGAACTATGCGCTGTTCCCGCACATGACTGTCGCCGAGAACCTGGCGTTCCCGCTGTCGGTGCGTGGCTTGAGCAAGACCGACATCAGCGAACGGGTCAAACGTGTACTGAGCATGGTTCAGCTCGATGCCTTCGCCCAGCGTTATCCGGCACAACTTTCCGGTGGTCAGCAACAGCGTGTGGCCCTGGCCCGGGCGCTGGTGTTCGAACCGCAATTGGTGCTGATGGATGAACCCCTCGGCGCGCTGGATAAACAGCTGCGTGAGCACATGCAGATGGAGATCAAACACCTGCATCAACGCCTCGGTCTGACAGTGGTCTACGTGACCCACGATCAGGGTGAAGCGCTGACCATGTCCGATCGGGTGGCAGTGTTCCATCAGGGCGAGATCCAGCAGATCGCTGCTCCGCGCACCCTGTACGAAGAGCCAAAGAACACCTTCGTGGCCAACTTCATCGGCGAAAACAACCGCCTCAATGGCCGCTTGCACAGCCAGGACGGCGATCGTTGCGTGGTCGAGCTGAGCCGTGGCGAGAAGGTCGAGGCGCTGGCCGTGAATGTCGGCAAGACCGGCGAACCGGTGACCCTGTCCATTCGTCCAGAACGCGTGAGTTTGAACGGTTCCAGCGAATCCTGCGTCAACCGGTTCTCGGGGCGTGTGGAGGAGTTCATTTATCTGGGCGACCACGTCCGCGTGCGCCTGGAAGTCTGCGGTAAAACCGATTTCTTTGTGAAACAACCGATCGCCGAGCTGGACCCGGCTCTGGCGGTCGGTGATGTGGTACCGCTTGGCTGGCAGGTCGAACACGTTCGCGCGCTCGATCCACTTCTAGAGGCGAACTAATCGCCCCCTTGCTTCACCAACACCAACCTGCACGTGGAGAGAACAATAAATGTTGAGATCCCTGAAATTCACCGCTCTGGCTCTGGGCATGATGGGTGCGGCGCACGCGATGGCGGGCCCGGACCTGACCGTGGTGTCCTTTGGCGGGGCGAACAAGGCTGCTCAGGTCAAAGCCTTCTACGCACCGTGGGAAACAGCGGGCAACGGCAAGATCGTTGCTGGCGAATACAACGGTGAAATGGCCAAAGTCAAAGCCATGGTCGACACCAAGAGCGTGTCCTGGGATCTGGTGGAAGTGGAATCGCCAGAGCTGTCCCGTGGCTGTGACGAAGACATGTTCGAGCAACTGGACCCTGCCCTGTTCGGCAAATCCGAGGATTACGTCAAAGGCGCTATCCAGCCCTGCGGCGTAGGCTTCTTCGTGTGGTCCACCGTGCTGGCCTACAACGCTGACAAGCTGAAAAGCGCACCGACCAGTTGGGTGGATTTCTGGGATACCAAGAAATTCCCGGGCAAGCGTGGCCTGCGTAAAGGCGCCAAGTACACCCTGGAATTCGCTTTGATGGCTGACGGCGTAGCGCCCAAAGACGTCTACAAAGTGCTGGCCGGCAAAGATGGTCAGGACCGCGCGTTCAAGAAACTCGATGAGCTCAAGCCAAGCATTCAGTGGTGGGAAGCAGGCGCTCAGCCGCCGCAGTATCTGGCTTCCGGCGACGTCGTGATGAGCTCGGCCTACAACGGTCGGATCGCTGCCGTGCAGAAAGAAAGCAACCTGAAAGTCGTGTGGAACGGCGGTATCTACGACTTCGACGCTTGGGCGATTCCAAAAGGCCTGGATAAAGCTCGCGCGGAAGCGGCGAAGAAATTCATCGCGTTCTCGGTCATGCCACAACAGCAGAAGACCTATTCGGAAAACATCGCTTACGGCCCGGCTAACACCCAAGCCGTACCGTTGCTGTCCAAAGACATTCTGAAAGACATGCCGACCACTCCGGAAAACATCGCCAACCAGGTGCAGATCGACGTCAGCTTCTGGGCGGACAACGGTGAGCAACTGGAACAGCGCTTCAATTCTTGGGCAGCCAAATAAGCTGACTAATGTGGGAGCGGGCTTGCTCGCGAAGGCGTCATTACATTCAACATTCATGTTGACTGGCGCACCGCCTTCGCGAGCAAGCCCGCTCCCACATTTGAGTTGTATGCATTAAACGATCGAGGTGGTACGCCACCTCTGTAACGATCAAAGATTTCCGGAGTTCGCTATGGCCATCACCGTTCCCCTGAACGAGGTCACCAGCCCCACCTTGAAGCAGCGTCTGGCTCATGCCGAGCGGGTCAACCGCTGGAAGGCTCAAGCCTTGATTGCGCCCTTGGTACTGTTTCTGTTGCTGGTGTTCCTGGTGCCGATTGTGGCGCTGCTCTACAAGAGCGTCGGTAACCCGGAAGTGGTCGGCGGTATGCCGCGTACTGTGGCGGCAGTGGCTGCCTGGGACGGGCGAGGCCTGCCGGCTGAACCGGTGTACAAGGCTGTCAGCGAAGACCTGGCTGACGCCCGCAAGAATCAAACCTTGGGCGATCTGTCCAAGCGACTGAATATGGAGTTGGCCGGCTATCGCAGCCTGCTGACCAAAACCGCGCGAGCGCTGCCGTTCAAGACTGAACCGGCCTCTTATAAAGACGCGATGGAAGGTCTCGACGAGCGTTGGGGGGATCCGGCGTACTGGCAGGCGATCCGCCGCAACACCAGCAGCCTCACACCTTATTACCTGCTGGCAGCCGTCGATCACCGCATCAATGATTTGGGTGAACTGGCCCCGGCCACGCCAGACCAGGCGATTTACCTCGATATCTTCGCCCGCACCTTCTGGATGGGCTTGATCATCACCGCGATCTGCCTGGTACTGGCGTATCCCTTGGCTTACCTGCTGGCCAATCTGCCGTCCCGGCAAAGCAACCTGCTGATGATTCTGGTGCTGTTGCCGTTCTGGACCTCGATTCTGGTGCGGGTTGCGGCGTGGATTGTCTTGCTGCAATCGGGCGGGTTGATCAACAGCGGCTTGATGGCCATGGGTGTGATCGATAAGCCGCTGGAGTTGGTGTTCAACCGCACCGGGGTTTACATCTCCATGGTGCACATCCTGCTGCCGTTCATGATTCTGCCGATCTACAGCGTGATGAAAGGCATCTCGCCAACCTATATGCGGGCGGCGATTTCCCTCGGTTGCCATCCGTTCGCCAGCTTCTGGCGGGTGTACTTCCCGCAAACCTACGCCGGTGTCGGTGCCGGTTGTCTGTTGGTGTTCATTCTGGCGATCGGTTACTACATCACCCCGGCGCTGTTGGGTAGCCCGAACGATCAGATGGTCAGTTACTTCGTTGCCTTCTACACCAACACCAGCATCAACTGGGGTATGGCGACCGCGCTCGGTGGGCTGCTGCTGTTGGCAACCGTCGTGCTCTACCTGATTTACAGCCGGCTGGTGGGCGCCAGTCGCCTGCGCCTGAGCTAAGGAGAGAATCGAAATGCTGAGCCCTTACATGTCGCCCGTTGAGCGGGTCTGGTTCTACAGCTTGCGCATTCTCTGCGGGCTGGTCCTGTTGTTCCTGATCTTGCCGGTGCTGGTGATCATTCCGTTGTCGTTCAACTCCGGCAGCTTTCTGGTCTACCCGCTGCAAGGTTTCTCGCTGCATTGGTATCAGGACTTTTTCGCCTCGGCGGAATGGATGCGGTCCCTGAAGAACAGCATCATCGTCGCCCCGGCGGCGACTGTAATAGCAATGATTTTCGGCACACTGGCTGCCATCGGCCTGACTCGCGGCGATTTCCCCGGCAAACCGTTGGTGATGGCGCTGGTGATTTCGCCGATGGTGGTGCCGGTGGTGATCATTGGTGTGGCCAGTTACCTGACCTTCGCTCCGCTGGGATTTGGTAACAGCTATATCTCGCTGATCGTTGTGCATGCGGTGCTGGGCGTGCCGTTCGTGATCATTACCGTGTCGGCTACTTTGCAAGGTTTTAACCAAAACCTGGTGCGTGCGGCGGCCAGCCTGGGCGCTTCGCCGCTGACGGCATTCCGCCGTGTGACCTTGCCGCTGATCGCGCCGGGGGTGATTTCCGGGGCACTGTTTGCCTTCGCGACGTCGTTCGATGAGGTGGTAGTAACGCTATTCCTCGCCGGTCCCCAACAGGCGACTTTGCCTCGGCAGATGTTCAGCGGCATCCGCGAAAACCTCAGCCCGACCATCGCTGCCGCCGCGACGCTGCTGATCGCCTTCTCGGTGGTACTGCTGCTGACTCTGGAATGGTTGCGTGGGCGTAGCGAGAAGCTGCGTACAGCGCAGGTTTGATGTAACGGCCATTCGCGGGCAAGCCCGCTCCCACAGGTGACCTCGGTGCTCTTGTGGGAGCGTGGCTTGCCCGCGAAGGGCTCAACACGATCTATCTGACAAACCCCAATCCCCAGCTACTCTTGTGCCCAGCCCCCAAAATAATAAGAGGCCGAGCGCATGAGTATTTCCTCTTTCAAAATCGCCCACAAACTGATCACCGGCACTGGCGCCATCGAGCAACTGGCCGCCGAGCTGACTCGCCTGGATATCGATAACCCGCTGATTGTCACCGATGCCGCGCTGGTGAAATCCGGCACGGTGCAGCTGGCGCTGGCACACCTGGGTGACCGCACTTACGAAATTTTCGATCGGGTTCTGCCTGACCCGGAAATCGCCATTGTCGAAGACTGCATGCGCGTCTATCGCGAAGGTGGTCATGATGGTTTGATTGGCCTGGGCGGCGGCAGCGCCATCGATATCGCCAAGAGCGTTGCGGCGTACGCCGGTTACCACGGCGCCCTCGAGGACCTGTTCGGCGTCGATCAAGTGCCGCGCAAAGGCCCGCCGCTGATTGCGATCCCGACCACTGCTGGCACCGGTTCGGAAGTCACCAATGTGGCGATTCTTTCCGACAAGGTCGCGCAATTGAAGAAGGGTATCGTCAGTGATTACCTGCTGCCGGATGTGGCGCTGGTCAGTCCGCAGATGACCCTGACCTGCCCGCGCAGTGTCACTGCCGCCAGTGGCGTGGATGCGCTGGTGCACGCCATCGAGTCCTATCTGTCGTTGAATGCCTCGCCGATCACCGATTCACTGGCCATCGGCGCCATCAAACTGATCGCCAAAGCGCTGCCCAAGGCCTATGCCAATCCTTCCAGTCTGCAGGCCCGCGAAGACATGGCCACCGCCAGCCTGATGGCCGGCATGGCATTTGGTAATGCCGGGGTCGGCGCCGTGCATGCGTTGGCCTATCCGTTGGGAGGGCGGTTCAATATCGCCCACGGGGTCAGCAATGCTTTGTTGCTGCCGTATGTCATGACCTGGAACAAGATGGCCTGCGTCGAGCGCATGCAGGATATTGCCCAAGCGTTGGGTGTGAAGACCGTGGGTCTGAGCGCCAATGAGGCGGCCGATAAGGCCGTGGAGGCGATGGCCCAATTGTGTGCTGGCGTAGAAATTCCTCTGGGCCTGCGCCATTTCGGTGTGCCAGAGGAAGCGATCCCCGCCATGGCCGTGGAGGCAGCGGGGATTGAGCGCCTGATGCGCAACAATCCGCGCAAACTGAGTGCCGTCGATATCGAGAAGATCTATCGCGCCGCGTACTAGGGCGTTTCATCCAATCATCGAGGTCACAGTGCGCGCTGGAAAGCATGAGGTATACAATGCGCGCCATCGTGATTCTGCTCAAAAAAGGTGCGTCATGCAGCCCTTCGCTATTGCTCCGTCGATTCTCTCCGCTGATTTCGCCCGTTTGGGTGAGGAAGTGGACAACGTTCTCGCCGCTGGCGCCGACATCGTGCACTTCGATGTCATGGACAACCACTACGTGCCGAACCTGACCATCGGCCCGATGGTGTGTTCTGCGCTGCGCAAATACGGCATCACTGCGCCCATCGACGCGCATCTGATGGTCAGCCCGGTGGATCGCATCATCGGCGACTTCATCGAGGCCGGTGCGACCTATATCACCTTCCACCCGGAAGCCACGCAGCACGTCGACCGTTCCCTGCAAATGATCCGCGAAGGCGGTTGTAAGTCGGGTCTGGTGTTCAATCCGGCGACCCCGCTGGACGTACTCAAGTACGTGATGGACAAGGTCGACATGATCCTGCTGATGAGCGTCAACCCGGGTTTTGGCGGGCAGAAGTTCATTCCTGGCACCCTCGACAAACTGCGTGAAGTACGGGCGCTGATCGATGCATCCGGACGCGATATCCGCCTGGAAATCGACGGTGGGGTGAACGTCAATAACATCCGCGAAATCGCCGCGGCTGGCGCTGACACCTTCGTCGCCGGCTCGGCGATCTTCAATGCACCGAACTACCAAGAGGTGATTGAAAAGATGCGTTCCGAACTGGCACTGGCTCGCCCATGAGTGGCTTTGAGCAGCTGTTCCCCGGCCGTTTGCCGCGACTGGTGATGTTCGATCTGGATGGCACGTTGATCGATTCGGTCCCCGACCTCGCAGCAGCTGTGGATAACATGCTGCTCAAGCTTGGCCGTCCGCCCGCCGGAATCGAACCGGTGCGTGAGTGGGTCGGCAACGGCGTGCAGGTGTTGGTGCGCCGAGCGCTGGCGAACAGTCTCGATCACCAGGGTGTTGACGAGGTCGAGGCCGAGCAGGCTCAAGAGTTCTTCATGGCGGCCTATGAGGACGGCCATGAACTGACTGTGGTTTATCCCGGCGTGCGCGACACCCTGAAATGGCTGCACAAACAGGGCGTGGAAATGGCCCTGATCACCAACAAACCTGAGCGCTTTGTCGCGCCGTTGCTGGACAAGATGAAGATCGGCCGGTATTTCCGCTGGATCATTGGCGGCGACACCCTGCCGCAGAAGAAACCCGACCCGGCGGCGTTGTTTTTCGTCATGAAGATGGCCAACGTGCCAGCATCTCAGTCATTGTTCGTCGGTGATTCACGCAGCGATGTGCTGGCGGCGAAAGCGGCGGGCGTGAAGTGTGTGGCGCTCAGCTACGGCTACAACCACGGCCGACCGATTGCCGAAGAGTCGCCAGCGTTGGTGATCGATGATCTGCGCGCTTTAATTCCCGGTTGCCTGGATTCTGCCGCTGAGATAACGTTGCCCGACGTTGCTCAACCCCCTCAAAGAGATTCCATCGTGGTGGTCACCCGCAAACTCTGGATGAAAGTCATCAAGGCCCTGGCCCGTTGGCGTTGGCGCGCCTGACTTGATTCTGGCCGGTTATCCGGCGCGTTTGCACAACTGACCGTTAGACCCTCAAGCCACGAGGCACCTCATGATCCGCGAAGAATTCCTGTGTTTGGCCGCTGCCGGCTACAACCGCATCCCGCTTGCCTGCGAAACCCTTGCCGACTTCGACACGCCGCTGTCGATCTATCTGAAACTGGCCGACCAGCCGAACTCCTATCTGCTGGAGTCGGTGCAAGGCGGCGAGAAGTGGGGGCGTTATTCGATCATCGGCCTGCCGTGCCGCACCGTGTTGCGTGTCCATGATCATCAGATCAGCGTGACCCATGATGGTGTGGAGATCGAAAGCCACCAATCCGAAGACCCACTGGCATTCGTCGAAGCGTTCAAGGCTCGCTACAACGTGCCGACCATCGCTGGATTGCCGCGCTTCAATGGCGGGCTGGTGGGTTACTTTGGTTATGACTGCGTGCGTTACGTGGAGAAGCGTCTGGGCAAATGCCCGAACCCCGATCCGCTGGGCGTGCCGGATATCCTGCTGATGGTTTCCGATGCAGTGGTGGTGTTCGACAACCTCGCCGGCAAGATGCACGCGATTGTCCTGGCGGATCCTTCCCAGGAAAACGCCTACGAGAATGGTCTGGCGCAACTGGAAGCGTTGCTGGAAAAACTCCGTCAGCCAATCACTCCGCGTCGCGGTCTGGACTTCAGCAAGCAGCAGGCGGCTGATCCCGTGTTCCGTTCGAGCTTCACTCAGGACGATTACGAGCGGGCGGTGGATACCATCAAGGAATACATCCTCGCCGGTGACTGCATGCAGGTGGTGCCGTCGCAACGGATGTCCATCGACTTCAAGGCGGCGCCGATTGATCTGTATCGCGCGCTGCGTTGCTTCAACCCGACGCCTTATATGTACTTCTTCAACTTCGGCGACTTCCATGTCGTCGGCAGTTCGCCGGAAGTGCTGGTACGGGTTGAAGACAACCTGATCACCGTGCGGCCAATCGCTGGCACCCGCCCACGCGGGGCCAATGAAGAGGCCGACCTGGCGCTGGAAGAAGACCTGCTGTCCGACGACAAGGAGATCGCCGAGCACTTGATGCTGATCGATCTCGGTCGCAACGACACAGGTCGGGTTTCGGAAATCGGCTCAGTGAAACTCACCGAGAAGATGGTCATCGAGCGTTACTCCAACGTGATGCACATCGTGTCCAACGTCACTGGTCAATTGAAAGCCGGCCTGACCGCCATGGACGCGCTGCGGGCGATTCTGCCAGCGGGCACCTTGTCCGGTGCGCCGAAAATCCGCGCGATGGAGATCATCGATGAGCTGGAACCGGTCAAGCGTGGTGTCTACGGCGGTGCGGTCGGCTATTTCGCCTGGAACGGCAATATGGATACCGCCATCGCGATCCGTACTGCGGTGATCAAGAACGGCGAACTGCATGTGCAGGCCGGTGGCGGTATCGTTGCTGACTCAGTGCCAGCGCTTGAGTGGGAAGAGACGCTGAACAAACGCCGCGCAATGTTCCGCGCCGTAGCTCTCGCCGAACAAACGCCTTAACGCTGAGTTCACGCAGTCCTTTGATGACAGGGCTTTTTGTAGCGAAAGTAAGTTAAGGCGCAAAATCTGTGGGAGCGAGCCTGCTCGCGATGGGGCCATCACTGCCAACATTGATGTTGCCTGATCCACCGCTATCGCGAGCAGGCTCGCTCCCACAAGGACCTCACCACCATAAAAGAAAACGCGGAGCCTGTGAGGGCGCCGCGTTTTTTATTGGCTGCAATTTAGAAGTCCAGGCTGACACCCACGTTGATGCCTTGTTGGGTGAAGTCGTCATCCTTGCGGATGTTGTAGCTGGCCCGCAGTGCCAGGTCCTGAGTGAGTTTGTGGCTCACGCCCAGGTTGAGGCGGTTCAGGTTGGTCTGCGGGGTGTAACCGGCCAGGGTGAACCGGTTGTTCGGCAGGCTGTTAAGGTTGATGGTCAGATCCTGGGTGTCGTCGTTGTACTCGCGTTCGTGGGCAAACTCGCCAAACACTTGCGTCTGCGGGGTGACCTGATACTTGCCCTGGATACCGACGCCAAGGCGCCTGGAGTTGCGGGACTGGTCATCGAACGTCAGTGCAGTAGCGTCGGCGCCATCTTCCGAGTAACCATCGACTTCTACCTTGGCGAAATCGGCGCTCACGAATGGCGACAGGTGCCATGGGCTGCTCGCTTGTTGCGCGATGTCGTAACCCAGGCGACCGCTGATGCCCAGCACATAGCCGCTGGTATCGCCTTTTTCCCCGCGTTCGTTAACGCCAAGGTCGAACTTGCGCTTGAGGCTGTCGTAGTCCAGATGTCCGGCGGTCATTGCGGCGTCAGCCCACCAGCGGTTCTGCTGGTACTGGGCGAACGCTGTACCCATGTACGTGTTGAGTTTGTATTCTGAGTCGTCCTGACCTGCTTCGAGCTTCTGATGGTAGAAACCGGCAGCCACACCGACGCGCCAGGCTTCATTGAGACGGTAGCTGCCGCCGATGTTCAGGTTGTAGCCGTTGCCGTCAGCGCTTGCGCCGCTGCTTTGGGTGTCGAAGTCCTGGTGTTGGCCTCCACCGGCGACAATTGCTCGCCATTGGCCAACGCCTTGCCAGTTTTCCCAGTCAGCCAGCCACTGGTTGCGCAATTCATCCTGATGCGCTCGCAAGGTGCCCTGGGCCATTTCCGGCAGCAACGTCAACTCCCATGGTGCGGCAAGCAGGGAGTAGGCGTAATCGGCAATCAGGCGTTGCCCCGTTTCGGTCGGGTGGACCGAGTCGTTGTAGATCAGCTTGGTCGGGTCAGGGGTGGCACTGTTGATGCCGTACCGGGCGTTCTCGGTGCAGCTGTCGCCGCTGAAGCAGGTGGCGGTGAGGTTCTGGTCGGTGGCCAGGCCGAACTGCGCCGGGTTGGCGAACGTCTCTTTAAGCAGCAGCGGAATGTTGAGCGGGATGATCTCGGCGTTGACGCTCTGCAGTTGGCTCACCAGTTCGGTGTTGAACTGGGCGCTGAGCTGGGAGGTGAACGCTTGCAGCGGTGTGCCGTTGATAGCCGGGGTCAGGCCGATGTCCGGCAGCAACCAGACCATGATGTAGCGGGCACCGGCCTGTTGCAGGGTTTGCACGCTGCTGACCAGGCGATCGGCGGCGGCGCTGGCCCCGTCAAGGCTAGTCACTCGACCCTGGAGAAAGTCGTTGCCACCGCCCGAGAGGTAATACAGTGCATTCGGGTCGGCGCGGAAGTTGTTCGTCGGCAGGTAACCCGCGCGGCTGCGTTCGCCCGTGTCCGATGTGGTGGTGATCGAGTCGAGGATCTGGTCGGTGCGGTAGCCGCCGACAGCCCAGTTGTTGCCGTCAGGCAGGCCCTGGTTGGCGCGGACGGCCGAGGTCGAGGCGGCCGTTTGGTCAGGCGAAAACCCCAGTTTCCCCCCCAGCAACTGCGTCGAATTGGCGGCGCGAATTTCACCACTGCCATCCAGGTAGATCGGACCGGTGCGGTTGGTGAAGCGCTGCGTTGCCCCCGCTGGGCCCCCCGGATCAGCGAACGTCCCGGCATCGTTCAGGCTGTCGCCGAACACGATGAATTTGGAATAGGGGGAGGGGGCAGCTATCGCCTGAGCACAGGCCAGGGCGAGAAGGCAGCCAGCGAGCGGAACGAACAACGTCTGTTTGATCATGAGCAAGTCCGTTTATTTATTGTTGTAGAAAACGAAACGACAGTACCAAAAACTTTTGCGCTTTAGCTATGGCTAATGGCCTCATCCATTGTTTGATCAGGCTTGGGCTGCGCCATATTGCGCCCTCTGCTCAGCTAAGTTACTGTGCCCGAATGTATGAATGAGACCTTCCCTGTGTTAATCGTCAGCAAACTCTTGATGCGAGTTGTTAAGGCCCACGCCCGTTGGCGTTGGCGCGCCTAACTTTTCTCTGCCGGCCCGGCCGGACCTGTACCGATTTGCCTTCGTTACCCGTGTGAAGCACCGCTTGTGCTGGTTCAAGTCCAGCGACTGACAGAGCGGAAGACGCTGCGGGTAAATCATACGATGGCCGTATTAAAAGTCAGTGAATTCAAGAGGTTGTAACCCATGTTGCTGATGATCGATAACTACGACTCCTTTACTTACAACGTTGTGCAGTACCTTGGCGAGCTGGGCTCAGACGTCAAGGTTGTGCGCAACGATGAACTCACCATCGCGGAAATCGAAGCCCTCAAACCTGAGCGCATCGTCGTTTCTCCTGGCCCGTGCACCCCGACCGAAGCCGGTGTTTCTCTGGAAGTCATCAAGCACTTCGCCGGCAAGTTACCTATTCTGGGTGTATGCCTTGGACATCAGTCCATAGGCCAAGCGTTTGGCGGTGATGTGGTGCGTGCCCGTCAAGTCATGCACGGTAAGACTAGCCCGGTATTCCACGAGGACAAGGGTGTGTTTGAAGGCTTGAACCATCCGCTGACGGTCACGCGTTATCACTCGCTGATCGTCAAGCGCGAAACCCTGCCCGAGTGTCTGGAACTGACCGCCTGGACTCAACTTGAAGACGGCTCCATTGACGAGATCATGGGCCTTCGCCACAAAACGCTGAACATCGAGGGTGTGCAATTTCACCCCGAATCGATCCTCACCGAGCAGGGCCACGAGCTGTTCGCCAATTTCCTCAAGCAGAGCGGCGGCACGCGCTAAGGACTTTCCATGGATATCAAGACTGCCCTGAGCCGTATCGTCGGCCACCTGGACCTGAGTACTGATGAGATGCGCGATGTCATGCGCGAGATCATGACCGGGCAATGCACTGACGCGCAGATCGGCGCCTTTATGATGGCCATGCGCATGAAAAGCGAGAGCATCGACGAGATCGTCGGTGCCGTCTCGGTCATGCGTGAGCTGGCGGATAAAGTCGAACTGAAAAGCCTCGATGGCGTGGTCGATGTGGTCGGCACTGGTGGTGACGGTGCAAACATTTTCAACGTGTCGACGGCGGCTTCGTTTGTGGTCGCCGCGGCCGGTTGCACAGTGGCCAAGCACGGTAACCGCGCGGTTTCCGGCAAAAGCGGCAGCGCCGATTTACTGGAGGCTGCCGGCATCTATCTAAACCTGACGCCGGTTCAAGTGGCACGTTGCATTGATAACGTCGGCATTGGCTTCATGTTCGCTCAGGCCCATCACGGCGCAATGAAGTACGCCGCCGGGCCGCGCCGTGACTTGGGCCTGCGCACGCTGTTCAACATGCTTGGCCCGCTTACGAATCCGGCCGGTGTGAAGCATCAGGTAGTGGGCGTGTTCACTCAGGCGTTGTGCCGTCCATTGGCCGAAGTCTTGCAACGTTTGGGCAGCAAGCATGTGTTGGTGGTGCATTCCCAGGATGGTCTGGATGAATTCAGCCTTGCCGCGCTGACGTTCGTTGCCGAGCTTAAAAACGATGAAATCACCGAATACTGGGTCCAACCTGAAGACCTCGGTATCAAAAGTCAGAGCTTGTTTGGTCTGGTGGTCGAAAGCCCGGCGGCGTCACTTGAGTTGATTCGTGATGCTCTGGGTCGTCGCAAAACCGAGAACGGCCAGAAAGCTGCGGAAATGATCATGCTCAATGCCGGCGCCGCGCTGTATGCCGCCGATCATGCAAGCAGCCTCAAAGAGGGCGTTGCCCTGGCTCACGATGCACTGCACACCGGCCTGGCTCGGGAGAAACTCGAGGAACTGGGCGCGTTCACCGCGGTATTCAAGATGGAGAATGAGGGATGAGTGTGCCGACGGTTCTGGAAAAAATTCTTGCTCGCAAGGTTGAGGAAATCGCTGAGCGTAGTGCTCGCGTGAGCCTGGCTGAGTTGGAGCGCCTGGCTGCATCGGCCGATGCGCCACGGGGTTTTGCCGCGGCGTTGATCAAGCAGGCCAAGCTCAAGCAGCCGGCGGTAATTGCCGAGATCAAAAAAGCCTCGCCAAGCAAAGGTGTGATCTGCGAGAACTTCGTACCGGCAGACATCGCCAAGAGCTATGAGAAAGGCGGCGCGACCTGTCTGTCGGTGCTCACTGATATCGATTTCTTCCAGGGCGCCGACGCTTATCTGCAACAGGCACGAGCAGCGTGCAAATTGCCGGTGATCCGCAAGGACTTCATGATCGATCCCTATCAGATCGTTGAAGCCCGAGCGCTTGGCGCTGATTGCGTGTTGTTGATCGTTTCCGCGCTGGACGACGTGAAAATGGCCGAGCTGGCAGCCGTGGCGAAAAGCGTTGGTCTCGACGTGCTGGTTGAAGTGCACGACGGTGACGAGCTGGAGCGGGCCTTGAAAACCCTCGACACACCGTTGGTGGGGGTTAATAACCGTAACCTGCACACCTTTGAGGTCAATCTGGAAACCACCCTTGATCTATTGCCGCGTATCCCGCGTGATCGCTTGGTGATCACCGAGAGTGGCATCTTCAATCGAGCCGATGTCGAGCTGATGGAAATCAGCGACGTGTATTCGTTCCTGGTCGGCGAGGCGTTCATGCGCGCGGAGAGTCCGGGTGCTGAGCTGCAACGGTTGTTTTTCCCTGAGCGTGGTGTGCCGGTGAGCGGCTCCACTCTCGACTGAACCTGATTTAATGAAAAAACCGGCGATGCCGGTTTTTTTATATAAACGTGTGCCCATTGCACAGGATTCTACTGCCATGACTCAGCCCATTGCCTTGACCGTCGAAGCCGGCCTGCGCGCCGAACAGGATTTGCTGGCCTCTGTTTGCGCTGGCGAACAGGAGTTCGGCCTGTTGTTCTGGCAGCCGAGTGATCGAGCACTGGTCATGCCCCGGCGATTGAGCCGCTTGCCAGGCTTCGAGGCGGCAAGTATTGAGTTGGCCGCCAACGGCTGGCCGGTATTGTTGCGCGAGACCGGTGGAGAGCCGGTGCCGCAGTCTGCGGCAACCATCAATATCGCACTGGTCTACGCGCCGCCACGCAGTGAAGGTGATCAGGGGCGGATTGAAACCGCCTATCGCCGGTTGTGCGATCCAATCTGTGAGCTGCTCGCTGAACTCGGCGGTACTCCGTCGCTGGGGGAAATCGACGGCGCATTCTGCGACGGGCGTTTCAACGTCAATCTCGATGGTCGCAAGATGGTGGGCACCGCTCAGCGCTGGCGTCAGAGCAAGGGCGGTCAGCGTCCGGTGGGGTTGGTGCACGGCGCGCTGTTGCTGGACAACGAGCGCGAGTCGATGGTCGCGGCGGTCAACCGCTTCAATGAAGCTTGTGGTCTTGAACAGCGTGTTCGTGCCCAGAGCCACATTGCCTTGCATGAGCAATTCGCCGCCCCGGATGCAATCAAGCGACTGGATACCTTATATCGGCAGCTACTGACAAAATTGCTCCCGACTTAACGAGTGCCGAACACCACCATGGTCTTGCCTTTGACGTTCACCAGGTTGCGCTCTTCCAGATCCTTGAGCACGCGCCCGACCATTTCTCGCGAGCAGCCGACAATCCGGCCGATTTCCTGACGCGTCACTTTGATTTGCATACCGTCTGGATGGGTCATGGCATCTGGCTGTTTGCACAACTCCAGTAGGCAGCGGGCTACCCGGCCGGTGACGTCGAAGAACGCCAGGTCGCCGACTTTGCGCGTGGTATCGCGCAGGCGCTGGGCGATCTGGCCGCTGAGAACGTAGAGAATATCCGGGTCTCGCTGGGACAGTTCGCGGAACTTGCTGTAACTGATCTCCGCCACGTCGCACTCAATCTTGGCCCGTACCCAGGCGCTGCGTTGCTGTTCGTGGCCGGCTTCTTCAAATAAGCCCAGTTCACCGAAGAAGTCACCTGAGTTGAGGTAGGCGATGATCATTTCCCGACCATCATCGTCCTCGATCAGGATGGTGACCGAACCTTTGATGATGAAGAACAGCGTGTCCGAACGATCACCAGCACAGATGATATTACTCTTGGCCTGATAGCGTCGGCGTTGGCAGTGCATCAACAGCTTATCGAGGTTCTTTATCTTGGGTATGGGGGTAATAGCAACCATGGTTGAATCCCGAAAAGACTGCACGGTGTGGTTTCGTTTTAGCTTTTTATAGGGGCGAGACGCCGTAAACAGCTGGCCATGCGCCATTGATTTGGCGCCAGCTTAACAGACACATTCTGTATAGATTCGGGAATTTATCTATCGGAAGCGGCAACCATCAAGCCGGATGCAAAACCGCGTCTTTTCGGGGCCCTGTGCTAAGCTGGCGACCCTTTTTTAGCAGTGGAGTCTTGGCGATGAAGGCACGCATCCAATGGGCTGGCGAAGCCATGTTCCTCGGTGAATCGGGCAGCGGTCACGTAGTAGTCATGGATGGTCCGCCCGAAAGCGGCGGCCGTAACCTGGGTGTGCGGCCCATGGAAATGCTGCTGCTCGGTGTGGGCGGTTGCAGCAATTTCGATGTGGTCAGCATTTTGAAGAAGTCCCGTCAGGCAGTGGAAAGCTGTGAGGCCTTCCTCGAAGCCGAGCGTGCTACTGAAGATCCGAAGGTCTTTACCAAGATCCATATGCATTTCGTGGTCAAGGGCCGGGCGCTGAAAGAAGCCCAGGTCAAGCGCGCGATCGAGCTGTCGGCCGAGAAGTATTGCTCAGCGTCGATCATGCTTGGTGCCGCCGGCGTGGCCATTACCCACGACTACGAGATTATCGAACTCGGTTGAATCGACATTCAACTATCATAAAGTCAGTGCAGACTCTGGCGATCCCAGCCTGACGTCTGCATAATGCGCCACTTTTTTCAGGGCGGTGATCGCTTCCAAGGCAGGTCACTTGTCCGAACTGACAACCAAAATCGCCATCGCGAAGAGGTGTTAACCGTCCTACGCAGGTGCGTCGTTCGCATCTGACGGGCATGCTGGATCACGCGGCCCGGGCCGCAATACATAGAGAGTTTTTAACGGTGAAAAACAAACTCAAGCTCCACGGGTTCAATAACCTGACAAAGACCTTGAGCTTCAATATCTATGACATCTGCTACGCGGAAACCCCGCAGGACCAACAGGCTTACGTCGAGTACATCAACCAAGAGTACGACGCCGAACGCCTGACGCAGATTCTCACAGATGTTGTCGATATCATTGGTGCCAACATCCTGAACATCGCCCGTCAGGATTACGATCCGCAAGGCGCCAGCGTGACCATTCTGATTTCCGAGCAGCCGGTGACACCTACCGACAGCCAGATCGAAGAATCCCCAGGTCCACTGCCCGAGACCATCCTGGCTCACCTCGACAAAAGCCACATCACCGTACATACCTACCCGGAGATTCATCCGGTGGACGGTATTGCGACTTTCCGTGTGGATATCGATGTGTCGACGTGCGGGGTTATTTCACCGCTCAAAGCACTCAACTATCTGATTCACCAGTTCGACTCGGATATCGTAACCGTGGATTACCGCGTGCGCGGTTTTACCCGTGACGTTGAAGGCAAGAAGCACTTCATCGACCACGAGATCAACTCGATTCAGAACTACCTCTCCGAAGACACCCGCGACGGTTACCAGATGACTGACGTGAACGTGTACCAAGAGAATCTGTTCCACACCAAGATGCTGCTCAAGAACTTCGAACTGGATAACTACCTGTTCGGCGACGCCACCAGCAACTTGTCGGCCGAACAGCGCACTCAGGTCACTGAGCGGGTGAAGCACGAAATGCTTGAGATCTTCTCTGCTCGCAATATGCCGAGCTGATCTGCGAAGCAAAAAGAAAGGGCGCTTATTCAGCGCCCTTTTTTGTGTTCGTATCCCGTCCTGAATAGGTTTGCAGACTCAGATCCGATAAGTGCTCTTGGTCATGACCTTGGCCATCAGACTCATGCCGAATTTGACCGGCGCTGGGAAACGGAAACCACCGGCATCCAGTGCGCTTTCGGCGTGTTGTTCTTCATCGATGCGCATCTGTTCGAGAATGGCTCGAGACTTTTCGTCTTCGGCAGGCAGTTGTTCAAGGTGTTCGTTCAAATGCTTGCAGACCTGATCTTCAGTCGCTGCCACGAAACCAAGGCTGACTTTGTCGCTGATCAGCCCGGCAACTGCGCCAATGCCGAACGACATGCCGTAGAACAATGGGTTCAATAGGCTGGTATGGCTGCCTAATTGACGGATGCGTTGTTCGCACCAGACGAGGTGATCGATCTCCTCTTCGGCGGCATGTTCCATCGCGGCCCGCACGTGCGGCAGCTTGGCGGTCAGGGCCTGGCCCTGATACAGCGCCTGGGCACAGACTTCGCCGGTATGGTTGATGCGCATCAGGCCGGCGACGTGCCGGGTGTCCGCATCGCTCATCTGCGCGTCAGGCTGCACGATGGCCGGCGAAGGACGATAAGGCTGGCCGCTGAAAGGCAGCAGCGTGCGCATCGCGGTATCGGCTTGCAATAGAAGACGGTCAATCGGCGAGTAGTGACGTTGGGTAGTCATGCTTACCTCCGGGAAGAATCACGGCGGCCAGTTTACCCCAATCGATGAGGCGAAGCCTGCGCTGGATCAGCGCACCCTTGGCTGCAAGGGTGCGCCGCAAAGGTGGGTTCTAGAGCAATCAGCCCGGAGGCCAGTGCATCTGACGCTGGCCGAGCACATGCATATGAATGTGATAGACGGTCTGTCCGCCGAGTTCATTGCAGTTCATGACCACACGAAAGCCTTCTGCGCAGCCAAGCTCTGTGGCCAGACGTTGGGCGGTGAACAGCATATGTCCGGCCAGCGCCTTGTCATCCTCTGTGAGGTCGTTAAGCGTGCGGACCGGTTTCTTCGGAATGACCAGAAAGTGCACCGGTGCCTGTGGGGCAATATCGTGGAAGGCCAGTATCTGGTCATCCTCGTAGATGATCCTCGCGGGTATTTCTCTGTTGATGATCTTGGTGAACAGAGTATCCACAGCTGTTTCTCCATTGTGTTGGTCCGGACTGAGTGTACTCAGACGATCTGCCTGCGCCCAGCCCTTTGCGTAGTAGTGAGTTAACGCGGGCAGTAAGTCTTGTTGATGGCGCCGGCGATTTTCCGTGTCAGCCAGCGCGAGCCAAGGCGCGGAATAAAGGCGCGCCAGCGGTTGCGGCGGCCGGGAATAATGATTGCGCGGTTCTTCTCCAGAGCGCGCACGGTGTAAAGCGCGACTTCCTCTGGGCTCATTAGCCGTTTGCTGTTTTCCAGCTTACTGGCGTCGAGCTGGGCGGTGCGGAAGAAGGCGGTGCGCGTCGGTCCGGGGCAGAGCACCGATACTTTTACGGCGCATTTTTTCAATTCTTCGCGCAGACCTTCAGAGAAATGCAGGACATAGGCCTTACTGGCGTAGTACGTACTCATCCAGGGGCCAGGATGGAAGGCCGCAATCGAGGCAACATTCAGTATCTGTCCGCCACCCTGCAGGGCCATGGTGTTGCCGACGGAATGACACAAGCGAGTGAGGGCGAGAATATTAACTTCGATCAGGTCTTGTTCGGTCATCCAGTCCTGGGCCAGAAACGGGCCGCAGGTGCCAATGCCGGCGCAATTGACCAGCAAATCAATCTGGCGATCACCTTCTTCAAGCTCCAGCAAAAAGCCGGAAAGGCGCAGTGGTTCGCCCAGATCACAGGCGCGGAACAACACTTCCACACCAAAGCGTTGGGTCAGTTCTATCGCAATGCTTTCCAACTGATCACGCTGGCGGGCCACCAGAATCAGGCTTCGGCCGCGCCTTGCCAGTGCTTCGGCCATGGCCAGGCCAATGCCGCTGGAAGCGCCAGTGATCAGAGCGTAACGGGTCATGCAGTTCTCCATTGCAACGGCTCTGCGCCGGGACTGAGATGTCCAGGGGGCAGAGCGCTTTTCATTCTTGCGCAGAGTCTACAGGTGGCTGAGCTGATTGGGCTTCATCTGTTGCGGGTTCGACGCTTTCATAGCTGCTCATCGAGCTGCTCTCGTACTCCTCCGTGAGGGTACTGAGGCCGCCGGAGATTGCGCCGATCAACACCACGGCAAGTAACACCAGCCACAGCGAAGACAGCACTTTGACCGCGGTGCTGTTGGGCGGCGGCGGTGCGCCATAACGGTTGGCGCCGGTATTGCCCGGCATAACCGTTATCAGAATCGGGAATACACTACCCACGAGCGGCACAAGGTTCAGGAACCACAACCAGCCTGACCAGCCAAGGTCGTGGAGGCGTTGGACCGTAATGGTGATATTTACGTAAAGGTAGGCAAGCACCGCAACGATGCAAAACAGGCTTCCCAGCACGAAATGATCGCCAGTGAGCAAACTCAAGGCAACGACACCTGCAACAGCGGCGGCGACCAATAGCGACACCAATGTCCAGGCCAGAAACCTCAGTCGGCCGATTCGTCCTTGAACGTTGAACACTTTCAGCTCGGAAAACTCCGGAAGGGCTTCGCCGACCGATGCGCGAGGAGGGCTGTAGGGCGATTCGTCATCACTGGAAGACGATGCATTATCGGCAGCGGGTTGATGAACCTCGGTGAGGCTGAGCTCGATCGGTTGTTGCGCCTCGATTCTGGCGTCGATGCCCGTCTTCGACAGTGCATCAAGGTAAGTTTGCGCATCCCCCTGGGAAAGGTCGCGCTTCAATGCAACACGCTTCCCGCTAAACAGCTGCTCGATGGCCGAGACATCGGTTTTGAACAAGTCGGCGAGATTGAGCTTCGCCGTGGTGATCTCGACGCCGGGAAGTAGAGCTCCGTCGAATACGATCTTGAAACGGTTCTCGCTCATGCCGGGCATCCTTGTCATTTGAAATGGGAGGGCGTTACAGATGCAGAGTTTAAGGCCAGTCATAATTGCCTGGCCAAAAAACACCTACTGCGTTAACGCGGCCAACGTTTTGGCAGCTGCGCGGCAAGCTCCTGCGCACAACGGTATTCGGCGTCCAGCCGTGCTACCAGTTGATCGACACTGGGCAGATCATCGATTTCGCCAACACCCTGGCCAGCAGACCAAACGGTTTTCCAGGCTTTGGCTTCGTCGCTAAGGGGTTTGAGTTTCGAGCCGAAGTTGACTTCGCCTTTGCCCTGCAGCGCTGACAGATCGAAACCGGCATTTACCAGACTCTGGCGCATGAAGCTTGCGGGGACGCCGGACACTGCTGGGGTATGGATGATGTCGGCAGCCTTGGAGTTCAGTAGCATCTCTTTATACGCTTCAGGTGCGTGGCTTTCGGTAGTGCCGATAAAGCGTGTGCCGAAGTACGCCAGGTCCGCGCCGAGCAGTTGTGCGGCGAGAATTTCGTGGCCATGGTTCAAGCAGCCGGCCAGTAGCAGGGTCTTGTCGAAGAACTGACGGATTTCGGCAATCAGCGAGAACGGGCTCCATGTCCCGGCATGCCCACCAGCACCAGCGGCGACCGCAATCAGTCCGTCAACACCCGCTTCAGCGGCTTTTTCAGCGTGGCGACGGGTCGTGACGTCGTGAAATACCAGTCCGCCGTAACTGTGTACCGCATCAACGAGCTCTTTCACTGCGCCAAGACTGGTGATGACGATGGGCACTTTGTGTTCGATGCAGATCGCCAGATCCGCTTCCAGACGCGGGTTGCTGTTGTGGACGATGAGGTTCACGGCATATGGCGCAGGGTTCTCAAGCGTTGCCAGCCCCGCTTCGATTTCTTCGAGCCAGGCTTTGAAACCGCTGCTTTCGCGCTGATTGAGAGCAGGAAAACTCCCCACCACACCGTTACGGCAGCAAGCCAGTACCAACTGCGGATTGGAAATCAGGAACATCGGCGCTGCCACCACAGGCAGACGCAAACGTTGTTCAAGCAGAGCGGGCAGCGACATTGGAAGTACCCCGAATAGTTGCGACTCAGTAGGATTTAAAACGGCCGTACAACGACCAAAATGACAATAGCCAGCAATATCAGAACTGGCACTTCATTGAACCAGCGATAAAAGACATGGCTGCGGGTGTTTTCGCCACGGGCAAACCGTTTTACCTGTGCGCCGCACATATGGTGGTAGCCGATTAGAATCACCACGAGGGTCAGTTTGGCGTGCATCCAGGCACCTTGGCCGAAGTAGGCGCTCGGGTTGAGGCTGATCAGCCAGATTCCGAACACTAGCGTGGCGATCATCGCCGGCCCCATGATGCCGCGATACAACTTGCGTTCCATGACACTGAAGCGCTCCTTGCTGACGCTGTCTTCGCTTTGGGCGTGATAGACGAACAGTCGCGGCAGGTAGAACAGGCCGGCAAACCAGCAGACCAGACTGACAATGTGAAAAGCTTTGAGCCACAAATACAGCATTTTTAGTTATTCCCAGGTTCACGGTAGCCCGAATAGTAGAGGCTTGAGCGTCCGCACGTCACCTTGACGGTTGTCGCAGGGCTGCGTGACCCCTATTATCAACAGCTTTCCAGTGGGTTCGTTGAGGGCAGGTATATGGTCAAGGTCGGTATCGTCGGCGGCACGGGTTACACCGGTGTCGAACTGCTGCGTCTGTTGGCGCAGCATCCGCAAGCTGAAGTGGTAGTCATCACTTCGCGATCCGAGGCGGGCCTGGCCGTTGCCGACATGTACCCGAATCTGCGAGGTCACTACGACGGTCTGGCGTTCAGCGTGCCGGACATCAAAACCCTGGCGGCCTGCGATGTGGTGTTCTTTGCCACGCCGCACGGGGTTGCTCATGCGTTGGCAGGTGAGTTGCTGGCGGCAGGCACCAAGGTTATCGATCTGTCTGCAGATTTCCGTTTGCAGGACGCCGAAGAATGGGCCAAGTGGTACGGTCAGCCGCATGGCGCGCCGCAACTGCTGGAAGAAGCTGTTTATGGTTTGCCGGAAGTCAATCGCGAGCAAATCAAGCAGGCGCGCCTGATTGCGGTTCCGGGTTGCTATCCAACCGCCACTCAGCTGGGATTTCTTCCATTGCTTGAGGCCGGGCTGGCAGATACCACGCGCTTGATCGCTGACTGCAAGTCGGGTGTCAGTGGCGCCGGTCGTGGCGCCAGCGTGGGTTCGCTGTACTCCGAAACCTCCGAAAGCATGAAGGCCTATGCGGTCAAAGGACATCGTCACTTGCCTGAGATTCGTCAGGGGCTGCGTCGCGCTGCGGGCAAAGACGTGGGCTTGACCTTCGTTCCGCACTTGACGCCAATGATCCGCGGCATTCACTCGACGCTCTACGCCACTGTCGTGGACAGGTCGGTGGATCTGCAGGCTCTGTTTGAAAAGCGCTACGCCAATGAGCCGTTCGTCGACGTCATGCCAGCCGGCAGTCATCCGGAAACCCGTAGCGTGCGCGGCGCCAATGTCTGCCGTATTGCCGTGCATCGTCCACAAGACGGTGATCTGGTGGTGGTGTTGTCGGTGATCGATAACCTGGTCAAAGGGGCGTCGGGTCAGGCGGTACAGAACCTGAACATCCTGTTCGGCCTGGATGAGCGCTTGGGCTTGTCCCACGCCGGAATGTTGCCGTAAGGTTTTTATCCCGCTCAGTAGAAGGCCCGTTAACCGGGCCTTTCTGCATTCTGTGATGAAGCTTTTGCTTATTGGTACACCATAACAATAGTTGACCGCTTTTCTAGGAGAAGCGGATAATGCGCGTCATCACGCATTATGGCGGCGTAACGCCGGGAGATAGTCAGCATGAGCGTCGAATCCTTCACCCCCACGGCTTTGCAATTCACCCACGGTGCCGCGCACAAGGTGAAGAGCCTGGTCGATGAAGAGGGTAATGATCGCTTGAAGCTGCGCGTATTCGTTACGGGCGGCGGTTGTTCAGGGTTTCAATACGGCTTCACCTTCGATGAAGAAGTGGCCGATGACGACACCATCGTCGAGCGCGAAGGCGTCAGTCTGGTCGTAGACCCGATGAGCTTTCAGTACCTGGCCGGTGCCGAGGTGGATTATCAGGAAGGTCTGGAGGGCTCTCGTTTCGTGATCAAGAACCCGAATGCCTCCACAACCTGTGGTTGCGGTTCTTCGTTCTCGATCTGATCGATCAGCGCTGTACTCGTTTCACTCAACGCCGCACGGCTTCAGAGCTCTGCGGCGTTTTGCTGTCTATCGATCAAGCGGGATAGATGGCGCCGAGTACGCGCAAGCCGCGAGCGCCGGTGACGCTGGGGCGATTGGCTGCAATGCCTTCCAGGCAGCAATGGGCCAGCCAGGCAAACGCCATGGCTTCGACCCAGTCGGGGTCTACACCGTAAGCGGCGGTGCTGCTGACCTTGGCATTTGGCAGTAGGGTGGCGAGGCGACTCATTAGCGCGGCGTTGTGGGCGCCTCCGCCGCAGACCAGCAATTCTTGCGTCCCGTTTTGTGCCGCCTGTAATGACTCAACGATGGTCAATGCGGTCAGCTCAAGCAGCGTCGCCTGCACATCTTCGGCGGCAAATGCTGGCAGGCGACGCAGATGTTGCTGAAGCCATTCAAGGTTGAATACTTCGCGTCCGGTGCTCTTTGGGCCTTTGGTCACGAAGAAGGGGTCGCTGAGCAGCTCTTTCAGCAGTGCGGGTTCTACCTTGCCGCTGGCGGCCCATTGGCCGTCGCGATCGAAGTTATCGCCGCGTTGTGTGTGAATCCAGGCATCAAGCAGAACGTTCCCGGGGCCGCAGTCAAAACCTGCGACGGGCTTGCCGGTCTCGATCAGGCTGAGATTGCTGAAGCCACCGACATTCAGCACTGCGCGATTACCTGCACGCTCGTCAAAAAGTGCTTCATGGAAGGCTGGAACCAGCGGAGCGCCCTGGCCGCCAGCGGCAACATCGCGGCTGCGGAAGTCGCTGACGACGGTAATGCCGGTCAGTTCACTCAGCAGGGCAGGATTGCCGATCTGGACGGTGAAGCCTCGTGCAGGTTCGTGGCGAATGGTTTGCCCATGGCTGCCAATCGCTCGAATCTCCTCAGGTTTCAGTTGTTGTTGATCAAGGAGGGTGCGGATGCCCTGCGCGGCCAGTTGCACCCAGTTTTGTTGGGCGATGGCCGAGCGGGCAATCTCGTCGGGGCCGCTGGCGCACAAGCCAAGCAGCTCGGCGCGCAGGGTTTCGGGCATGGGGATGTAGTGCGTGGCGATCAGCTTGATCGCCGGTGCTTGCTCAATCAGCGCAATATCCAGACCATCAAGGCTGGTCCCGGACATCACACCTATATAGAGCACCATGGCTTAGCGTTTTCTCGAAGCCAGCATGGTGGTTTTCTCTTGATCCATTCGCGCCATCAGTGGCTGACTCTGCTGCAGGAAGCGCGCGCGCTCCGCTTTGGCGATCGGATCGGCCATCGGCAGCTTCTGACCCAGCGGGTCGACGTGCACGCCATTGACCTGGAACTCATAGTGCAAATGCGGACCTGTTGAGAGGCCGGTAGTACCGATATAACCGATCACCTGGCCTTGCTTCACCGTGCCGCCAGTCTGGACGCCCTTGGCGAAGCCCTGCATGTGACCGTACAGCGTACGGTAGGTATTGCCGTGCTGGATGATAACGGTGTTGCCGTAACCGCCGCGGCGGCCTGCCAATAGAACCTTGCCATCGCCGGCCGCCTTGATTGGCGTGCCGCGCGGGGCTGCGTAATCGACGCCTTTATGGGCGCGGATTTTGTTCAGGATCGGGTGCTTGCGACCCATAGAGAAGCGCGAGCTGATGCGGGCGAAGTCGACCGGGGTACGAATGAACGCCTTGCGCATGCTGTTGCCATCAGCGGTGTAGTAGCTGCTGTTACCTTGTTTGTTGGTGTAACGCACGGCGGTATAGGTCTTGCCGCGGTTGGTGAAGCGTGCGGAAAGGATCGGACCGGTGCCGACGGTCTTGCCATTGATGACCTTTTGTTCATAGATCACCTCAAACTCATCACCCTGGCGAATATCCTGGGCGAAATCGACGTCATAGCCAAACACGCTGGCCATGTCCATGGTCAGGCTATGGGACAGACCGGCACGCGCGGCGGACTGTGAGAGTGAGCTGTTGATCACGCCATGAACATAGGCGGAACGCACGGCGGGCTTAGTAGTAACGCGGTTGAACGCAAAGCCTTTGGCACCCTTGGTCAGAGTAATGCTTTCCAGGTCGCTGACCTTGCTGTGCAAATTGTTCAGCTGGCCATCGGGGCCTACTTCGAACTCGAGTTTCTGGCCGCGTTTGAGTTGCGAGAACTGCTTGGCTTGTTTATCGCTGGCCAGGACCTCATGCACCGACGCTGCCGGCAGGCCAGCTTTCTCGAATAGCGTGGAAAGCGTGTCGCCCTTGGCAACAATTACTTCCCTGTGGCCAGGGGCTTTTTTCTCTTCTACAACCGCTGGAGCAGACTGTGCTTGAGCGGTTTCCCGGGTGTCTTCAGAGTCGTTTTCGATCTGGGCGAACGGAGAGGCTACCGCTTCATTTGTGGCTTGTTCGGCGCTGGAGGCGTCTTGATCTTGTGTCAGTTGCTCAATCGGGGTTTCCAGATCGAGACTCAGAGTTGTTCTTTTTGCTTCTACATCACTGGAAGGGAATACCAGGAGCGCCAGGCTGAGGAGGGCGGCGATGCCACTTGCTGCGAGCAAGTGGGTCTTCGGATAAAGCGGCGGCGCTTTAGAAGGTTCAGTGGTCATAGGTGATTTGACTTTGATGAAGATGAATTGGAAAAGATGAATGACATGATGAAGACGAAATAACTGTATAAAATATAACCAAATCATCTGTGAAGCAAGCTCGCGGACACTCTGTTCGCGGATTGGCCTCCGTACGCCGGGCAAAACTTGTAATTAGTCCGCGATCTTGTATGGTTGGTTCCCTTTGAATCTGAGCCTGCGGGTCTGTTATGAAGTCGGTTGAAGAGCAGCTAGCGCTGATCAAACGTGGTGCGGAAGAAGTGTTGGTCGAGTCCGAGCTGATCGAAAAGCTCAAGCGTGGCCAGCCGCTACGTATTAAAGCTGGTTTCGATCCGACTGCACCGGATTTGCACCTGGGTCACACGGTGCTTATTAATAAGCTGCGCCAGTTCCAGGATCTGGGTCACCAGGTGATCTTCCTTATAGGTGACTTCACCGGGATGATCGGTGATCCGAGCGGCAAGAGCGCAACTCGTCCGCCGCTGACACGCGAGCAGGTTCTCGAAAATGCCGAGACCTATAAGACCCAGGTATTCAAAATTCTTGACCCGGCCAAAACCGAGGTGGCGTTCAACTCCACCTGGATGGACAAGATGGGGCCGGCGGATTTCATTCGCCTTACCTCGCAGTACACCGTAGCGCGCATGCTTGAGCGCGACGACTTCGATAAGCGCTACTCGACCAATCAGCCGATCGCGATCCATGAGTTTCTTTATCCGCTGGTTCAGGGGTATGACTCGGTTGCGCTGCGTGCCGATATTGAGTTGGGTGGTACGGATCAGAAGTTCAACCTGCTGATGGGGCGTGAGTTGCAGCGCGCTTATGGGCAGGAGGCACAGTGCATTCTCACCATGCCGCTGCTTGAAGGTCTGGATGGTGTGAAGAAGATGTCCAAGTCGCTGGGTAACTATGTTGGTATTCAGGAGGCGCCGGGTGTCATGTACGGCAAGCTGGTTTCGATTCCTGATGTACTGATGTGGCGCTACTTCGAATTGCTGAGCTTCCGTTCGATGGATGAGATTGCGGTCTTTAAAGCTGATGTAGAAGCTGGCGCAAATCCTCGTGACATCAAGATCAAGCTCGCTGAAGAGATCGTTGCGCGCTTCCATGGTGAAGAGGCTGCGGCGAACGCTCATCGTGCTGCTGGCAATCGCATGAAGGAAGGCGAGCTGCCGGACGATGTGCCTGAGATCGAATTGACTGCTGCTGAAGATATGCCGATTGCCGCCGTCCTTAATAAGGCAGGTCTGGTGAAAAACTCGGCAGTAGCGCGCGATCTTCTTGGCTCTGGCGGTGTGCGTATAGATGGTGAGGTGGTTGATCGCACCTATATATATGCATTGGGTGCGACCCACGTTTGTCAGGCCGGAAAGAAGGCATTTGCGCGTATTACGCTCAAATCGGAATAAGGCTGAAATTAGAGGTTGACGGCAGATTCTGGACGTCTATAATTCGCCCCACTTCCGGCGCAGTCGAAACGGAAAACTCCTTGCTAAACAATGAGTTGCGCAGTTTTCGACAGCGGTTACGCTTCTGTTCAGCGAAGCCCGAAGGAGTTAATAAGGTCGTGTT